>NZ_NSGB01000003.1:0-418714 GCF_002294785.1 Mesorhizobium sp. WSM3868 | reverse complement strand
ATCCGCAGGCTCGCCCAAAACATCTTGGCTGCCCATCCGCTCGACAAACCAATCGCCAGCAAGATGCGCAGGGCCAATTGGAGCAAAGACTTCTTCTATGAACTCTTTACTCATATGCGATAGCCCTGCCCCTCGAGGGGGGAGATGCCCGGCAGGGCAGAGGGGGGCGCGAAGGAATGAGACGCCTGGTTTGTTCCGTCACGCCAACCCGCAAACCCTCATTTTCGGGGTTACATCCGCCAAAACTCTTCCCTATAAGGCCCTCCTAGCCTGATACCAGAATCGCAAGCACAACCGGCCGGGTCCTCCCCGCCCGGTTTTTCGTGCAAGCCGCTCGCCGAACGGAATCCATAGACCATGCCAAGACGCACCGACATCAAGTCGATCCTGATCATCGGGGCCGGCCCCATCGTCATCGGCCAGGCATGCGAGTTCGACTATTCCGGGACCCAGGCCTGCAAGGCGCTGAAGGAAGAGGGTTTCCGCGTCATCCTGGTCAACTCCAACCCGGCCACGATCATGACCGATCCGGAGCTGGCAGACGCCACCTATATCGAACCGATCACGCCCGAAGTGGTGGCGAAGATCATCGCCAAGGAGCGCCCCGACGCGCTGCTGCCCACCATGGGCGGCCAGACCGCGCTCAACACCGCGCTGTCGCTGCGCCGCATGGGTGTGCTCGACCGCTACAATGTCGAGATGATCGGCGCGGATGCGCATGCCATCGACAAGGCCGAGGACCGCGCGCTGTTCCGCCAGGCGATGAGCAAGATCGGCCTGGAGACGCCGCGCTCGATGCTGGCCAATGCCACCGAGGTCAAGGACGCCGACCGCAAGATCCACGAGGCCGAGCGCGCCGCGCTCAAAGCCGAGAACCCCGAAAACCTCGATGCCGCGCTCGACGCGCTGGAGACGCGCTGGAACCTCGGCGAAGGCGACCGCAAGCAGCGCTATATCAGCCACGCCATGGCGATCGCGGCGCAAGCGCTCGACCATGTCGGCCTGCCGGCGATCATCCGCCCCTCCTTCACCATGGGCGGCACCGGCGGCGGCATCGCCTACAACCGCGCCGAATTCTACGACATCGTCCAGTCCGGCCTCGACGCCTCGCCGACCACCGAGGTGCTGATCGAGGAAAGCGTGCTCGGCTGGAAGGAGTACGAGATGGAAGTGGTCCGCGACAAGGCGGACAACTGCATCATCATCTGCTCGATCGAGAACCTCGACCCGATGGGCGTGCACACCGGCGACAGCATCACCGTCGCGCCGGCGCTGACCTTGACCGACAAAGAGTATCAGATGATGCGCAACGCCTCGATCGCGGTGCTGCGCGAGATCGGCGTCGAGACGGGCGGCTCCAATGTGCAGTTCGCCGTCAACCCGGCCGATGGCCGCCTGGTGGTGATCGAGATGAACCCGCGCGTCTCGCGCTCGTCCGCGCTCGCCTCGAAGGCGACCGGCTTCCCGATTGCCAAGGTCGCGGCAAAGCTTGCCGTCGGCTATACGCTGGACGAGCTGGAGAACGACATCACCGGCGGCGCGACGCCGGCCTCGTTCGAGCCGTCGATCGACTATGTGGTGACCAAGATCCCGCGCTTTGCCTTCGAGAAATTCCCGGGCGCCGAGCCGGTGCTGACCACCGCCATGAAGTCGGTGGGTGAGGTGATGGCCATCGGTCGCAGCTTCCAGGAATCGCTGCAGAAGGCCCTGCGCGGACTGGAAACCGGCCTCACCGGCCTCGACGAGATCGAGATCCCCGGCCTTGGCTCGGCAGACCACGTCGACGACCGCAATGCCATCCGCGCCGCGCTCGGCACGCCGACCCCCGACCGGCTGCGCATGGTGGCGCAGGCGATCCGCATGGGCACCTCGCTCGAAGACGTGCACGCCATGTGCAAGATCGACCCGTGGTTCCTCGAGCAGATCGCCGGCATCATCGCCATGGAAGAGCGCATCCGCGAGCACGGCCTGCCGCAGGACGCGCCGAACCTGCGCATGCTGAAGGCGATGGGCTTTTCCGACGCACGCCTCGCGTCGCTGACCAGAACCGACGCCGAAGTCATTCAGAAGACCAGGCAAAAGCTCGGCGTTCATCCGGTCTATAAACGCATCGACACCTGCGCCGCCGAGTTCGCCTCGCCGACCGCCTATATGTACTCGACCTATGAGACGCCCTTCGCCGGCGAGCTCGCCAACGAGGCGCGTGTGTCGTCGCGCAAGAAGGTCGTCATCCTCGGCGGCGGCCCGAACCGCATCGGCCAGGGCATCGAGTTCGACTATTGCTGCTGCCATGCCGCCTTTGCGCTCCGCGACGCCGGCTTCGAGGCGATCATGGTCAACTGCAACCCGGAGACCGTGTCGACCGACTACGACACGTCCGACCGGCTCTATTTCGATCCGCTGACGCCGGAGGACGTGCTGGAGATCCTGCGCGCCGAGCAGGCCTCCGGGGAACTGGTCGGCGTCATCGTCCAATTCGGCGGCCAGACACCGCTGAAATTGGCCGACGCGCTGGAGAAGGCCGGCATCCCGATCCTCGGCACTTCGCCCGACATGATCGATCTTGCCGAAGACCGCGACCGCTTCCAGAAGCTGCTGCACAAGCTCGGGCTCACCCAGCCGAAGAACGGCATTGCCTATTCGGTCGAGCAGGCGCGCCTCGTCGCTGCCGAGCTCGGCTTTCCGCTGGTGGTGCGCCCGTCCTATGTGCTCGGCGGCCGCGCCATGCAGATCATCTACAACGAAGGCATGCTGCAGACCTATCTGCTCGACACCGTGCCCGGCCTGGTGCCGGAGGACATCAAGCAGAAATACCCGGCCGACAAGACCGGCCAGATCAACACGCTGCTCGGCAAGAACCCGCTTTTGTTCGACACTTATCTGACCGGCGCCACCGAGGTCGATGTCGACTGCCTCTGCGACGGCAAGGAAACCTTCGTCTCCGGCATCCTGGAGCACATCGAGGAGGCAGGCATCCATTCGGGCGATAGCGCCTGCTCGTTGCCGGTATATTCGCTGCAGCCGGACCTCGTCGACGAGCTGGAACGCCAGACCGCCGCACTTGCCCGGGCGCTCAATGTCGGCGGCCTGATGAACGTGCAATATGCCATCAAGGACGGCACGGTCTATGTGCTTGAGGTCAACCCCCGCGCCTCGCGCACCGTGCCCTTCGTCGCCAAGACCATCGGCCGTCCCATTGCGAAAATCGCCGCCCGCATCATGGCCGGCGAGACGCTGGAAAACGCCTTCGCGCATTACGGCGCCATGCCTGACGCGCGAAATCCCGGCCATATCGCGGTCAAGGAAGCCGTCTTCCCCTTCGCCCGCTTCCCCGGCGTCGACATATTGCTCGGGCCGGAAATGCGCTCGACCGGCGAGGTCATGGGCCTCGACCGCGACTTTGCGCTGGCCTTCGCCAAGAGCCAGCTAGGGGCGGGTGTTGATCTCCCCCGCGCGGGCACGCTCTTCGTCTCGGTGCGCGACGAAGACAAGAAGGGCATCCTGCCGGCCGTAAGACGCCTCGCCGAGCAGGGCTTCAAGGTTTTAGCCACCTCCGGCACCGCCCGCTTCCTCGCCGAAAACGGCGTGACGGCGGAAAAGATCAACAAGGTGCTCGAAGGCCGCCCCCACATCGAAGACGCCATCCGCAATCGCCAGGTCCAGATCGTCTTCAACACCACCGATGGCCAGAAGGCCGTGTCGGACTCGAAGTCGCTGCGGCGGGCGACACTGATGCAGAAGGTGCCTTACTACACGACGCTGTCGGGCGCTGCGGCCGTGGCCGAGGCGATCGCGGCGCTGCGCGCGGGAAACCTCGAGGTTCGGCCGCTGCAGGAGTATTTTGGGTGAGGGCAACTTTGGCAGGGTAAGGAACATCACCAATTTAAAGGGATAATGTTTAGGTAATTGCTTTCACAGAGGCGCAGTTTAGTTCGCGGCGAGCGCATCCACAGAGCCAGCTTGCGGGAATTCTCCAAGATATTGGAGCGATGCCGCCACCATTGCGCTCTACGGCGCCCCCCTCTGTCCTGCCGGACATCTCCCCCACAAGTGGGGAGATCACCCGTCATCGCGGCTTTTCGCCAATCGCCAACGGTGCAGGATCGGCGAGGCGGCGAAGCTGCCAATCTCCCCCCAAGTGGGGGAGATGTCCGGCAGGACAGAGGGGGGCGCGCCGTCGAGCGCGACTTCGTGCCCGTTCATCTCAGCGCATTTTGGTACCGGCACCGATTAGCAACTCCGGAACCCTCGGTTCCCCGCATTCTGCCCGTAGGCTAAAAATCTGCGATGGATGACATGTCCGAAGACGAAATCGACCTGCGCTGCCCTGAGATCGTCGCCGACAACGCCGCCAAGGGGCTGCGCCTGCGCAAGGAGTTCGGCCGCGGCGGCACCGAGATCGGCATCGCGAGGGCGACGGAGCTGAAGAACCGTAAGAACCTTTCACCCTCGACCATCCGCCGCATTGTCAGCTATTTCGCCCGCCACGAGGTCGACAAGCGCGGCAAGAACTACGGCAACGAGGAAAATCCCTCTGCCGGCTACATCGCCTGGCTGCTGTGGGGCGGCGACGAAGGCCGCGCCTGGGCGCTGGAGATGAAGAAGAAAGTCGGCAACGCGCCGGACATCTGAGCAGCAGCCGGCTCTTCGTGGAACTGCTTCACAAAAACCCTATGAACCGCCCGGCGAAAAGCACGCAGGTCCACAGGCCGAGCGAAATCACGGCCAGGACGGCCGCGATGCCCCCGGCCGACTCGGCCACCCCGCTCGTGCGGGTCAAGCGCGTGAAGGCGAGGAAATTGGCCCCCGCCAGCAGGATCAGTGTTATCTTGACAACGAAGATCGGCATCGCCGCATAGGTGCTCGCCTTTACCGAAAACAGCAGCGCCCCGGTGATGATCGCGCCGCCAAACGCCCCAAGGGCTACGCGGCGCAGCAGCGCGACGAACGGCGCGTGGGGCAGCGAGCGGAAGGCGCCAAGGACGCTGAAATCCATGAGGCCGACGCTGGTGAGCAGCGCGCCGACCGCCATGATGTGCAGCGCGTTGACGATCGGATAGGCGACGAAGGAGGCTTTCAGCCCCCGCGCCAAGGCAAGCTGCTCGATGCCGGCCAGAAACTCCGCCATCTAGGCCGGCGGCAGGCGGTCGGGATAGACGTCGTAGCGCTTGCCGCCGACGATGATGCGCACCGCCTTCATGCGCTTTTCCGCCTCCTCGCGCGAGCGATGGCCGATCGCGGTCACCGCGTCGCCGAGCTTGGCGACCTCCTCGGTGAAGCCGGCGGCGATGGTGCGGGCCGGCGGCGCCATCTCCACCCGCCACACCTCGCCCTGCGCATCGACGTCCAGCGTCGCATGCGGATTGCCGATATAGATCGCCGCGATCTTGCCCTTGAGCTCGAAGAACTCGTCCTGCGTCCACGACCAGCCGTGATGGGCATAGGCGGCAGTGCCAAACATCAACGCCGCCGCCAGCACGACGCCCTGCATGGGGTTCAACGGTAACTGCATCGCCCGTCTCCTCCACTCCTCCTGCCAGCGGTCGAAAGTAGGCTACGGCACGGCCAGGTCAAATCACATCGGAGCTTCGGCCCGGCACGGCACGAATTTCGGGTCCGCGGCGTCCACAGCACGATCAGGCCTTGCTACAGGCCTTCATGCTCCCCATTTTCGCTTCTCCTGGCCGCTCTTCTCATGCATCGAAGGCGGTCGAACTCACGTCTGAGCGAGGCAAACCATGAGCAGCATGAGGGACCGTCAGGAAGGCTTCGAAAAGAAATTCGCAATGGACGAGGAGACGAAGTTCAAGGCCGTGGCGCGCCGGAACAAGCTGCTCGGCCTGTGGGCCGCCGAAAAGCTCGGCAAATCCGGCGTGGATGCCGACGCCTATGCGAAAGAGGTAGTGCGCGCGGATTTCGAGGAAGCGGGCGACAATGACGTGTTCCGCAAGGTCCGTGCCGACTTCGACGCAGCAGGCGTCGTCCAGTCGGATGCCCAGATTCGCCAGGCCATGGACGAGTTGCTGGCAACGGCGGTCGAGCAGATCAAGGCGAGCTGAGGATCCGCTGCGGGGGCAGAAACCACCCTCACTCGTGATACGCCACCGCCAGTTCCTTCACATGCTTCTCGTGCATTTTCAGCACCGGCAGAGTCTTCTTGGCGAATTCCTTCAGCGCCGGGTCGTCGCCGGAATTGGCATAGGTGCTGAACAGCGCGACCGCGTCCCTGTGCGCATCCATCAGCATCTTGATATACTTCCGGTCGAACTCTGTGCCGCTCGCCTGTTTGAGCTCGCCTAGCATCTGCTGTTCCTTAGGCCCCAGGGCGGGGCCGGCAGGCTTGATAGAAGCCGTCGTCTGGCCCTGGCTCATCGCCGCCTTGAAATCCTCCCCTGCCTTGGTGTGGTCCCTGACCATCTCGTTGGCAAAAGCCTTGAGTTCGTCCGACTGCGACTTCTCCTCGGCCAGCCTGCTCGCCTGGATTTCGAACTCATTGGCATTGGGTACGGTGGTGACGAAAGTCTGCGTGTCGACCTTATTGTCTGCCGCCATTGGCGCGACATCGTTGCTGTCGCTCGACTGAGCAAGAGTGGCCTGCGCGCCGGCAAGGAGCGCCATGGCGGCCGCGGTCAGAAGCGTTTTCATCTGGAATCTCCGATCAGCCCCTTGCACTTCCAACGCGAAATGGCGCTGCCGGTTGCGTTGAGGGCCGTGAAGAAGGCTGTGTTTAGATTCAGGGTCAGGCCGAGCCGAGGATGGTGGTTCCGAGGAGCGGAGCGTGCTTGAAGTACGTGAACACCGAAGCGCAGGACACCGCCATTCGCAGCCCGGCATCACCTGAACATCAGCACGGCCTATCCCTTCACGCCGCCGGCGGTTAGGCCGGAAACGATCTTGCGTTGGAAGATCAGCACCAGCACCACCAGCGGCACCGTGACGATCACCGAAGCGGCCATGATGTTGCCCCAGGGGATCTCGAACTGCGAGTTGCCGGAAAGCAGCGCGATCGCCACCGGCACCGTGCGCTGCGCGTTGTTGGAGGTGAAGGTCAGCGCAAACAGGAACTCGTTCCATGCGCCGATGAAGGCGAGCAGCCCTGTCGTCGCCAATGCGGGCCACATCAGCGGCAGAAAGACGCGAGTGACGATGATCCACGGCGTCGCGCCGTCGAGGATCGCCGCTTCCTCGATCTCGACCGGCAGGTCGCGCACGAAGGCGGTGAGCACCCAGACGGTGAACGGCAGCGTGAAGATCATGTAGGAGAAGATCAGTGCGACGAGCGAATTGTAGAGGCCAAAGGCGCCGATGATCTCGAACAGACCGGCCAGCACCGCGACCTGCGGAAACATCGACACCGACAATATGGCAAGCATCAGCGCCGAACGGCCGCGAAACTGGACGCGTGCAAGGGCATAGGCGGAGGTGACGCCGAGCAGCAGCGAGATGAGCACGACCGCGCCCGAGACGACCAGCGAATTCAGGAGATTGCGCAGGAAGGGACCTTCGACCAGCACGTTCCTGTAGTTGGCGAGGCTTAACGCCTGCGGCCAGAGGCTCGCCTCGAACAACTCGGTGCCGGATTTCAGGCTGGTGACGATGGCGTAATAGAGCGGAAACACCGCGACGAAGACGATTGCCCCCACCAGCAGGAAGAAGCCCAGGCGCTTCAACATCGCCATCTCAGCGGCCTCCTTCCAGATCTATCCGGCCGAGGCGGATGTAGGAAATGGTGAGCATGGCGACGATCAGGAAAAGCAGCGTCGAGGCGGCCGAGCCATAGGCGAACTTGTCGAACTCGAACAGGTTCTCGCGCACGAATACCGACATCGATTTGGTGTGCACGTTGTTCGGCGTCAGCACGTAGATCAGGTCGAAGATGCGCAGCGCGTCGAGCGCGCGGAAGATCACCGCAACCATGACCGCCGGGCGGATGAGCGGCAAGGTCACCTTCCAGAAGATCTGCCACGGATTGGCGCCGTCGAGCCTGGCGACCTCGATAACATCGCGCGGCAGCATCTGCAGCGCGGCGAGGAAAAGCAGCGCCATGAACGGTGTCGTCTTCCAAATGTCGACGATCAGCACCGCGATCATCGCCGTGTCGGTGCTCGCGGTCCAGGCGATTTTGGCGTCGATCAGGCCAAGGTTGAGCAGCACCGCATTGATGATGCCGAACTGGTCGTTGAGCATCCACTGCCACATCTTGGCCGAGACGATGGTCGGGATCGCCCATGGAATGAGGATCGCCGCCCTGACGAAGCCGCGGCCTCTGAAGTCGGCGTTGAGAACGAGCGCCACGATCATGCCGAGGACCGTTTCGCAGTTCACCGACACCACGGCGAAGAGCAGCGTGTTCCACACGGCGCGCCACCAGACCGGATCGGCGAGTAGCCCGTCATAGAGCACGCGGCCGCTCGGCATGCTGAGCATCGAGAAATAATTGTCGAAGCCGACCCATTGGCGGGCGTCGAGATCGGCCAATGAGGCGTCGGTGAAGCTGTAGTAGAAGGTGCGCAGGAGCGGCCAGCCGGCGACGGCGGCAAGGACCAGAAGCATCGGCGCCAGAAACAGCCAGGCCGAGCGCACGCGTTGCCGCATCAGGCGCGAGCGGCTCACAGGCATCGCCCTCACCAGCCCTTGCCCTTCAGCCTGGTCAGCCTGGCTTCGAGATCGGCCAGATTGTCGGCGGCGCTGCCGTCGCCCGACATGGTGTTGTGGACGGCCGTCCAGAACTGGCTCGAGGCTTCGTTGTACTTGATTTTGGCGACCGCCGAAGGGCGCGGCGCCGCGTTGAGGAATATCTGCTTCCATCGCGGGACGATCGGCTGTTCCCTGGCGATATCGGGATCGTCATAGAGCGCCTTGATGGTGGGCAGGTTGGACGTCCTCAGCGTCCGATACTTCTGCATCTCGGGCGAGGCGATGAACTTCACCAGATCGATCGCCGCGTCCTGGTGCTTGGAATGTTTGGAAACCGCGAGGTTCCAGCCGCCGAGCGTTGCAGTCGGCCGGGCGTCTTCGCCGGTTCCTGCCGGCAGCGGCGCCACATCGAACTTGCCCTTGATCGGTGAGGTCTCGCTGTTGCCGAGCGCATAGGCATAGGGCCAGTTGCGCATGAAGACGGCATTGCCGGTCTGCCAGACGCCGCGCGATTCCTCCTCCTGGTAAGCGAGCACGCCCGGCGGCGCGATGGTGCCGATCCAGCCCTTGACCATGTCGAGCGCGGCCGCGGCTTGTCGATTGTTGATGGAGACCGTGCCGTTGGGCTCGATGATCTGGCCGCCGCCATTCGACATCACCCATTCGAGCGCATCGCAGGTCAGCCCCTCATAGGCGTTGCCCTGGAAGACGAAACCCCACAGGTCCTTGTTGCCGGCGGTGCGCTCCTTGTCCATGACGAGCTTGGCGGTGTCGGCCAGTTCCTGCCAGGTGGTCGGCACCTTGGCGCCATATTTGTCGAGCAGATCCTTGCGGTAATAGAGTGCCGGCGCGTCGGTGAAGATCGGCAGCGCCACCAGCTTTCCGTTCACGGTCTGCGACTGGATGATCGACGGGAAGTGCTCGGCCACGATATCCCTGGTCGCCGCGGTGAGATCGACGAGTTGGCTGGCAAGCTGCGGCGCCCAGATCACGTCGGTCTGGTAGACGTCGATGTCGCTGTTTCCCGCCGCGAGCCACAATCTGAACTGACCGAACTGGTCGGTGCCCGACGGCGGGATCACCACGACGTCGACCTTGTTGCCGCTCTGCTTCTGGTAGCGGTCGAGCATCTCGCGCAAGACCTTGATGCCGTTGCCCGTGTCGCCCGACACGATCGACAGCTCGACCCCGCGAGCCGGCGCCACCGCGAGCATCACGCCGACGGCAAGTGCAAGGAATGCGCGGTAAAATTTCATGCTGGTGGGCCTCGCCTCGGAACCGTCCACGCGGACCTTGCCGCGTCGGCTGATGATGACCCTCCGCCCGCATTGAATGCGGAGCGACGCTTCGGGGTTCCCGACATGGCCATCGGGGACGGGTCCGGGAGCGGACTGACCCCAGTCACTCAGTTTAGGGAGATCTCGCGATTGGCCGCAGGCCCAAAGCGGGCGGGCTCCGAAACCCGCCGCCCCGGAGCCCGCCTTGGAGTGGCTGACGCATGCCGGCACAGCCTCTCCGACGCCTTGCCAGCGTCGATCCGCCGATCGGCCGCCCTGCACCACGACGCATTAGCATGTCCTAACGTCAGCTTGTGTGAAGCGGTTCACAATGCGCCCTGCATTCGGTTGTGTCGCTGAAGGCAAATGCTGCGAAGCGCCTAGCCTTCCCAGGCCACCGGAACCATGCCCAGCCGCTCGTAAAGCCTGAAGGCTGCGGGGTTCTTCACCGTGTTGGTCTTGAGGTCGACATGGGCGGCACCTTTGTCGCGGAAAGTCAGGAACACGTGCCGCATCAGCGCCTCGCCGATGCCGTGCCTTCGCGAGTCCGGATGAACGGCGAGATCCTTGACGAAGCCCGACGCCCAGCAAAGCGCGGCGCCCGCCAGCAGCCCCTTGCCGTCGATGACCAGGAAACAGAGGTCCGGATCGAACTCGGTATCGCCAGAGATGCGCTGCCACCATTCGTCGAACGGACCTGCGGCGCCGTCGTCGAATGCCTCTTCCAGCAGTGCGTGCAGGGCCTGCGCATCCCTGTGCTCGAACGGGCGCATAACGAAGCCTTCCGGCCAATGCGGCGCGGTCAGCGCATCGTCGAGAAGCTTGCGAAGGCGGACATCGTTGGGGGCCGGCGGCCGGCGGCTGTCAGTGTCACGCATGCAACTGCCCCAAAGACCGATGGGACGCGCCTCGTTGCCGGCGCTCAGGCGCCCGGCTGCAGGCGGCGCCGGTCGACGCCGAGACCCGTTTGATCGAGCAGGCCCTTGCGCTTGGCGTCGTAATAATAGCCCGTCTGATAGAGCTGGTCGGCCCGCTTGGCATTGCCGCCCGAGACCAGCCAGGCGCCGCGCAGGTATTTGACAGCGTATTTGAGATTGGTCTCGGCGTCGAACAGGCCGGCTGCCGGCCCGTCATAGCCCATGCCGCGTGCGGTCGCGTGCTTGATCTGCATCAGCCCCCAATGCCCGTGATTATAGGCCTTCGGATTGAAGGTGCTCTCGCGGTTGACGACATGGCGCACCAGATCGACCGGCACTTCGTAGATCGCCGAATATTTCTCGATCAGCCGCTCGATCTCGGCGCGCGGACCTGTGGCATGCTGTTCGGGCTGGCCCGGTTGGGCAAGCAGCGCCGGGTTCTGCGGCACCACATAGGCGACCTGCTGCACGCCCGGCATGGGAGCCACCTTCGCCGATTGGCCGGTGACCGGCATGGCAACAGCGGCGCTCTTGTAGGCGGCGGCCTGCTTGAGCGCACCGGGGCCGGTCGGCGATGCGCCGGCCAGCAGCACCGGCGGCGGCGGAAACTGCCCGGCGACGGGTGTCGAGCCGGCGAACGCGGCAGGTTGCGCCGGCGGCGGAAGGGCGGCGCCGGGTTGCGCGGGCGGCGGCAACGGCGCGCCAGCCGTCGTCGCGCCAGGCGCCGTCGCCCCAGGTGCCGTCGCCAGGGCCACGGCATCGCCGGTCAGCGCCGCCGTTTGCACCTGAGCGAGGCCGGAAGGCTCCGGCAGCACAGCAACGGTTTCGGGCAGCGCGATGGTCGGTGTGTCGTCCTCGGCGGCCGGCGTCGATGCCGCCGCAAGCGCCGGCGAGGGTTTCATCTGTGAGGTCGAGGTACAGCCGCTGAGGCCGGCAGCGGCAACGAGCACGCCGATCGCGGTGAGGATGATTTTCGCTGCCAAGCCCTGCAGGTCCGATTGTCGGTTGTTGAAGAGTCCTTACACCAGCGATTCCAACCGGGCAATCAGGGCCAGTGTGCAGCTTTCGGGTGGCGAGACTCGAAGCAAACTGCGATATTGTTCCCCATCTGTACTGGAGATGTACCCGTTTTTCGCAGTTTGCGGAAAGGAGCGCACCATGGAAAAGGCATTGCCAATCACGGCCGGCCACGCAGTGTTAGAAACAGTGATCGGCTTCATGGGCGTCGCCTGGAGCGAAAAGGGCCTGATCCGGCTCTGCCTGCCCGAGCGTAGCCGCGAAGCGGTCGAGCGCCGCCTGTTTCGCCATGCCGGCGTCTCTACCTCCACCGAACAGCCGCAATGGGTGGTCGAACTGATCGCCTCGATCAAGGCCTATGCGGCCGGGGAGGATGTCGATTTCTCCGGCGTGCCGGTCGATCTCGACGGCGTCGACGATTTCCGCCTCGCCATCTATGACGCTGCGCGCAAGCTCGGCTTCGGCGAGACCACCACCTATGGCGAACTGGCCAAGCGGGCCGGCCATGCCGGGCTTGCCCGCGAAACCGGTGCAGCCCTCGGCGCCAATCCGGTGCCGCTGGTCATTCCCTGCCACCGCATCCTTGCCGCGGGGGGCAAGATCGGCGGCTTCTCGGCTACTGGCGGCTCCGCCACCAAGGAGAAGATGCTGGCCATGGAAGGCGTGCGGGTCGGTCCGCCGCCGGCCGCTCAGGCATCATTCGCGTTCTGACACAGCTTGCCGAAAGGACTCTAATGGCGTGGGAAGATCCGCCGTCGGAAATGCCGGTCGAAGTCCGGCCGTTTGCAGATATAGACGGGGCAGGATTTAGTATCGGCGCTCGGCACATAGGCCCGCGCTCTCACCTCGCCCATGTTGCAGAAGCGCTCGTCCCGCACATAGCGGTCATAAAGCGGCAGACCCGGCACGCGCGTCGACTGATAGCGCAGGATGACCGCGCCCTGCCTGGCGATCGTCGCCCGCACGCGGTCGCAGCTCATGCGCGTCGGGTCGTAGCGCGAGACGGCCTGCGCCTCGGCGGCCACCAACATCAGGCAGGCGGCAAGCAGAATTTTCCTCATGATCTTCTCCCGCAACAGCAAGCGTATCTTCCCTCCACAACGCATCCCCGGCTGCAAACCTTCCAAGCGCAGTGGGCTCCGTTGGACGCTATCGCGGCACATGCCGGTAACGCCATCTTGTTTTCGTTCGCGAACCATACTATATCCGGCGCATTGAATTTGGCCGATCGATCGGGCCGCGATCTTCGCGTTTGCTGACGTCTATCTCCAAAATTTCGATACCACCGGCCGGGCTTTGGTCCGGTCAAACGAAGCAAATGTGAAGGACTCTACATGGCAACTGGTACGGTTAAGTGGTTCAACGCCACCAAGGGCTATGGCTTCATCCAGCCCGACAATGGCGGCGCGGACGTTTTCGTCCACATCTCCGCCGTCGAGCGCGCTGGCATGACCACCCTCGTTGAAGGCCAGAAGATCAGCTTCGAGATCGAGCAGGACCGCCGCACCGGCAAGTCCGCTGCTGGGTCTCTGAGCAAGGCAGCCTGATTTGGCGCTGGCATTTTGCAGCCGGGCGTGATCGCCTGGCATTGCACAATGCGCCTAGTTAGCGACGCGCACCGGGCGAGAGCCTGGAGCGGGCGGCAAGTCACGGATGTACTGACGGTCGTGCGATAAGCGCGCCGGAGCGAAAGGACCCGACAAGCTGGAACAGCAGATAGCTGCCGGCCCGGCCCAACGCTCCCGATCAGGCTACCGGCATAGGAAGGCGGGCATTGTCCCGCCTTTTTTGTTGCTTAGATTTGGAAACGGCGTGGGGAAGAACTAGATTGGCCCAACCCACTCGATCGGCACGTGCCTCTTGTCCGTCTCGACCCGCTTCAGCCACTCCACCACGGCCGGATAGGCGTCGAGCTGGAAACCGCCCATCTCGGCGGTGTGAGTGTAGGCATAGAGCGCAATGTCGGCGACGCTGTAGATGCCGCCGGCGAAAAAGGCGTTCTGCTCCAGATGTTTGTTCATCACGCCGAGCGCCTTGTTGCCGCGCTCCAAGGTCAGCGCCAACCGTTCCGGCGTCGCATCCTTAGCCCTCTCGGGAAATGTGAGCAGCGCCTTGCGTACCGCGATATAGGGCTCGTGGCTGTACTGCTCGAAGAACAGCCACTGATAGGCCAGCGCCCGCTCATATCTGTCGGCCGGCAGGAAGCGCGTGCCTTCGGCGAGATAGAGCAGAATGGCGTTGGATTCAGCGATGCGTCGGCCGTCGTCGAGCTCGAGCAGCGGCACCATCGCGTTGGGGTTCTTGGCGACATAGTCGGCCTTGCGCGTCTCGCCGGTGTGCGAGCTCACTTCGATGCGGGTGAAGGGAATGCCGAGCTTTGCCATCAACAGACGCGGCTTGTAGCAATTGCCGCTGTCGATCATGTCATAAAGGATCATGGCCCTCTCCGCGCGCGACGAACGATCGGAGGCCTCTAACTCGCCTGTGCGGGGTTCATCCAGTGATTTGTTTTTGAGTGAAAGCATCAGCGGCGCTGATGCAGAGGCACTACCTTGTTGTCCATACCGAGCAGCGCATCGATCGCCAGCGGCTCTTCGTTGAAGATGGTGCCGGCGATCGCCGGGCGGGCGAGGTGATATCCTTGCAGGAGGTCGACGCCGCCATCGAGCGCGACGCGCAGATGCGTGGCATGCTCGATGCCCTCGACCAGCACCTTGGCGCCGCGGTCGTGCAGCGTCGAAACCAGCGGCCGGAAGAACCGCTCGGCGGCGGCATGGCGGCAGAACTCGGCAAACCAGCCGCCGTCGATCTTGACGATGTCGGGCGACAGCAGGCCGATGCGCGCTTCGGTCGAATGTCCGGTGCCGAAGTCATCGATGGCGATGCGGACACCGTCGCGCCTCATCTCGCGCACGAGACCGGCGAGCACATGCTCGTCGGCTGCCTGCTCGGTGATCTCGCAGACCAGCATGGCCGGTTCGAGGCCGAAATCGCCGAGATGCCTGGCCATCAGCCGGATCTCGGCGAGCGCCCGCCCGAAATGATCGTTGATCATCGGATTGTAGCTGAAGAACAGGGTAAGGCCATCGACGCCGATGTTGCGGTAGTTGCCGAGATGCAGCATCCGGCACATCGTCTCGACGAACAGCCGGTCCTTTGCCACGACGCTGTCGAAGAAAACTTGCGGCGCAACGGGCGTCGCGACGCGCCGCGGCTCGATCAGCGCCTCGACGGCGACGGGTTGCAGCGATCTGCCACGCGGCGCGAAGATCGGCTGGTAGGCGCTCCACAGCCGGAACTCGCCATAGACGCCGAATTGAAGGCCGATCTCGTCTTCGAAGATCGCTTCGGCGACACTTCGCCGCCTTTCGGGGCGCTGCCTGTCGGGCCGCCCGATCATGGCGTCACCTTGCGCCCAAACGCCTTGGTCGGGCGAGCTGACGCCACCGGAGCGGGACTGGCGGCCGCGATCGTTTTGCCCTCCCCGGCCGCGGGCGCCTGCACGCTCTTGCCGAAGACGCGAAGACTGGTCGAGGCCAGCTCCGGCCGGGCAAGCACATAGCCTTGCACCATCGACGCCCCGGATTTCTCGGCGAGCTCGAGCTGCCAGCCTTCCTCGATGCCTTCGAAAACCGTGCGGATGCCCTGATTTTCGAAGCTCGTCACCATCGTCGTCAGCAGCGCGAATCCGGCCCCGGACTCCATCAGCTGCGTGATCCAGTTGGCGTCGAATTTGACGATGTCCGGCCGCAATTCCTTGATGCGGTTGATGTCGGATTCGTCGGCGCCGTAATCGTCGACGGCGATGCGGAACCCGTTGGCGCGCAGCGCCTCGACGAAGCTGTAGAGCGTTTCCTGCGAAGCCGATTTCTGCTCGGTGACCTCGCACACGATACGGCGCGGGTCGATACCGGCCTCGTGCAGCACCAGCCGCATGTCGCGCAGCGCCTTGTCGACGATGGCGCGGTCGGTGAACACCGACGGATCGAAGTTGACGAAGATCGACGCCTCTTGCGGCAGACAGCCGCCGGCGTTGAGCAGATGCAGCGTCCTGGTCAGCGCCTCGATGTGCAGCCGGTCGCCTGCGGGGCAAGTGCCGAAGAAGCTCATCGGCGATTGCGGCTCACCGTCGCGGAACGGGCGGATAAGCCCCTCGAAGGCGACGAGCGAAAGCTTGCCTCCATCGAAGGCGAAGATTGGCTGGAAGGCGCTCTGCAGCGTGTAGATTCCCCAGACACCGCTTGAGGTGCCGTCATCATGACGGATGATATGGGCAAGCCCGATGCTGCGCGACAAAGGTCCCTCGCTCCGCAGAGTAAGCGCAATTCGATCTGCCATCCTGCCAGCCAAGGGTTTACCGCTCGTTGATGAATTTATAGTTGCCGCTCACGCCACCTTGACCTCTGGATCATCCGACAATGCTTGCGCTTGGCCCGATGATGCGACATGAGAGGCGCCGCGGCCGCTCCTGGCCGCGCCCTTCTCTTGGAGACGCTCTGTCATGGCCTTTCTTGCCGACGCCCTTTCCCGCGTGAAGCCTTCCGCGACCATCGCGGTGACGCAGAAAGCGCGTGAGCTGAAAAATGCCGGCCGTGACGTCATCGGCCTCGGCGCCGGCGAGCCGGACTTCGACACGCCCGATAACATCAAGAACGCGGCAATCGAGGCGATCCGCCGTGGCGAGACCAAGTACCCGCCGGTCTCCGGCATCGCGCCGCTGCGCGAGGCGATCGCCAAAAAATTCAAGCGCGAGAACAATCTCGACTACCGACCGGAGCAGACCATCGTCGGCACCGGCGGCAAGCAGATCCTGTTCAACGCCTTCATGGCGACGCTGAACCCCGGCGACGAGGTCATCATCCCGCGCCCCTATTGGGTGAGCTACCCGGAAATGGTGGCGATCTGCGGCGGCACGTCCGTCTTTGCCGACACCTCGATCGACACCGGCTTCAAGCTGACGGCTGAGGTGCTGGAAAGGGCGATCACGCCGAAGACGAAATGGCTGCTGATGAACTCGCCGTCCAACCCATCGGGCGCCGCTTACACCGAGCGTGAACTCAGGGCCCTGGCCGACGTGCTGCTCAAGCACCCGCATGTCTGGACGCTGACCGACGACATGTATGAGCACCTGACCTATGGCGACTTCGTCTTCAAGACCATCGCCGAGGTCGAACCGAGCCTCTACGAGCGCACGCTGACCATGAACGGCGTGTCGAAGGCCTATGCCATGACCGGCTGGCGTATCGGCTACGCCGCCGGCCCGGTGCCGCTGATCAAGGCAATGGACATGATCCAGGGCCAGCAGACTTCCGGCGCCTGCACCATCGCGCAATGGGCGTCCGTCGAGGCGCTCAACGGCCCGCAGGACTTCATCGCCAAGAACAAGGCGATCTTCCAGGGCCGGCGCGACCTCGTCGTGTCGATGCTCAACCAGGCGCGCGGCATCTCGTGCCCATCGCCGGAAGGCGCCTTCTACGTCTATCCGTCCTGCGCTGAGCTGATCGGCAAGAAGACGAAGGCCGGCAAGGTCATCGACAATGACGAAGCCTTCTGCTCGGAGCTGCTCGACGCCGAAGGCGTTGCCGTTGTGTTCGGATCGGCCTTCGGCCTCGGCCCGAACTTCCGCATCTCCTACGCAACATCGGAGGCGCTGCTGGAGGAAGCCTGCACCCGCATCCAGCGCTTCACTGCGTCGCTGACCTGATCGGCAACGCCGCCATCCACAAAAACCCGGCCTCGCGCCGGGTTTTTGTTGGACGGCAATCAGCCGCCATACTGTTCGTCGGAGACCGCCTCGAGCCACTCGGCATGGACGCCGTCCAGCGCTTCCTGCATGGCGACATGCGTCATCATGGTCTTCGATCCGGCGCCGTGCCAGTGCTTTTCGCCCGGCGCGAAGGAGATGACGTCGCCGGCCCTGATCACCTCGATCGGCCCGCCCCACGTTTGCGCAAGCCCGGCGCCGGCCGTAACGTAGAGCGTCTGGCCGAGCGGGTGCGTGTGCCAATGCGTGCGGGCGCCCGATTCGAAACTGACCAGGGTTGCCCTCAGCCGCGCCGGCGCCTCCTTCTCGATGATCGGCGTCTGCAGCACCTTGCCGGTGAAATACTTTTCAGGCGCGATGATCGTCGGCACGCTGCCGCACGCAATGATCTTCATCGTAGAAACTCTCAAATCGTTAGGGACCGTCCGCCGCAGCGGGAGGTCATTTTCTTGCTATATGGCGACCGACGCAATCGCCTTTGAGCGCTTGAGCCACCGGGCTGTTCGAAACCGAGCACAAAACCAAAGCCGGCGCATTTCCTATTTTCCTTGCCCTCTCCGCTAACCCGTGTGACGATGGCCTTGGCAGGTGGTGAGCAACAACCCCGCCCGCGACGGCTGAACAGGCCGGCCGCCGCTCCCAGGGAAACGCCTGAGTGGAGGTCAGCCATGGGTAATCGCGCCGGAGGACGACGCACGGGACCGAAATGCATCGCCATAGTCGGTCCCTTCGCAAGCGGTAAGACGACACTTCTTGAAGCTATCCTCGCCCGCACGGGCGCCATTCCCCGCCAGAATCCCGTCTCATCGGGCAACACGGTTTCCGATCATTCGCCAGAAGCCCGCGCCCACGCCATGAGCGTCGAGGCGACCTTTGCCACGACGGAATTCATGGGCGAGCAGTTCACCTTCGTCGATTGCCCCGGTTCCATCGAGTTCGCCTTCGAGGCGGAGCCGGTGCTTGCCGCCTGCGATGTCGCCGTGGTCGTGGCCGAAGCGGACGAAAAGAAGATACCCGCGCTTCAGCTCATCATGCGCAAGCTCGACGATCTCGGCGTGCCGCGCATCCTGTTCCTCAACAAGGTGGACAAGGCGGTCGCCGGCGTGCGCGAGACGCTAAAGATGCTGCAGCCGGCCAGTTCGGCGCCGCTGCTGCTGCGCCAGATTCCGTTGCGCAAGGATGGTGTCGTCATCGGCTCGATCGATCTGGCCTTGGAGCGCGCCTATGTCTACCGCGAATATGCCGAAAGCCAGGTCGCCGAGATTCCGGACGACGACAAGGCGCGCGAGCTCGAGGCACGGTTCTCGATGCTGGAGACGCTGGCCGACCATGACGACCAGCTGATGGAGCAGTTGCTGGAGGAGATCGAGCCGCCGAAGGACGCGATCTTCGATGACCTTGCCGCTGACCTGCGCGCCGGCTCGGTGACGCCGGTGCTGATCGGTACCGCCGAGAAGGGCAACGGTGTGCTGCGCCTGTTGAAGGCTATCCGCCACGACGCGCCTGACGTCGAGGCGACGCGCAAGCGCCTTGGCGCGCCTGATGGCAGCCAGACGGTCGTGCAGGTGATGAAGACCATCCACACCGCGCATGGCGGCAAACTGTCTATTTCGCGTGTGCTTTCCGGCCAGGTGGCCGACGCGGCCGAACTCTTCCTCTCCAGCGGCGACACGACGAAGGTCTCCGGCATCTACAAGATGCTTGGCAAAGACCAGTTGAAGCTGCCGTCGGCCAAGGCTGGCGATACCGTCGCGCTCGGCAAGCTCGACAATGTCAGGACCGGCCAAACGCTGAGTTCGGCCAAGGGCGGCATCAAGCCGCTGATCGTGCTGGAGCCCCCGCAACCGGTGTTCGCATTCGCTTTGCGCCCCAAGGAGCGCAAGGACGAGGTCAAGATGTCGGCAGCGATCCAGAGGCTAGCCGAGGAAGACCCCTCGCTCAGCCTGCACCACAACCAGGACTCCGCGGAGACCGTATTGTCGGGCCATGGCGAAATGCACCTGCGCGTCGTGCGCGAGCGGCTGGAGGGCAAGAACCAGATCCCGATCGATGGCCACTCGCCGGCGGTTCCCTATCGCGAGACGATCCGCAAATCCGCACAGCAGCGCGGCCGCCACAAGAAACAGTCGGGCGGCCACGGCCAGTTCGGCGACGTGGTGATCGAGATCAAACCGCTGCCGCGCGGCACGGGTTTCCAGTTCACCGACACCATCACCGGCGGCGTCGTGCCAAAAACCTACATCCAGTCGGTGGAGACCGGCATCCGCGACTATCTGAAATCCGGTCCGCTCGGCTTCCCGGTGGTCGATGTCGCCGTCAACCTTTCGGATGGCTCCTATCATGCGGTCGACTCGTCCGACATGGCCTTCCAGATGGCGGCCAAGCTGGCGATGAAGGAAGGCATGGCGGCCTGTTCGCCGGTTCTGCTGGAACCGATCATGAAGGTCGAGATCGTCACGCCTTCAGATGCGACTTCGAGGATTATCGCTTTGATCCCGCAGCGGCGCGGCCAGATCCTTGGCTATGACGCGCGGCCCGGCTGGCCGGGCTGGGACGTGGTCGAAGCGACCATGCCCCAGGCCGAGATCGGCGACCTGATCATCGAGCTGCGCTCGGCGACGGCAGGCGTCGCCAGCTACAAGGCCGTCTTCGACCATATGGCCGAGCTGACCGGGCGCCTCGCCGACGAGGCGATGAACGCCAACGGCAAGGCCGCCTGATCGGATCTTGTTGAAGACGCGAAAACGGCGCCCGGATCGTCCGGGCGCCGTTCTTATTGCGGACTGTCTTCCTTGGGAGGCAACGGCAGGTCCGCCGCATCAGGAAATGGATCGGACGCGGTAGCTGCCTGAGCCCGGCCTGTCCGAGTGATGCCCCCATCTCCCGGACCGACCAACCGCGTCCTATGATCTACCTAATCGATAGAGTGCGTCTGCGACATGTTACCCGATGTTACATGTCACTGTTACGCGGGCCGCGCGCACGCATTTCTGGTGTCGGCGTGACTTCGGCGCAACAAAAAAGCCGGATCAATAAAGATCCGGCTGAGTTTGATTGGAAGTGCCGATTAGGGCTAACCTCCAGAGGGGAACACTCGAGGGCGCTAATGGGAGGAGAACGCGCCCTGGAGATGAACTATATATGTGCTCATCATGCTCAAGAAACAAGCATCTATTTTGCAACACACGCATGCAAAAAGAGGTAGGCTGTGGTCTAATCCGTCGCGAGAACCGATAGGACCAGAAAAAATCGCCGAATCCAGAGCCGTTCCGGACTGAAAGCGATCGCTGATATGGAAACCGGGTCAGATTCCGGTGCCGAAATACGGTAAATTCACAATGATGCGAACTTGGGCTGGTCGCGTTTATTTCTGCGGCAGGAGAGCCCGATGCGAACTTTTTCGGCAATTGCCGGCAGCGCCTTGATCTTTGTCTCCGTCCCGGGCGCGCTGTCTCCGGCTGGCTGCCCCACGCCATGGCGCGCTTAAGTCCCTGTCGTGGGCCAGGTCAGGCCGGCACCACCCGAACATCGGCAGGTCCTGCTAGTAGGACCAACTGCGCGCCTTGGCGATGATGAAATCGCGGAACACATGCAGCTTCGCCTGGTTCTTCATCGCGTCGGGATAGGCGAAATAGGTGTCGAAGGACGGCACCTCGGTTTCGGGCAGCAACTGGACGAGGTTCGAGTCCTTGTTGATGACGTAGTCGGGCAGCATGGCGATGCCGGCGCCGCCCTGGACCGCGCGCTTTATAGACAGGATGTCGTTGATCTGCAGCGTCGGCACCCTTTGCCCGCCTTCGAAATCGCCCACCGTCTCCAGCCAGTTCAGCTCCGACAGATGCGAGGGCACCGGCACGCCGAAGGTGACGATCCGGTGGTTCCTGAGCTCGGCGATCGAGGCCGGTTTGCCGAACTTCGCCACGTAGGAAGGCGACGCATAAAGGTGGAAATGCACCGTGAACAGCCGGCGCTGGATAAGATCCGGCTGCTGCGGCTGGCGCAGGCGGATGGCGCAATCGGCTTGGCGCATGGTGAGGTCGAGCTCCTCGTTGGCGAGGATGAGCTGCAGGCTGATCTCGGGGTAGAGCTCAATGAATTCCTGCACGCGCTCGGTCAGCCAGCCGGCCCCGAGCCCCACCGTTGTCGTGACCCTCAGCACGCCGGACGGGCGATCCTTGGTCTCGGTCAGCCGCGACTTGATCGTCTCCAGCTTCATCAGCACGTCATGTGCCGTGCGGAACAGCATCTCGCCCTGCTCGGTCAACACGAGGCCACGCGCGTGGCGATGGAACAGCGCCACGCCGACGTCATGCTCCAGTGCGCTGACCTGCCGCGAGATCGCCGACTGCGACAGATGCAGCGTTTCGGCGGCATGGGTAAACGACCCAGCCTCCGCCGCAGCGTGAAACACGCGTAGCTTGTCCCAGTCCAGCGCCATGATTCCCCTCGTGTTGCCTTTGGCGTCTGAATGAAAAATCAGGCTTTTAAACGGCTTTTTTCAGCCGATCGATTATTCCGCCGCTTCGCGGTGAACCTCGATCCCCGCCAGATATTTCTCCGCCTCGAGCGCGGCCATGCAACCGAGCCCGGCAGCTGTAACCGCTTGCCGGTAGACATCGTCGGTGACGTCGCCGGCGGCGAAAACGCCGGGAACGTCGGTACGGGTCGAATCGGGCGCCGTCCACAGATAGCCGTTCGGCTTCTGCTTCAGCTTGCCGATGAAAAGCTCGACCGCCGGCGCATGGCCGATCGCGACAAAGACGCCATCGACCTGCAGCCGCGACACTTCGCCCGTCACCACATTGCGCAGCTTCAAGCCGTCGACCGAAGGCGGCAGCGGTGCCTTGCCCGGCTGCCCGGTGATCTCGTCGACGACGCTATCCCAGATGATGCGGACATTGTCCTTCTTGAACAGCCGCTCGCGCAGGATACGCTCGGCGCGGAAATCGTTGCGGCGGTGAATCACGGTGACGCTCTTGGCGAGGTTGGCGAGGTAGAGCGCCTCCTCCACCGCCGAATTGCCGCCGCCGACCACGGCGACATCCTTGCCGCGATAGAAGAAGCCGTCGCAGGTGGCGCAGGCCGAGACGCCGAAGCCCATGAACGTCTGCTCGGACGGGATACCCAGCCACTTGGCTTGCGCGCCGGTGGCGATGATCAAAGCGTCGGCGGTGTAGACGGTGCCGGAATCGCCGGTGGCGCGAAACGGCCGCACGTTGAGGTCGACCTCGGTGATGATGTCGTTGACGATCTCGGTGCCGACATGCTCGGCCTGCTTGAGCATCTGCTCCATCAGCCAGGGGCCCTGGATCGGATCGGCGAAGCCCGGATAGTTTTCGACGTCGGTGGTGATCATCAACTGACCGCCCTGCTGCAGGCCGGCGACAAGCATCGGCTTCAGCATGGCGCGGGCGGCATAGATCGCCGCGGTGTAGCCGGCCGGCCCGGAGCCGATGATGAGAACGGGCGCGTGTTTGGTGTTCATGAAAAAGTCCCCTGCGGCGCGAGGGCCGTGGTTTTGTTGCCGGTAATGTAAGTGCTGCCCGCCAAGCCAGCAAGGCAGCTTGGCCTTCGTCCCCGGAAAGCTTCATAGCGGTATACAGGGCCATATCGCAGCCAGTTGCAGAAAAATCATCGCAAAGGGATGGCCTCGCGCGCGAAACCAAATTACAAAATCGCGAAAGATTCTTGCGCGAAAGCCGATCATGCCGCTCAAAGCCGATCTCGACGCCATCGACTGGAAGATCCTGCGAGAGCTGCAGAGTGACGGTCGTATGACCAATGTCGAGTTGTCCGGCCGCGTCGGCATCTCGGCGCCGCCTTGCCTGCGCCGCGTCAGGCGACTGGAAGAGGCCGGCATCATCCGCGGTTACCGTGCGCTCCTCAATGCGCCGGCGCTCGGCATGGATGTCGTCGCCTTCTGCCTGATCGGCCTGCACCATCAGGCCGACGCCGAGCTCAAGGCTTTTGCCGAGCGGACGAGGGGCTGGCCGATCGTTCGCGATGCCTGGATGGTGTCGGGCGAGTCCGATTTCCTGCTGCATTCCGTGGCAAGCGACCTCGGCACCTTCCAGACCTTCGTCATCGAGGAGCTCGCCTCGGCGCCCAATGTCGACACGGTGCGCACCGCGCTGACCATCCGCCGGGTCAAGGACGAGGGGCTGGTCGCCTTTCCGGCTTAATGCGCCGGCTTCCGATGAAGCCGCTGGAAAAACAGCGATTTGGCGATCAATCTTGAATCAATGTGGGATCAGAGCGACCGTATCGCGGTCAGCAGGCTCTCTAGGTCCTGCGCCCCGCGCAGCGGCAAAACCGAAAGCCCGCCCATCGCCATGGCTTCACCATCGACAAGCCAGCCGCGCTCCAGGCCGGCGCGCTGGCCTGCTTCCATGTCGGCCGGCTTGTCGCCGACGATCAGCGATCGCTTGAGATCGAGGCCGAGGCGGCGCCCTGCCTCGAGCAGCATGCCCGGATTGGGCTTGCGCATCGCATGATCGGCGATCGCCAGCGGGCCCGAACCGGCCTCGTGGTAGGCGCAGGCCAGCACCATGTCGACGGCTGCGTTCTTCTCGGCAAGCAGTTCGAGCACCCGCTGATTGACCCGGGCGAAGGCGTCCCAGCCAAAATAGCCGCGCGCGATACCGGACTGATTAGTGATGAGGATGACCGGAATGCCGCGCCGATTCGCGGCTTCTATGGCAGGCGCGATACCGTCGCGCAGCACCATGGCGTCCGGATCGTCAGGATAGCCGGTATCGATATTGATGGTGCCGTCACGGTCTAGAAACAGTGCCGGCAGGCCAGCCGGAAACGCCTTGGCGCCAATCCGCTCGATCCACAGGCCAGGCTCGACGAGCGGAAAATCCCCTTCGCGGTCAGCCATTGCTGAGACGCGCTTCGACCGCCTCGCACAGGTGGTGATAGAGGCAGAGATGCCCCTGCTGGATGATCGGCGTCGAGGTCGACGGCACGTTGAGCAAGATGTCCGTGAGCGGCTTGAGCTTGCCGCCGGTGTCGCCGGTGAGGCTGATCACCGTCATGCCCATGGCCCGCGCCTGCTCGGCGGCGGCAAGGATGCTCGGCGAATTGCCGCTGGTGGAGATAGCGAGCAATACCGCGCCTTCCGACCCATGCGCCTCGACCTGGCGTGAGAAGACGGTGTCGAAGCCGTAGTCGTTGCCCCAGGCGGTCAGCACCGCCGCATTGGCCGGCAGCGCGATGACATTGTAGGCCTTGCGCTCTTTAAGAAACCGGCCGACCAGTTCGCCGGCGATGTGGATGGCGTCGCTCGCCGAGCCGCCATTGCCGCAGATCAGCAGCGCCTTGCCGTGTGACAGCGCCTTCACGACCGCGCTCACCGCGCGCTCCATCTCGCCGGTGAGATCGCGCTCGACCATTGCCGAGATCGCCGCCGCGGAGCGGACCAGATAGTCGTTCAGCTCGGACATGAAACCCTCAATTCGCGCCGCCGGCGCGCAGCTTGCCGATGGTTTTGGTGGTGCTCTTGCCGGCGACGAGGTCGACCAGCACCACACGCCCGCCCGCGTTCTGCACCACGTCGGCGCCGACCACGGTCTCGATCGTGTAATCCGCGCCCTTGACCAGGATGTCGGGCAGAAGCGCCTCGATCAGCTTGAGCGGCGTGTCTTCCTCGAAGACGACAACGGCATCGACCGAGGCGAGCGCCGCGAGCACGCAGGCGCGGTCGTGCTGGTCGTTGACCGGACGTCCGGGCCCTTTCAGCCGGCGCACCGAGGCGTCGCTGTTCAAGCCGAGCACCAGCCGGTCGCATCGGCTGCGCGCGGCGTGCAGCAGGCTGACATGGCCGGCATGCAGAATGTCGAAGCAGCCATTGGTGAAGCCAACCGACAGCCCCTCCTCTTTCCAGGCCGCCACCATCCTGGCCGCCGCATTGGCGTCGAGAATGGCGTCCTTGTGGGCGACCGGTCCATGCGAGCGGAACAGCGCGCCGGAAAGCTCCTCCACTGTCAGCCGCGCCGTGCCGCGCTTGCCAACGACCACGCCGCCGGCGGCATTGGCGATTGTAGCAGCCTGCACCCGGTCGGCGCCCGCGGCGAGCGACAGCGCGAAGGTGGCGATGACCGTGTCGCCGGCGCCGGAGACGTCGAACACTTCGCGCGCCTGCGTGGAGATATGGCGGGCATCCTCCGCGGAGACCACGCTCATGCCCTTTTCGCTGCGCGTCGCGACGATGAACTCGAAGTCATGCGCGGCAATCAGGTCGCGTGCCGCAGCGACGATCTCGTCATCGCCGAAGACCGGGCGTCCGACCGCCTCGCCGAGTTCCTTGCGGTTGGGCGTGACCGCCGTCGCCCCGGCATAGCGCGCATAGTCGCGGCCCTTCGGGTCGATCAGCACCGGTTTTCCGGCATCGCGGCAGATCGCGATCAGTTCGGCCGCCACGCCGTCGAGCAGGATGCCCTTGCCGTAGTCGGACAGGATGACGATATCGGCGCGCGCAAGGGCAGCCTGGAAATGCTCGACAAGCGTCGCCCGCTCGCCACTGGACAACGGTTTGATTTCCTCCTCGTCGAAACGCAGCACCTGCTGGTTAAGCGCGCTGAAGCGGCTCTTCGACGAGGTCATGCGGTCCTGCCGCTGTGCAAGGCCGTCCGTATCGGCGCCAAGATCGCCGAGCATGCGCATGAGATTGTCGCCGGCCTGGTCGGCGCCGATCACGGAGACCGGGATGGCGGCGCCGCCCAGTGAGACGATGTTGGAAACGACGTTGCCGGCGCCGCCCAGCGCCACCACCTCGCCCCGCCCATGCAGCACCGGGATCGGCGCTTCAGGCGAGATCCGCTCGATGACGCCGTTGACGAAACGGTCGAGGATGAAATCGCCGACCACCAGCGCGGTGACCTCGCCGAAGTGGGCGATGGTGCGATGCAAGGGCTCCGGGGAAGGCAGATGGTGCTTGATCATCTCACTGGGACGCGCCGAAAAAGGCGGTTCTTGATCGGGGTTGCAGCGCCGGAAACCGGCGCTCTTCATTCTTCGCGATGCCGATATACCGCAATCGGGGCCAGCGCAACGGCGGCCGTATGGCGCACGGCCAAGGCGCCGGACGAATCAGCTCTTCTGCAAGGCGACATGGACGCCGAGACCGACAAGCACGGCGCCACCTGCGCGCTGCATAAGGCGCTGCGCGCGACCGGAGCGCCGCAGGCGCGCAATCATCGCGCCGGCGAGAAAGACGCAAACGATGTCGGCCGACGAGAACATCAGGTTGACGACGGTTCCCAGCACCACGAACTGCAGCCAAACCGGAAAGGTCGCCGAGGCATCGATGAACTGCGGCAGGAACGCCATGAAGAAGATGGCTGTCTTGGGATTGAGCACCTCGACCGTGATGCTTTCCAAAAAGGCGCGACGCGCCGATTTTCGCTCGATCACAGGGAGCGTGCCGCTTCCCTCGATCTTGGCGCGGAACAGCGAAACACCGAGCCAGATCAGGTACAGCGCGCCGACAAGTTTGACCGCCATGTAAAGCGGCGGCACGGCATGGAACAACACCGACAGTCCGGTTGCGGCGGCAAGGACATGGACATAGCCGCCGAGATGGATGCCGAGCGCCGCCGTCAGCCCCGACCAACGCCCGCGCGCCATGGTCTGCGCGGCGGCATAGAGCATGGCCGGTCCGGGAATGTAGGCGAAGATAGCCGAGGTGACGAAGAAGGCGATAAGCAGTTCGGTCGACGGCATCTTGATCCCTCACGATAGGAGCCGACTGAAGCGGGAGCTTTGCGGCCTCACTGTGGCGACGAACCGGTCTGCCCTGATTGGCAAGAACGCGGGCCATGAACTTGTCATGGTCGATGACCGCGCGCTCGTGGAAACCTTCGCCGATCAATCCATTCTCGTCGCTGCACGATACCTTGAAGCGCAGCGTTCGCCCCTGCACCGCGACAAGCTCGACATCGGCGGTGACGGTCATGCCGACGGGTGTCGCGGCGACATGGCTGACGTCGACATGGGTGCCTACGGTTCTCTCATGGCTGCTCAGGAACGGACGCAATGCCTCGACGCATGCCCATTCGATGAAGCCGACCATGAAGGCGGTGGCGAAAACCGGCGGCATGTCGCCGAAACCCGCAAAGGCCGTTGTCATTGCCGGAACCGTCAGGGAGTCGTCGACCCGCAGGGTTTGAACGTGGCGAAGGCCGGGCTTTAAATCGGATGTCATGGCTATACCAACGGCAAGAACGCACACCGACGGCTCATGCCACGGCCCTCAAAGGCACCATAGCTTGCTTCGACCGAAGACGTACCGTTCGGCGCGCCAGAGCTTATCTCGCGAGCCGTTCTGCCGATCCATCCCTACATTCGTCGTAGCCGATGCTCCACAACCGGGGACCTTTTATCGACACCTGCTCGCGCCTCCCCTATAAGGGCCGGAATCGGCAACGAAACAAGGCTCACAAGGATGATCATCGTCACGGGCGGCGCCGGCATGATCGGCTCCAACATCGTCGCCGCGCTGAATGCCGAAGGCCATGACGATATCTTGGTCGTCGACGATCTGACCGACGGCCACAAGATCGCCAATCTGGCCGATCTCCGCATTACCGACTATCTCGACAAGGACGAGCTTCCGGCCCGGCTCGAGGATGGCGGGCTGGGCCGCATCGAGGCCGTCTTCCATCAGGGCGCCTGCTCGACCACCACCGAATGGAACGGCAAGTTCATGATGGACGTGAACTACGCTCATTCGAAGCGCCTGCTGCACGCCTGCCTGGCGCTGCGGGTGCCCTTCCTCTATGCCTCCTCGGCTTCGGTCTATGGCGGCGGCAGCGAGTTTCGCGAAGAGCCCGAATTCGAGCGGCCGCTCAATGTCTACGCCTATTCGAAGAAGCTGTTCGACGACTATGTCCGCCGCAATGTCTTCGACACCGATCACTCGCAGGTCGCCGGCCTGCGCTATTTCAACGTCTACGGGCCGCGCGAGGCGCACAAGGGGGCCATGGCCTCGGTTGCCTTCCATTTGTTCAACCAGGTCGAGCAGGGCCAGAACCCGAAGCTGTTCGGCGCCTATGGCGGGTTCGGCCCCGGCGAGCAGAGCCGCGACTTCATCCATGTCGGCGACGTCGCCGACGTCAATCTATGGCTATGGAAGCGGGGCTCAAGCGGCATCTTCAACTGCGGCACCGGCCGCGCCCAGCCGTTCCGCGCCATTGCCGAGACGGTGATCGACACGCTCGGCAAGGGTGAGATCGAGTTCGTTCCCTTCCCCGAACACCTGAAGGGCAGCTATCAGAGTTTTACCGAGGCGGATATGTCCCGCTTACGCGCGGCCGGCTACAATGGCCAATTCCGCACCGTCGAAACCGGCGTCAGAGACTATGTCCAATGGCTGAAAGCCCAACGATCCTCGTGATCGGCCCACGCTGGGTGGGCGACATGGTCATGGCCCAGTGCCTGTTCGCCGCGCTGAAGGAAAAGCATCCGAATGCGGCCATCGACGTGCTCGCGCCGGCTTGGGCAGCGCCCCTGGTCAAACGCATGCCCGAAATACGCTCCCAGATCGACTTTCCACTGATGCCCGGCACGCTCGAATTCCGCAGCCGCAGGCGCTTCGGTCGCCTGCTGCGCGGCCGCTACGACATGGCCTATGTGCTGCCGGGGAGTTGGAAATCGGCGCTGATCCCGTTCTTCGCCCGGATTCCGCGCCGCGTCGGCCATCTGAGGGAAATGCGCTACGGCCTGCTGACCGACATCGTTCCGCTGCCCGATGCGGTGAAGCGGCGCACGGCTCAGGCCTATTTCGGCCTGGCGCGCGGCGGCACCTTTCGCCCGCCGAAGCTCACCGTCGATATGGCCAATCAGGCCGATCTGCTGGCGCGGTTCGGGCTGGGTGCAAAAGAATTCGTCGCCCTGTTGCCGGGCGCCGAGTTCGGCCCGGCGAAGCGCTGGCCGAGCGAATACTATGCCGAGCTAGCCCGCGGGATGATCGCAAAAGGCCTGGGCGTCGCTTTGCTCGGCTCGAAGAATGACGCTGAGGTCACCGGCGAGATCGCGAGGCTTGCGCCGGGCGCCGTCGACCTTGCCGGCCGGACGAAGCTGGAGGATGCCATCGACCTGATCGCCGCGGCGAAGCTAGCCGTTTCGAACGACAGCGGACTGATGCATGTGGCTGCCGCCGTCGACACGCCAATCGTCGCCGTCTATGGTTCGACCTCGCCCGAAAACACGCCGCCGCTGACCGATCGTTCGGAACTGATCTGGCTGCACCTCTCCTGCTCGCCCTGCCACAGCAAGGTCTGCCCGCTCGGCCATCTCAACTGCCTTAAGACGCTCGATGTCGCGCGGGTCGCCGCCGCCGCCGACCGGTTGCTTGAAATTCCTGCGGCCGCATGAGGGTTCTCATCGTCAAGACGTCATCGATGGGCGATGTCATCCACACCTTCCCGGCCGTCGAGGACGCGCTCCGCAATCGCCCGGACATAAGCTTCGACTGGTGCGTGGAAGAGGCCTTTGCCGCCATCGTCGCCTTGCATCCCGCGATCGGAACCATCCACAAGGTGGCGATCCGGCGCTGGCGCAAGAAGCCGTTCGACCGCGGCACATGGCGCGAGATGGCCGGCCTGCGACGTGCGTTTCGCTCGCGCCGCTATGACCTGGTCATCGATGCACAGGGGCTGTTGAAATCGGCCGTGGTCGCCAAGCAATCCGGCGCGCCGATCGCCGGCTTCGACCCCTCCAGCGCCCGCGAGCCCTCGGCGACGCTGCTTTACGAGCGCAAATACGCCGTGCCGCGCGAGTTGCACGCCATCGAGCGCACCAGACGCCTGTTCGGCCTGGCGCTGGGGTATCAGGCGGACCTCTCGACGCTCAGCTCCGGCATAGTGCCGCCGGCAGGCGGACTTTCCGGCGTCGAAGGTAAAACGGCTTTCCTGCTGCACGGCACCAGCCGCGAAGACAAGAAATGGCCGGTCGAAGACTGGGTCGAGACTGCGCGCCGATTGGTGTCGCAGCAATTTACACCGATCGTCACCTGGTCGAACGAAGCGGAGAAGCGTGTTGCCGAGGCGATCGCCGGCGCCGTGCCGGAAACGGTGCTGGTTCCGAAATCGCCGCTAGCGGATGTCGCCGCGATCCTCGGCCGGTCGACGCTCGTCATCGGCGCCGACACCGGCCTCACCCATCTCGCCAGCGCTTTCGGCCTGCCGACCGTCGCCATATTCCTGGCGACGGAGCCCGGCCTGACCGGCCCGCGCGGGCCCTATTCATCGACACTGCTGGCGCCCGCCGGCGGCAAAGTCACGCCGGCCGAAGTGATGGCTGAAGCAGAGCGGCTGCTGGCGCTCAGATCGGAAACGCCAGTCTAGCCCTCAAATAAATTGCACCTGGACGATCTCGTAACCCCGTGCGCCGCCCGGGGCGTTGACCTCGATGGCATCGCCGACTTCTTTGCCGATCAACGCGCGCGCGATCGGCGAAGAGATCGAGATACGGCCGGACTTCACGTCCGCTTCCTGGTCGCCGACGATTTGATAGGTCTTCTTTTCCTCGGTGTCCTCGTCGACGAGCACGACCGTGGCGCCGAACTTCACCTTGTCGCCGCTGAGCTTGGAGACATCGATCACCTCGGCGCGCGCGATCAGGTCCTCGAGCTCGTTGATACGGCCCTCATTGTGGCTCTGCGACTCTTTAGCCGCGTGGTACTCGGCATTTTCGGACAGGTCGCCATGCGAGCGCGCTTCGGAGATCGCCTCGATGATGCGTGGACGCTCTTCCTGCTGGCGCCAGCGCAGTTCTTCCTTCAATGACGCGAACCCCTCGCCTGTCATCGGGACCTTGATCATGATGCCTGACCTTTCCTGCCACTACCCCCGCTTTTCGGGAATAGCCTTGTCGTTGGGTACAAAAAGAAAACGGTCCGGCAGCCTCGGGCTAACGGAACCGTTTCACCACAATTTCCCTGAATATAGCGATCTCCGCGCGATTTTCACGCTCAAAAATGAAGTTCAGTAAAATCACCACCGCTTTCGCAAGGCCATCCGGCGCTAAATCCGCAATGCCGGCAGCAAAAAACCGGCTGCGATTGCTCGCAGCCGGCCTCGAAAAGCATCTGAGAAGAATCAGCTCCTCAGGAAACGCTCGATCTGCTCTGACAACATGCCGTATTCGCGCGAGCCTTTGCCGGTCCGCTTCTCGATTTCCTTGAGCTGCTCCTGCGCGCCGGCAAGATCGCCGATTTGCAGATGGGCCTCGCCGAGATATTCGCGCACCAGCGTGTAGTCGGGGTCGATGCGCAGCGCTTCCTCGTAATAGCCGAGGCCGACCGTGACACGGCCGGAATGGCGATGCGAATAGCCGAGATAGTTGAGAATGCGCGGATCCTGCTTGTTGGCGGCGAGCGCCAGCACCGAGATCGCCTCGTCGTAGCGCCCGGCCATCGCCAGATCGTGGCCTGCCTCGTAGATGCTGTCGTCATCCAGCATGCCGTACTGCGGCACGACGCATTTCTTCTTTTTCTTGTCCCAGACCTGACCCTTCTTGCATTGAGTGGTAGTCTGGCTGCCACCGCCACCGCCCTCGCCGGCGGTGAATGCAGGCGCCGCGAACAGCGGCAGGCTAACGGCAGCAGCCAAGACCTGAACAAGCAAACGTCTGCGCATCGGAGCCTCCTTGAGCGTGACAACGGCAGATTAACGCCGCTTCGATGCGGTTTCATCCCGAAAACCTGTCAAAGCCAAACTATTTGGAGGTCGGGGAGCGCATCGCCTCTGCGAACGGATGTGACGCGGGCCGCAAATCCGCTATCATCAGTCGAGCGCACGACGAGGAGAAAGGCCAGTGCAGCAGCGCCTCGAGAAGGAATGGGAGCTTTCCATCGACCCGGATACCGTGCGCCTGTTCATCCTGAAGGCCAAGGCGCTGAGCGCAGCCGTCAACGAGGACTACGACGACGGCGCCGAGCACGAGGTCGAGTTCGATGGCGACAGGCACGACAATCATCATCACGACGGCCTTGTCGAGGAGGCATCGGAAGACCTCACCGAGGAGGAGTTCCGCGAGCTGATCAACGACCTCAACGTCGATGAAGCGGCCGAGCTCGTAGCGTTGGCCTGGGTGGGCCGCGGCGACCACGAAGCTTCCGAATGGGTCGACGCGGTGGCGGCCGCGCGCGAGCGCGCCAACAAGCGCACCGCAAAGTACCTGCTCGGGCTGCCGCAGCTCGCCGATTGGCTGGAGGAAGGCCTGGAGGCGATCGGCGCGTAACGAACCGGTAACCGATTTTGATCGCAGCGCCGCGGCGTTCAAGGCAACCTTGCGATGCCCGGCCCGTTTCCGGCCGATGGCGAGGCTGAGCTTTTCCGGATTTTGCAGACTGGCGCTGCCTTTGGCGGCGGGGATTTTGCTGGTCACGCCGGCCGATGCCAAGCATCGTCACAGGCAGCCGCTGACACCGCGCATGGAGCAGCCGTTGACGCAGCGGGCGGATCAACCACTGCGGCCGAGGAGCAAGCACCGCGTGAGATCGCGCGGCAAGCAGCAAGTCGCGCCAAAGCTGGCGCAACAGCAAACGCAGGACCAGCCGATCTTGCCCGCCGATGCTCCGGTGCCAGAACCACGGCCCGCGGAAGCGCAAAAGGCCGGCACCGCAACGCTGGAAGAGCAGAAGGCTGCCGGTCCAAAGGACGCTGACGCATCCGACCCGATCAATCAGGAAAAGTCTCGTGAGGGAAAGCGGCAGCATCCCGAGCCTTCGGCCACCGAGCCGTCAACCGACACGGAAGGCGAACCTGAGGCGCCGTCTGCGGTGCCGATTCCGACGCAACGACCCGACATCGCGGAACCGAAGCCGCCCGCTGCCGCACCGAAGCCACCTGAAAAGCCGGCTGATACCCACGACAACAAAATACTGCCCGATCCGCGCTCCGCTGAGCTGCCAGCTGACAAGATGCCGGCGGAGGAGGTTGCCTGCCGTGAGCGCCTCAAGACGCTCGGCGTCGAATTCGAGGAGCACAAGGCCGAACACGACGCCGAGATCGGCTGCTCCATTCCCTATCCCATCGTCATGAAAACATTAGGAAAATCGATCAGTATAGGCGGCGGAGCCGAACTCAACTGCCAGATGGCGGAGGCTGCGGCACGATTTGCCGTCGAAGTCATCCAACCCGCCGCGAAGGCCGAATTTGGCGCCGATCTCAAATCGATCGGCCAGGCCTCCGCCTTTGTTTGCCGCCCGCGCAACGGTGGTGGAAAGCTTTCGGAGCACGCCTTCGGCAATGCGCTGGACATCGCGTCCTTCACACTCTCCGACGGCAGGACGATCGAGGTCGGCCCGGTGCCGCCCGAAAAAGATGCAAACTTCCTGAACACGATCCGCAAGGCCGCCTGCGGGCCGTTCAAGACGGTGCTCGGCCCAGGCAGCGATCCGGACCATGCGCTGCACTTCCACTTCGACCTCGAACCGAGACGGAATGGCGGAACGTTCTGCCAATGAGTGGGTGCGAAGAACAGATGCCGCAATTCGGCCCCAGGCGTGAATGCCGGCGCTGATCTTTCCTTTACTCTTGCCGACTAGACTTGTGCCATCCGGGGACAGGATGCCTTTCGATGGCCGCAATATTTGGCGCCAGCCTCGCCTTGGCGCGACTAAGCACTCGTGCGCGCTCCGTTGCCGTCAGAATGACAACGGGGCTCGCAATCACAGCGGTCTCGGCCTGCACCACCGGCGATGTCTTTTCGCTGCAGCCGGCCGTCGACGTCGGCAGCCAGACCTCCGCCATGCCCGAGGCTCCGCAATATTCCGGCATGCAGAGGCTTGTTCCGTCCGATCCCTATCTGACCCAGGCAGCCTATCCGCGTATGGATGAGCCGATGTCTTCGCCCGAGCAGATGCCGGCCAGCGAGATCGACTGCCGCAATGAACTGAAACGGCTTGGCGTCGTTTACCAGGACATCCAGCCGATCCACGAAGGCCAGTGCGGCATCGATTTCCCGGTGAAAGTTTCAGCCATCGGCAGCGTCGAGATGAAACCGGCAGCGACACTGACCTGCAACATGGCCGCGACCTTCGCCGCCTGGACCAGGAACGAGCTCGTGCCGGCAGCCCGCTGGCGCTATTTCTCCGGCGTCAGGGCGATCCACCAGGGCTCGAGCTATTCCTGCCGCAAGATCGCCGGCGAGGGCGTCTTGTCGGAGCACGGCAAGGGCAATGCGCTCGACGTCATGAGCATCGAGCTCAACAATGGCAACGACATCGACGTTCGCAAGCCTGGCCTGTTTGCGTTCCGCACCCGCGGCTTCCTCAACAATGTTCGCGCCGACGGCTGCCAATATTTCAACACGGTCCTCGGCCCGGGCTACAATTACGACCACCGGAACCACTTTCACTTCGACGTCAAGAATCGCAGGAACGGCTACCGCGCCTGCCGCTGACCTTCGGCCTACTGCCCAACCGGCCCAACACCGCATAGAGTGGGCCGGGCACAGGCTTGGGAGTGGTCTCTCGTGGGTGAGCGAAGCCTTAGGCGACGCGCGGCGATCTGGCTGGCGGCTTTCTGTGCTTTCTATCTTGGCTTTGCCTACCTTGCTGCGCCGGAATTCTGGACGTGGCGGGAGCGCGGCTTCCGCACACAGCGCTTCGAGATGGTGACGCATACGCCGCAGGGCATTCCCGGCGACCCGATCAATGTCGGACTTATCGGCACCGAGAAGGAGGTGGTCCACGCTTTTGCCGTGGCCGGCTGGGACACGGCCGACGCCGTCACGCTTAGGACAGCGATCGACATCGGCGAGAGCGTCCTGTTCTCCCGGCCCTATCCCGATGCGCCGATCAGCCGCCTGCTGTTTGAAGGCCGCGCCCAGGACCTCGCTTTCGAAAAGCCCGTCGGCGACAGCGCCGACCGGCGCCACCACGTCCGCTTCTGGCAGACAAATACCGTCGGCGACGACGGCCGCCCGCTCTGGCTGGGCGCTGCCAGCTTCGACCGCGGCGTCGGCTTGAGCCACGACACCGGTGCCATCACTCACCATATCGGCGCGGACATCGACGCCGAGCGCAACTTGCTGATCGGCGACCTCAGCACCGCAGGCATGCTGACATCGACCAGCGAGATCCCGGGGATCGGCGCGACGAAAAACGGCAGGAACGGCGGCGGCGATCCCTATTTCACCGACGGTATGGCGGTGGTTGGCGTGTTGAAGCAATTGCCCTAGCGCATCCGGCATTCTCGAAGCAGCAAACCGCGCAATTCGAAAAACGCCCAACCCGCTATTTTCGAATGCACCGCAGCAATGCTATTGACGCCGCATGCTATACCTCGAAATCGCCGTTGTGGCCGCCCTCATCCTGGTGAACGGCCTTTTGGCCATGTCGGAGCTGGCTATCGTCTCGTCGCGGCCGGCCCGCCTCAAGGCGATGATCGACCGCAATGTCAGGGGTGCCGGCCGCGCGCTGGCCCTCGGCTCCAACCCCGGCAAGTTTCTGTCCTCGGTGCAGATCGGCATTACCCTGGTCGGCGTCCTTTCCGGCGCCTTTTCCGGCGCCACGCTCGGCGAGCGACTGGCTCAATACTTGGCCTCGACCGGCATCCGCGACAACATCGCCGACCCCATCGGCGTCGGCATTGTCGTCGCGGTCATCACCTACGCCTCGCTGATCGTCGGCGAGCTCGTGCCGAAGCAGATCGCGCTCAGGGATCCTGAGCGCGTCGCAGTCCGCGCCGCGCCGGCGATGACCATTCTCGCCAAGGTATCGGCGCCGCTCGTCTTTCTGCTCGACATTTCCGGCCGCGCGGTTTTGTGGTTGCTCGGCCAGGCCGGCGAGGCGGAAGAGAAGGTCACGGACGAGGAGATCAAGATGCTGGTCGCCGAGGCCGAGCATCACGGCACCATCGAATCCGACGAGCGCCGCATGATCGCCGGCGTCATGCGCCTTGGCGACCGCGCTGTGCGCGCAGTGATGACGCCGCGCACCGAGGTCGACTGGATCAACCTGCAATCCGACGAGGCGGCCATCAAGCGGCTTCTGATGGAGAGCCAGCATTCGCGCCTGCCTGCGGGCGACGGCAATGTCGATGCCATGATAGGGGTCATCCAGACGCGCGACGTGCTGGCCGCCCTTCTTGCCGGCAGAGTGTTGGATCCGCGCCAGCATGTGCGAACCGCGCCAATCGTCCATGATCAGGCAGACGCGCTCGACGTGCTGCAAAGGCTGCGGGAATCGGACGTGCCCATGGCGCTCGTCCATGACGAATACGGCCATTTTGAAGGCATCGTCACGCCCGCCGACATCCTGGAAGCGATCACCGGCGTCTTCCGCTCGGACCTCGATGCGGGCGAGGAAGAGAACGCGGTCAAACGCGAGGACGGCTCATGGCTGCTTGCCGGCTACATGCAGGCTGACGAGATGGCCGAGGTGCTGGGCATCGACTTGCCGGAGAACCGCGACTACGAGACGGTGGCCGGCTATGTGCTGTCGCATCTGCACCACCTTCCCGCTACCGGCGAATGCGTGGACGCGCAAGGCTGGCGCTTCGAGGTGGTCGACCTCGACGGCCGCCGTATCGACAAACTGATCGCCACCCGCCTGCCCGACGGCCACCGTCCGATGGCGCGCCGATAGCGAGCCTGGATCTGCCGGGTTTTCCCAACGTCCATTCAGGCCAGTTCCTTGCGAAGAAAGACGCGGGCCTGCCCATCGAACCCGAACGGAACGCGGCCGAATTCCACATAAGCGTGGCGGCTGTAGAATCCAGGCGCCTGAAAGCTGCTTGTCTCCACGACGGCGCGTCTGCAGCCCCGCGCCTTTGCCTCTTCTTCGACGGCGGCAAGCAACCGGGCGCCGTAAGACAGACCGCGTAAATGCGCGGGCACGAAAAACATGTCCAAGAACAGAAGGCCGAGTTCGGTCCTTCCCCATAGGCCGCCCAAAGCTTTGCCCGAGCCATCACACAATACGGCGCCTATGGGAATGCGGTCGTCCGTCCCTGTGATGGCGACGTTATAGCGGTAGAGCGCCGCGGCGGCCTCCGCTTTCGCGGCTTCGTCCGCAGACAGGATAATTGAGAATTCTTGAGTCATGCGGATTTGCACCTGCCCTGAACATGGCGAAAACGGATGAACTTCCAGCTTCGGCCGGCGTTCCGGAGAATGCTCGTCAACCTCTTCGTGTTCGGAACCTTGAAGAGAGGGTTTCCTCTTCACAAGGCGGGTTTGTCCGGGGCCGCGTGCATCGGTGCCTGCAGGACCCGTGAGCGTTTCCCGATGCTGATTGCCGGACCTCGCTTCGCTCCGATGATGTTCAATGAACCGGGTCTCGGCTTCCACGTCAGGGGCGAGCTCTACGCGGTCGACGACCGCGCCCTGGCTGGGCTTGACCGGATCGAATCCGTTGGCAAGCCCGGCAACCTGCGCGTCCCGATCGAGGTTGAGCCCATTGAAGGCGGTCCGCATGTGGTGGCGCAGGCTTACATGAAATCCCGCCGTCTCGCGGATCCCGTCCATTCGGGATATCTGGATTTCTACGACGATCGGCGTTTCAAACTTCACGCGAACGACTAAGGTTGCGCCCGAAGGATGCCCAATTGAAATCCGACTTTCTCCAGTATGTCTGACATGAAAGCGGCAGCAGAGCGAAATCCTTGAGCGATCGTCTGTCGACGACCGAGGCTTCCGCAAATAAAAGGGGCGGCGCAAGCGCCGCCCGTAGATGATATTTTGGGAGGATGAAGCGGCTTAAGCCGCCTGGGCTTCACTGGCGATCGCGTCGGCGGCGCGCGCCGCCTTCAGCACCTTCGCCCACCAGGCAACGTCATTGATGAGCGCCGCCGCCGCCTGGTTCAGATGTTCGATCTCTTCCAGCTTCTTGTCGCCCTGGCGGACCGCAAGGAAATCGCCCCAGGCGATGTGCACTGCCGACTTGACCGGCGCCATTTGCAGCTCGACGGCGATCAGGCGAAGCTGCTCGACGGCGCGCGCGCCGCCGACGCTGCCATAGCCGACGAAACCGGCCGGCTTCTTGTTCCATTCATTGGCGGCGTAATCGATGGCGTTCTTCAAGACGGCGGTCGGCGCGTGATTGTATTCGGCCGCGGTGAAGATAAAGCCGTCGAACTCGGCGACCTTCTTCTGCCAGCGCTGCGCCACCTCGTTCTGCGACGGCGCCCAGGCGGAGGATGCGACCTCATCGAAGAACGGCAGCGGCCAGTCGCGCAAATCAACGACTTCGACGTCGATGTCGGCATGCGTCTTGGCAATCTTGGCGATCCACTGCGTCGGGACGTCGGCGAAGCGGGCAGCGCGCGTCGAACCGACGACAATGGCGATTTTGGGCTTGGACATAAGGGGGCTCTCCTTGCGGGGGAATTTCGGTATCGTTTGGATACCGGCGCTATATGTGATACTGACAAAGTGGCGCGCAAGGAGGCACATTTTTGTTACCGAGGCACCCGTACAACACTGAGGACTGCCGGGCCGTATCGGAAATCCTGCAACGGGTCGGCGACAAATGGACCGTTCTGGTGGTCGGCAAGCTGGGCGGCGGACCGATGCGCTTCAATGAATTGCGCACGGCCGTCGGCGGCATCTCACAAAAGATGCTGACCATCACCTTGCGCGGTCTGGAGCGCGACGGCTTTGTCACGCGCAAGGTTTTCCCGACCATTCCGCCGCGCGTCGATTACGAGCTGACCGAGCTCGGCCACGAGTTGCTGGTGCCGGTTGGCGCACTCGGCGAATGGGCACGAAAGAATACCAATCGAGTACGCGCGGCACGCGCGAAATTCGATGGCGAGCATCCCTGAAAGCCTTGAAGCTCAACGTGTTGCAAGCATCGCGTCGCAGCGTTGCTGACTGCGCAAGGAGTCTGCAGTTGTGTCTTTTTGACCTGTCGTATTCGGAGGGCACATCAACCTTTAGTGCCCCGCCCGACCCTGACGGCTTTGGTCGCGTCTGAGACGACCATTCAGGCTTTTGACGTGGTACTGCCACGCGGCGCCAAGGAGCAGATTGCGCGCATCGCTCCCTGACTCTGCTCCGCCCCGAGGCCATGCATCCACACTGTGCGCGGGAGCTCTTTTTTCACTTCTACATAGGCAGTTATGCCGAGCAGACAGGCGAGTGCGAGAAGGGCTGCCACGAGCCAGCCGTTCAGCATATGTTGACGCATTGTCTTTCCTCCAGCGGCACGCACCCTCGGGCGCGGAAGCAACCATCGGACGTCGTCGGACGCACGTCCCGCGCAAGAGTTGTTACAAATTTGCCTGTCCGGGGAATCGTTCGCCGTCAGCTTTCGGCTGGGACCGGCTTCGGCTTGCCGTCGCCGTCGAGCGCCACCATGACGAAATCGGCATGGGTGACCTTCTCCATCAGGTCGGCGAGATAACGCTGCGCCCAGGCCTCGACCTTGAGCGTCATCGAGGTGCGGCCGACGCGCTCGACATGGGTGTAGATGCAGAGCGTGTCGCCGATCTTCATCGGCTTGGCGAAGGACATCTCCTTGACCGCCGCCGTCACCACACGGCCCTTGGCCCGTTCGGCCGCGCGGATGCCGCAGGCCAGGTCCATTTGCGCCATCACCCAGCCGCCAAATATGTCGCCGGCGGCATTGGCATCCGACGGCATGGCGAGCGTCCTCAATGTCAGGTCGCCGAGCGGCTTGCCGTCCGCGTAGTGCACCATGAGGGGTCCTCCAGCCGCTGCTTCCTGAAGCCGTACCAATGCCATCGCGATGTCGCAAGCTTTGCTGAAGGCGAAGGACGCGTCGCGGCTCGGTCGCTTTTTTCACAAGCCATGCCGGAAGCCCCAGCGACGACGTGAGCCGGCAATGTCTAGGGTAAGCGCCGGATCTCGGAGCCCGCCCGCGCATCATGCAGACTTATGATTTCATTATCGTCGGCTCCGGCTCGGCCGGTTCGGTGGTCGCGGAAAGGCTCTCGGCCTCGGGCCGCTTCTCGGTCTTGGTGCTTGAAGCCGGCGGCAGCGATCGCCGCTTCTATGTCCAGATGCCGCTCGGCTACGGGAAGACCTTCTTCGATCCGGCCGTCAACTGGAACTACAAGGCCGATCCCGATCCCGGCCTCGGCAACAATGCCGACCACTGGCCGCGCGGCAAGCTGCTCGGCGGCTCGAGCTCGATCAACGCCATGGTTTTCATCCGCGGCGCGCGCGAGGACTTCAATGCCTGGGCCGCCGCCGGCAATCCGGGCTGGAGCTATGACGACCTGCTCCCCGCTTTCAAAGCGTTGGAGGACAACGAGGCCGGCGCCGATCAATGGCGCGGGGTCGGCGGGCCCTTGCACATCACCGATTGCTCGAATGCGGTGCATCCGCTGACCAGGCGCTATCTGGCGGCCGCCCAGCAGGCCGGACTGCCGTTAAATCCGGATTTTAACGGCGCCTCCCAGGAGGGCGTCGGCGTCTACCAGATCACCACCAGGAACGGCCGCCGCATGTCCGCCGCCCGCGCGTTCCTGCGCCCGGCGATGAAGCGCAACAATGTGCGCGTCGAGACCAACGCGCTGGCGACGAAAATCCTGTTCGAGGGCAAGCGCGCCGTCGGCGTCGAGTACCAGCAAAACGGCGAAGCCAAGAGGGTCCGCGCGGGCCGCGAGGTGATCCTCTCCGGCGGCTCGGTCAACTCGCCGCAACTGCTGCAGCTCTCCGGCGTCGGCCCGTCGGCGCTGCTCGGCGATCTCGGCATCCCGGTCGTCCACGCCAACGACAATGTCGGGGCCAACCTGCAAGACCATGTCGGCATCAACTACACCTTCAAGGGCAAGCTGCCGACGCTGAACCAGATCCTGCGGCCCTGGTGGGGCAAGCTGCTGGTCGGCATGCAGTACATCCTGCTGCGTTCCGGTCCGCTGTCGCTGTCGATGAACAATGCCGGCGGCTTCTTCCGCACCGACCCGTCGATGGCGCGGCCGAACATGCAGCTCTATTTCCAGGCCTTCTCCACCGTCATCCCCAAGAGCGGCGAGCGCCCGATCCTGACGCCCGATCCGTGGCCGGGCTTCTCCATCGGACTTTCCAATTGCCGGCCGTCGAGTCGCGGCGAGATCATGATCCGCTCGAAGGATCCGCGCGACCATCCGAAGATCACCGCGAACGCCTATTCGACCAACGCCGATGTCGACGAGATGCTGGCGGCGGTGAAGTTCGTGCGCAAGATCGCCTCGATGCCGGCGATGGCCGAGATCATCGAGGAAGAAGTTTTGCCTGGTCCGTCAATTACTTCCGATGCCGATCTGATTCAGGATTTCAGGAAGCGCTCCGGCACCGTCTACCATCCCGTCTCGACCTGTCGCATGGGTCCGGACGCTTCGCGCGCCGTCGTCGATCCACGGCTTCGGGTGCATGGGCTCGAGGGCTTGCGTGTGATCGACGCATCGATCTTTCCCGACAACATCACGGGCAACACCAACGCCGCCGCAATCCTCACCGGATGGAAAGGCGCCGAGCGGGTTCTGGAGGATCAGAAATGAAAGTCACCGACGTCAAGACCTGGGTTGTCGGCAACCCGCCGCCCGGCATCGGCGGCAAGTATTTCATCTTCGTCAAGCTCACCACCGATGGCGGCGTGGTCGGCTATGGCGAGGCCTACAACGCCACCTTCTCGGCGCATGTCACTGCCAAGATGATCGAGGATATGGCCGAGCGTTACCTCATCGGCCGCGATCCGCACGATATCGAGAACCTCTTCCGCCGCGTCTATTCCTCCGGCTTCACCCAGCGTCCCGACGTTTCCGGGATGGGCTGCTTTTCGGCACTCGAAATGGCCTGCTGGGACATCATCGGCAAGGAGGCCGGCAAGCCGGTCTACAAGCTGCTCGGCGGCCAGGTGCACGAGACGCTGCGCTCCTACACCTATCTCTATCCGCACACCGGCAGCGTCCATTCGGAAGACGCCCACGGCCAGAACGTCTACAACGATCCCGACATGGCCGCGGCCTGCGCGCTGGAATATGTCGAGCAGGGATTTAACGCCGTCAAGCTGGACCCGGCCGGGCCTTACACGGCCTATGACGGCCATCAGCCGCGCTTGATCGACATCGACCTCTCCGCCCGCATGATCAAGGCGATCCGCGAGGCGGTCGGCACCAGGGCGGACATCCTGTTCGGCACCCATGGCCAGTTCACCGCCTCCGGTGCGCTTCGTATGGCCCGTGCAATCGAGCCCTACGATCCGCTGTGGTTCGAGGAGCCGGTGCCGCCGGACATGCCCGAGGTGATGGCGCAGGTCGCTCGCGGCACCTCGATTCCTATCGCCACCGGCGAGCGGCTGACGACAAAATTCGAATTCGCGCGCGTCATCGAGAACCGCGCCGCGACCATCCTGCAGCCGGATCTCGGCCGCTCCGGCGGCATTCTCGAAACCAAGAAGATCGCCGCCATGGCCGAGGCCTACCACATCCAGGTCGCGCCGCATTGCTATTGCGGGCCGATCGTCGGCGCCGCCAACATCCAGCTTGCGGTGACTCTGCCCAACTTCCTCATCCTGGAATCGTTGAAGCAGTGGGACGATTTTCACGCCACGCTGCTCAAGAAGAAGATCGAATGGCAGGATGGCCACGTCATCCCGTCGAAGGAGCCAGGCCTCGGTGTCGAGCTCAACGAGAAAATCTGCGAGGCGCACCCCTATAGCGGCAAGGACCTGCATCTGCAGATGATGCAGACGCCGCTGATGCCGTGACCGCGCGCCTCGCCTACGCCTTCATCGGCCTTGGTCATCTCGGCGGCAACCTTGCCGCCAGCCTGCTGCGCCACGGCTTCGCTGTTGCCGTTTTCGATCGTGACCCAGCGGCGGTTGCGCGTTTGGTCGCGCTCGGCGCTACGGCGGCGGCGAGCCCGGCGGATGCCGCGACCCGCGCCGGCAATGCGATCACCTGCCTGCCCTCGCCGAAAGTGAGCGAAGCTGTGCTCGCCGGTTCTGACGGATTGCTGGACGGCCTGGCCGCCGGCGGCACCTGGATCGAAATGTCGACCAATGGCCGCGACGAGATCCTGCGGCTGGCCGCACTTGCTTCGGCGAAAGGTGTCGAGACGCTGGAATGTCCGGTCACCGGCGGCGTGCACTTGGCGGCGGCAGGAAAGATCACCGCGCTGGTAGGAGGGGACGCCGCGCTCTACGAGCGCCACCGGCCGGCGATCCAGGCAATGTGCGCCAAATCGTTCCTGATGGGACCGGTCGGCTCGGGGGCGGTGATCAAGGTCATCACCAACATGCTAGCCTTCATTCATTTGGTCGCCGCCGGCGAGGCATTGATGCTCGCCAACCAGGGCGGGCTCGACCTCGCCCAAGCCTATCACGCCATCGTCGCGTCTTCCGGCAACAGCTTCGTCCACGAGACCGAAAGCCAGCTTATCCTGAACGGCTCCTACGACGTCGGCTTCACCATGGACCTGGCCTTGAAGGATCTCGGTTTCGCGTTGGGCATGGCCAGGGATTTCCGCGTGCCGCTGCAACTGGCACCACTCGTCAACCAGATTTTCGAGGTCGGCAGGCGGGAGTATGGCGGTGGCGCCTGGTCGACCCAGATCGTCAAGCTTCTGGAGGATGCGGTCGGCACGGAGCTTCGCGCGCCAGGCTTCCCGGCCAAGCTCGAACTGTAATCCGCCAAAACTTTAGCCAGCTATTTCAATCGCCTAATCACACCGGCGGAATCAAACCTTCAGGCAGGTGATTCAACACCTGAGCGTCAATGCGCCGGGCAGTATCTCGAACGTCGCCGGAATCCGACCGGGCGACTCGCCGTCTATGTCGACCAGCGCTCCGTTCTTCTCAACGTCGCCCAGCGGTTCGACCAGCACCTTGCGACCGCGCAGGATGGTGATCGCCGGATGGTTGCGGTGGCGCCCGCCATAGAGGAGACGGATGTCGCGGATCAGCCCAAGCTTGCCGGCGGCGCGCAGGATGACGACATCGAACTGGCCGTCGGACAGATCGGCGTCCGGCGCAATCATCATGCCGCCACCGAAGAATTTCCCGTTGGCTACCGCCACCAGCGCCATGCGCGCCTCGACCGGCTTGCCGTCGTCTATGGTGATCCTGACCTCCTGGAAGCGATAGCGGACGAATTCGAGCACGGTGCGCCAGAAGAACAGCGCCTTGGCCGAGACCCTGCCCTTGCGCTTGTCCGCATTGACCGCGCGATCGGTGGCGCCGGAGAGGCCGAGGCTGGCGATGTTGATGAAGTGACGGCTGGCGAGCGCGCCGTGGTCGTCGATGTAGCAGACGCGGCCGGCATCGACCTTGCGCGCGCCGGCGCCGGCGATACGCGCCAGTGCTTCCTCGATTTCGTCGGGCAGGCCGAGCCCTCTGGCGAAATCGATACCGGTGCCGCAGGGCAAAAGGCCGAGCGCGCTGGTTCGGCCGGTCTCATGCTCTGCCTGCAGCAGCCCGTCCGCCACCTCGCTGGCGGTGCCGTCGCCGCCGGCCGCGATCACCAGATCGCACCCGCTGGCCGCGAGGTCGATTGCCAATCGCTCGGCGTCGCCGCTGGTCTGCGTCTCGCGCAGCTCGAAATCGCCGAAATGCCTCTTGAGCGATGCGGCGGCTTCGGACCAATGCCGCTTGAGCTTGCCCCCTCCCGCTATCGGATTGAGAACCACCCCGACCTTCAACCTGATCTCCCCCGAGGCATATTGCGTGGAAGCGCAAGGCGACTCGGCTGATGCAGCGCCACAGCACTTTGCCGGCATTCAAACGCGGGCCGACTGGCGGGGCAAGGCTCATCGTCGAAAGGACCGCGGAAAATGGGGACAGGCTGTCTAAGGCGTTCGGCCCGCAAATTCCGAGACTTGTCGCATCGGTCCCCGATAATCCCGCTATCCACAGGTCCGCGTCTATTCCGCAAATTCCTTACCCGGCATACATTGAACCCATCTCAGGCGGCTACCGAACGCCCCGGCCGAAAGGCAGAAGCGCAAGGCGGATTTCCTGAGGCCCGTACGGCCCAGAACGAGAGCAGGTTCGCCTGCTGGAGGGACGGATGCCGAGACCTACGGGTGCCGCGGAAAGCGTGCGAACGCCGACGGCGGACCGATGCTGCCATGAAGGCGGGTGAAACCTTCGATGGTGCGCCGGCAAAGCCCGCAAGGGTGGAGATCGGCGTGGTCTGGAACGGACGCTGCCTTCGGGTGGCGACTGGCAGGACCGTCAAAATCAAGGCCGGCCTGGCGCGACGACTTTGCGGAAGTTGCTGCCGTAACCGGTTCCTGATCTGACAGGGAGGCGCTGGGAGCAATCCCAGCGCCGACTGTTTTTTGGGCTGCCCTTTCACCGGCCCTTTTCCCAGCGTCCTGCACCTCCCCAGCATCTGCCACTGATGCTTCCCCGCCACAGTCGCAAGCCAAGCAATGCGCCGACACTCTCAATTCACAATCGCGGCCAAATCCCGCCTTGTTCCCCGGCGATTGATCGCCTGGGAACGAAGTTCAAAGGGACAAGACCGTGATCAAGACCGCCCTTGTCGCCATGACCATTGTCGGCTGCGACTGCGACGCCAAGCTCTGCGAGTATATCGGCGAGACTCCCGCCAAATGGGCGACGATTGCCGACTGCGAAGCGGCGATGAAGAGCCAGATGCTGCATCAGCGCAATTTCAATTATCCGCTGGTTTCCGGCATCTGCCGCACCAAAGGGTCGGCATCGACTTCGGAGCTCGCAGCCAAGGCGTCAAGGCCGGAGCTGGGGCCGCCGAACCGCGTCGTCGAAACCATCGCCCCGCTGCCGCCCGAGCTCAGCCGTCGGCCGAGCGTCCCGGTCGGCACGACGGTGACGGCCAGCGAGACGGGAGCTGCGCGGCCTGTTGCCTTCGAGGCCGCGGTCGACGGCGGCAGCCCCGTGCTCTATCGCACCAAGGCTGGTTATGCCGTGGTCAAGACCGATCTCGGCCGCGCGGCCAACGCGACGGTGGACATGGCAAAGCGATCGGCGAACTGGCTGGCGGGACTGGTGCCGAGCGGGCTGTAATCCAGCACCGGAAGCGCACGAAACTGGTATTCCAGGCACTTGAATATCAGCGCGCCTTACAGTTTGACCTTCTGCGTCTGCCAGAATTTGTCGATCATCGGTTGCTCGGTTGCGGTGTCCTGATCGCCGATGCGCGTGATGAACAGCAGCCCCTGATCGGCAAGACCGAAGCCGACGATCTCGAAATCGGCCTTGTCGGTACGCGTCTTCACCGTGGCCTTGATACCGGTCAACTGCTTGCCGTCGGCGAGCTTGCGGGTCGTCGGCTCCTGTATCAGCGTGGCGCCCGCCTCAACCGACTCCTTGGTCATCTCCTGCAGCATCAGCTGATCGAGCGACACCGGAATCATCTTGCCGTATTCCTGCACCACGACGACGGTGCCGAGGGCCGAGGCAGCGAGGTATTGGGTGATGCTCTCGCCGAGATCCGTCTTGGTGACGGAAATGCTGCTCGGATGAACAAAGGAAAACCTGCCGCCGGAGAAAGTGGCGAAGTCGTTGCGGTCGAGCCGCACCCTGGCCGTCTTGCCGCCGGGCAAGGTCACGTCTGCATCCTCGCCGGGATCATCGCCGTGGCACCAAGTTTCATTCGCATGTCCTGTCCTCTCGGCGCTCGGCGCTTTCGACTCTTTGACGACCGAGAGCGCTTCCGTTCCCGTTACCATCCGCTCGTGACGGATAGACTGACCACCCGGCAAAAACCATAGGGGTACCGGAACGCTGCAGACGAAGGCCGCCGCTGGCGCGTCGGAACAATGCAGTGCCTGATTGATAATGCCGGCACGATGCGGGAAGATGAGCGCCTACCTGGAGTTGGGGGGCTTCATGACCTTTGCCGTTCGCGCCACACTAAGCTTGTTACTGGCACTCGCGCCCTTGCCTGTTCGAGCGCAGGACACCGATCAGGGTGACGACAAAACGGTGATGGTAGCCCCGGACGATGCCGAAATGGCGGCGGCGATTGCAAGGGCACGATCCAGCCTGGACGACTTCCTGGCTTTGTCCGACGCGCCGCCGCCGGGAACCGGCAGGTTCAAGCTGAAGGTCATGGTGGTCGACGGACATGCGACGGAGCATTTCTGGGTCATCCCCTTCAAGCGGACCGCCACTGGCTTTGTCGGCATATTGGCGAACGAGCCGGAACTCGTCCGCAACGTCGTATTCGGCCAGAACATCGAATTCTCCAAGGACGATATCTCCGACTGGGGATACACCAGGGACGGCCATCAGGTCGGCAGCTTCACCGTCTGCGTGATGTTCAAGAAAATGTCCAAGGAAGAGGCGGACTACATGCGCACCCAATACGGCTTCGACTGCTGAACTGCATCCAACGCATTACAGCTGCATTTGCGGCAAGCTCGCCGCGACCAGTCGGTCCGGTCAGAAGTCGGCTGTCAGCCGGAAAAGATCGCGCTCAGGCGTTCGGTAACCTTGCGCTTCAACAATCCCTCCTCCAGCGCCTCCACCGGCACCAGCCGCTCATGGCCGCCTTTGGCGAGGCGCATGAAGAAATGCAGTTTGTAAGCGGCAATCTTGCCTCGCGCGGCTGCGTCCGTGCGGACGTCGACGACCAGGATCGAACCGATGCGGCCGGGCCATGGCTGCCTGGCAAAAGCCGTGCCGAGGAAGTCGCCGAGACCGTAGGCGACGAGCGCATCGCCGATGCGCTCGAGCGGCTGTACGACATGGGCGTGGTGGCCGGCAATCAGCCGGACGCCGCGACCCGCCAGCCGTCGTGCCAGTGCCCGCGTCGCAGGTCTCGGAAAATGTCGGAACTCCCAGTCCCAATGCGGCACCGCGCAGAGCAAGTCGACGTCCGCGAGGATCCCGAGCGGCCATTCGGCCGGATCGCCCGCCATGCAAATCCGCGCCCGAAATTCGGCCTCGTCAGCGTTGCGCCAAAGCGTGAACGCGGCGAAGCCGATCGTCAGCGGCCCGGCGGCCTGGTGTTGGACCGGGCCGCCGGCCGCGGTGCCGATGGTGCGGATGCCGAGCCGCTTCAGCGCCGCCACCGTCTCGTCGAAGCCGGCAACGCCCTGGTCGAGGACATGATTGTTGGCGAGCGACAGCACGATCCTGTCACGGGCAATGCCGACGGCTGCCAGCGAATCCGCCAGGAAGCGTTCGCTCATCGCGTGATGCGTGCCAAGCCGCGTGCCCGCCACCGCGCTCGGCCGCTCGACGATCGGGCTTTCGCAATTGCCGACCACGAGATCGGCCGAAGCGAGCAGCGCCGCGATCGCAGGGTCGCATTCCGGCACCCTGCGATTGGCGACCGCCGACAGGTCGCCGATGAAGGCAAGCCGCACAGTTTGCGTTGGCCCCGGCACCATCAGCGTCGCTGCCGGCGCCGCGAAACCGTTTCTGTCGCCGCCAAGCGACGGCTTCAGAAAACGCGGCAGCCACGACAATTTGTAGGAGAGCGGATAATTCGACACGCGATGCCCAACCGTTTGCCATCGTGTGTAGACCGTCTGCGCGACAGGAGAAAGCTGCAGGCGAAGCGCCGCAAATCCGTATATTGTGGCTGGCGGGATTGGGACGGGAGGATCCATCGTGAAGCGACTGTCGGGCCTTGTGGCACTCACACTCTTGCTGCTCCTGCCCTTTGCTTACGCCAAAGCGGCTAGCCCCGACCCGGCCGCCCTGTTCGAGGCGAAGACCGTAGCGGATCGGAATACTGCCTTGGCGGCACTGGAGGCGGCGGCACCGGGCGATCCGGCATCGGCCTATGCCGCCGGCGCCGGCGAATTCTTTACCGCGCTGGAAATCCTGGCCAGCGGTCTGCATCGGCACGGTTTCGAGAGCCCGCAATCCTTCATGCTGCCGCTGATGCGGCTGCCCGTGCCGGACAATCCCAGTCCCGAGCCGCTGACCTATGAAAAGTTCCGCGCCATCCTGATCGCTTTCCGCGACCGTCTGGAGAAATCCGCCGCCACGCTGGGCTCGGTGTCCGCCGATGCCGATATCGGCATGGTGGTCGACCTCGCTCATGCCGGTATCGATCTCAACGAGGACGGCAACATCGCGCCGGACGAAAGCATCGCCGCGATCATGGCCTCGCTCTCACGCGGCGTCGACGCGAGCGATGCCGCCCCTTCGCTTGCCTTCCGCTTCGACCGCGCCGACGGCTTCTGGCTGCAAGGTTACGCCGAGTTCCTGATGGCGCAGGCCGATTTCTGGCTGGCGCATGATTTCAAAGCCATGTTCGACGGCTCTTTCCACATGCTGTTTCCGCACGCGAAACTGCCGCTGCAGGACGCGCTGGTCCCGCCGGATGGCGGCATGAGCGGCAGCATCTTCGCCTCGGAATGGCGCTTTGCCGACTTCATCTCGCTGGTGCATCTCGTCAACTGGCCGGTGATCGAGCCGGAGCGCCGGAAGGCGGCGCGCCGTCACCTGCTGGAGATGATCCGGCTTTCGCGCGAGGACTGGAAAGCGATACGCGCCGAAACCGACAATGACCGCGAATGGCTGCCGGGACCGCAGCAGAAGGGCGTCAACCCGCTCACCGGCCTCGAGGTCGGCGAGGCGCAAGTGCAGGCATGGCTTGCCGCCCTGACCATGGCTGAGGACCTTCTTGAAGGCCGCGTGCTGCTGCCGCATTTCCGCATCATCGGCAAAGGCATCAACATGAAGCGCTTCTTCGACGAGCCGAAACCTTTCGACCTCGTCCTGTCGATCACCGGCACGGCCATCGCGCCTTATCTCGAAAGTGGAAAAATCCTCACCAGCGACGATTTCAATCAGATTCAGCGCGAGTTCGGCGGCGCCGGCTTCCTGACCTTCGCGCTGTGGTTCAACTGAAACGAAACCGCGCGTGCGACATGCCTCCTGACAGCCTTCTGTCAGCAGGCTCGGCAGCGCGCACCCGCCATTTCACTCCGCTCTTTCCATTTCGGCCGAGTCCTCCCATATTCGGGCCATGGCCAAACGCACCGACAAGAAAACGCCCTCGCCGGCGCAAGAGGGCGCGCCGAAACGGCGCAGTCCGCTGACCGAATTCCTCGACGCCGCCGAGCCCCTGGAGCGCGGCGGCTTCGCCGAAGCACCGCAAAGCGAGTTCTCCGGCGCGCCTCTCACCGGCTCGATCTCCGATTGGGCCGGGCAGATCGAGCGCGAGGCGCAAAAGCAGCCGAAGGCTAAAGCGCCGAAGAAGGTCCCCGAGCGCTCTGCTGCGCCCGGGCGCACGGCGCGCGGCACCTCGATGGGCGGCGCGGCATCCGCGAAAGAACGCGCCGCCGCCGGCCTCAACCCGGTGGCCGGCCTCGACATCAGCCTGGAGGACGCCGAGCAGGTTTCCTCGAGCGGTGTGACCGCGACCGTCGCCGCACTGTCGAGGCTCATCGAATCCGGCAATCCGCTGCACAAGGATGGCCAGCTTTGGACGCCGCACCGGCCTGCCCGGCCGGAAAAATCGGAAGGCGGCATCGCCATCAAGATGGTGTCGGATTTCGAGCCCGCCGGCGACCAGCCGACCGCCATCAAGGACCTTGTCGAGGGTGTCGAGCAAAGCGACCGCACCCAGGTGCTGCTCGGCGTGACCGGCTCCGGCAAGACCTTCACCATGGCCAAGGTGATCGAGGAAACGCAGCGCCCTGCCCTGATCCTGGCGCCGAACAAGACGCTGGCCGCGCAGCTCTACGCTGAGTTCAAGAAATTCTTCCCCGAAAACGCGGTCGAGTATTTCGTCTCCTATTACGACTACTACCAGCCGGAAGCCTACGTCCCGCGCACCGACACCTATATCGAGAAGGAATCCTCGATCAACGAGCAGATCGACCGCATGCGCCACTCGGCGACGCGCTCGCTGCTGGAGCGTGATGACGTCATCATCGTCGCCTCCGTCTCCTGCATCTACGGTATCGGCTCGGTCGAGACCTACACGGCGATGACCTTCCAGATGCAGGTCGGTGACCGGCTCGACCAGCGCGCCTTGCTTGCCGACCTCGTCGCCCAGCAATACAAGCGCCAGGACATCAACTTCGTGCGCGGCTCGTTCCGCGTGCGCGGCGACACGATCGAGATTTTTCCGGCCCACCTCGAAGACCGCGCCTGGCGCATCTCGATGTTCGGCGACGAGATCGAGGCGATCACCGAGTTCGATCCGCTGACCGGCCAGAAGACCGGTGAGCTGAAGAGCGTCAAGATCTACGCCAATTCGCACTATGTGACGCCGCGGCCGACCTTGAATCAGGCTATCAAGTCGATCAAGGAAGAGCTGCAATACCGCCTGCAAGAGCTTGAAAAGGCTGGCCGTCTCCTTGAAGCGCAACGTCTCGAGCAGCGCACGCGCTTCGACCTCGAGATGCTCGAAGCGACCGGTTCCTGCGCCGGCATCGAGAATTATTCGCGCTATCTCACCGGTCGCCAGCCGGGCGAGCCGCCGCCGACCCTGTTCGAATATGTGCCGGACAATGCGCTGATCTTCATCGACGAGAGCCACGTCACAGTGCCGCAGATCGGCGGCATGTATCGCGGCGACTTCCGCCGCAAGGCGACGCTGGCCGAGTATGGCTTCCGCCTGCCCTCCTGCATGGACAACCGGCCGCTGCGCTTCGAGGAATGGGACGCCATGCGCCCGCTGTCGATCGCCGTCTCGGCGACGCCGGGCGGCTGGGAGCTCGACCAGTCCGGCGGCGTCTTCGCCGAGCAGGTCATCCGCCCGACCGGGCTGATCGACCCGCCGGTCGAGGTGCGCCCCGCCAAGAGCCAGGTCGACGATGTCGTCGGCGAAATCCGTGAGACGACCAGGCTGGGCTACCGTACGCTGGTCACGGTTCTCACAAAGCGCATGGCCGAAGACCTCACCGAATATCTGCATGAGAACGGCATTCGAGTCCGCTACATGCATTCCGACATCGACACGCTGGAGCGCATCGAGATCCTGCGCGACCTGCGCCTCGGCGCCTTCGACGTGCTGGTCGGCATCAACCTGCTCCGCGAAGGCCTCGACATTCCCGAATGCGGCTTCGTCGCCATCCTCGACGCCGACAAGGAAGGTTTTTTGCGCTCCGAGACCTCGCTGATCCAGACGATCGGCCGCGCCGCGCGCAACGTCGACGGCAAGGTCATCCTCTACGCCGACCAGATCACCGGCTCGATGGAACGGGCGATGGCGGAGACCAACCGCCGCCGCGAGAAGCAGATGGAGTGGAACGCGGCCAACGGCATCACGCCGGAATCGGTCAAGTCGCGCATCGCCGACATCCTCGATTCCGTCTACGAGAAGGACCACGTGCGCGCCGACATCTCGCAGTTCACCGACGATGCCGGCGCCATGATCGGCAACAATCTGAAAACCCATCTCGAGGCGCTGGACAAGCAGATGCGCGATGCCGCCGCCAATCTCGACTTCGAGAAGGCCGCCCGCATCCGCGACGAGATCAAGCGGCTGCGGGAGATGGAACTGTCCATCTCGGACGACCCGCTTGCCCGCTACGCCGATATGGAAAGCCCGGTTTCCGGCCGCGAGAAAGGCAGGCACAACAAGGGACGTGCGGTGCACCGCTCCGTCGATGACGACGCCAAGGGCCTGTTCCGCAAGCCGCATCTCGACGAGATGGGCGCCGACGGCGCGGTGCCGGTGAAGAATCCGCTTTTCGCCAAGCCGTCGATCGACGACATGGGACCGGGCACCGACATGCCGACGCCGGCTGGCGCGGTCTCGCGTTCGCTGTTCAAGAAGCAATCGGCGCAGGAAGCGCATGGCTCCGACTTCGGCATCCCGGGCGACCGCACGGGGTCGCTGTTCCGCAAGAACTCGCTCGACGAGATGACGGTGCGCCGGACCGAAAAACCCGTCGAAGGAACGGTGCCTACGAAGCCACGGCCAATCTCCCCCCTTGTGGGGGAGATGTCCGGCAGGACAGAGGGGGGCGCGAAGGAACGCGACGATAAACCCATCGTCCGCCAGCGCTCTGGCATCGGCTCTTACGAAGACGCAGCCGATGAGCGCCGTCAAAAGCGCCGGCCGAGCAAGACTGGGCGGCCGGGGCACTGATTTCTGAAGAGATTGATATGTTGCCGGCGGGACAGCGCTCTGTCCTGCCGGACATCTCGCCCACAATGGGCCCACAAGAGGGGAGATCGGTAGTTTCAGCGCCCCCGCTCTGTCCTGCCGCCCCTTGCCATGCCCCCTCCCCAGGTGTACCAGTTTCCCCAACTCGAACATCTGGAAAGGAGGGCTGCGTGTCTATCGATCACCACCGTCAGCGCGGCCCTGTCTGTGCCCTGCGAGCTTGCTTGCAGGGCTGACCAGGACGGTCCGGGAATTTTCCCCCGCTTCGATTTTTGGTCTGCCCTTCGTGGTGCCGCTGATCTCGGCCTGATGGCCTACCGGCGCACCGTCAAAGTGCATTGAGCCGGGCTCCGGCAAGACCAGAGAAATCGACATGGCCCTGATCAGCCTCAAATCCCTCGGCGTCACCATGAGTGCGCCGCTCTTCTCCACCTCGACCTCATCATCGGTGCCGGCGACCGGCTGGGCATCCTCGCGGCGAACGGCCGTGGCAAAACCACCCTGCTCAGATGCCTGGCGGGCGATCTGGCCGCCACGAGCGGCGACATCACCCGGACGCGCGGCTTGCGCGTCGGCCATGTCGAGCAATCCGTCCCCGGCGCGCAGCTCGACCGTAGCTTCCATCAGGTGGTTGCCGATGCCTTGCCGCCGGAGCAGCTTGGCAGCGAGCTCTGGCGCGTCGACGTGGTGCTGGATTCGCTCGATGTGCCCGAGGACATGCGCGACAGGCCGATGCGGGCCTTGAGCGGCGGCTGGCAAAGGCTGGCGCTGATCGCCCGCGTCTGGGTCACCGACCCGGACGTGCTTCTGCTCGACGAACCGACCAACCATCTCGACCTCGCCAAGATCGGCCAGCTCGAAACCTGGCTCAACGCGCTGCCACGCGAGGTGCCGGTGATCATCGCCAGCCACGACCGCGCCTTTCTCGACGCCACCACCAACCGCACGCTCTTCCTGCGCCCGGAAGAATCGCCGGTGTTTTCGCTGCCCTATTCGCGCGCCCGGCGGGCGCTCGACGAGGTCGACGCCTCGACGGCCCGGCGGTTCGAGCGCGACATGAAGGTCGCGCAGCAGTTGCGCCGCCAGGCAGCCAAGCTCAACAACATCGGCATCAATTCCGGCAGCGACCTGCTGACGGTCAAAACCAAGCAGCTCAGGGAGCGGGCCGAAAGGCTGGAAGATGCAGCCGTGGCAGCGCATCGCGAGCGTTCGGCCGGCGCGATCCGATTGGCGAACCGCGGCACTCACGCCAAGGTGCTGATCACGCTCGACGACGCGGCGGTCGAAACGCCCGACGGCACGCTGCTGTTCAGGACCGGCAAGCGCCATATCTGCCAAGGCGACCGCATCGTGCTGCTCGGCCGCAACGGTGTCGGCAAATCGCGCTTCATTGCGATGATCCGCGCCGCCATCGCCGAACCGGGGTCAGAAGAAAGCATCAAGGTGACGCCGTCGACTGTGCTCGGCTACACCGACCAGGCGCTGACCGGCATCGGCGGCGGCGACACCCCGCTGGCGATGGTCTCGCGCCGCTTCGAGATCGGCGAACAGCGGGCGCGCTCGCTTCTCGCCGGCGCCGGCGTCGCCATAGAGATGCAGGAGAAAAGGATCGCCGCGTTGTCGGGCGGACAGCGGTCGAGGCTGATGTTGCTGGTGCTGCGGCTTCTCAACCCCAATTTCTACCTCCTCGACGAGCCGACCAATCACCTCGACATTGACGGCCAGGAAGCGCTGGAGGACGAGTTGCTGAAGCATCAGGCAAGCTGCCTGCTCGCCTCGCACGACCGCTCCTTCATCCGCGCGATCGGCAATCGGTTCTGGCTGATCGAGAAGCGGCGGCTGACCGAAGTCGACAGTCCCGAAGGGTTCTTCCGCTCGGTGGCCGCGACGGAGCACTGATAGCCACGACAAGGCCAGTCTAGACGGGGCGCCGGCCTATACGGGCCGGCTTTCCGGGCGCGCATGAAAAATTCGGGCGACCTGTCGGATTGCCGCAGCATTCCTCGTCCTTGGGATGCCGACACGATGCTGACGGCACCAACCAGGGAGAGTTTATCATGTCCATCTTGTCATCCATCAGCCGCATCGCCAGCCAATATGCGGCGGCGCGCGCCCGCTACCGCAGCGAGCGCATTCTGCTTTCGCTGCCGGCCGACCTGCGCAAGGACATCGGTTTTCCGGAAATTCTCGACACGCGAAACGGCCGCTGCACAGCCACCTTCTCGACCGACGTCATTTGAAAGTGACCAACGGGTTCATGCGACGGTCATCGGCTTCACCGGCTGCGCGGCCGGTCCGGGCCCGGCCCCGCTAAAAAAATTCCGCTGCCCGTGTAGGATTGCTGTCGCCTCGTCCGTCTTTTGATCGCAACGCCCAATCAACCCGTGAAGAGGAACACGTGAAATGACCGACCAGAACCCGCCCCGCGCCAAAGTTCTTGGCGGATTGACCCCCTATCTGCAGGTCGACGGCGCCATCAAGGCGGCCGAGTTCTACAAGAAGGCTTTCGGGGCCGAGGAAGTCTTTGCCTATCCGCCGGACGACAAGGGCCGCACCATGCATATCCATCTCTATGTCAACGGCTCGACGCTCATGCTGGGCGACGCCTATCCCGAGCACGGCCATCCGCATCAGGCGGCGCAGGGTTATACGCTCCAGCTCCATCTCGGTAGTGACGACGTCGATGCCTGGTGGAAGCGCGCGGTAGACGCCGGCTGCGAAGTCGTCACGCCCCTCCAGGTAATGTTCTGGGGCGACCGCTGGGGCCAGGTGAAGGATCCCTTCGGCGTCGCCTGGGCGATGAACGCGCCGGTAAAATAGGTTTCCGAGCGAGCAAGCGTCGCCCGCCAATCCTAGGGCTGACGCGCTCACCCGCGCCGGGTCGTATCCCCGCCGGCCCGGCGCTCGTTTTCAGCGAAGGAGTTTACCCATGTCCTATATCGATGGTTTCGTGCTTGCCGTGCCGAAGGCAAATCTCGATGACTACAAGAAAATGGCTGCGAATGCCGGCGCCGTCTGGAAGGAGCACGGCGCGCTCGCCTATGTCGAATGCATCGGCGACGACGTGCCCTATGGCGAACTGACCTCGTTCCCGCGCGCCGTGCAAGCGAAGGATGACGAAGTCGTCATCTTTGCCTGGGTCGTTTACGAATCCAGGCAGAGCCGCGACGCGGTCATGGCGAAAGTGATGGCCGACGAACGTCTCAAGATGGACTGGTCAACAATGCCCTTCGACGGCAAGCGCATGATCTTCGGCGGCTTCCAGCCATTTATCGAGGTTTGAGCACAGCCGATTCGGTCCTCATCCAGGGCGGAGCAGGAGCGGAGCTCCTGCTTCCCCCTGGAATGACGAGGTTGCGAGGCAGCGGCTAATCTCACAGGCCTGCGATGGCTGAGAGCAAGCGGGCCTACCAGTCCAACCCGGCCCTATCCGTTCTGGAGCTTGACGAGCAGCGGCTTCAGCCGCTCCCCATAACGCTTCCACAGGTCGACCGAGCCCTGATACATCGGCTGGCGCACCTGCGCGGCCGACGCCGTGCGCACCGGCCGGTCGGTCTCGTGGAACGCCAGCACCTTGTCGTCCCAAGGCAGGCCGAGATGCGCCATCAGCGCCCGCGTCTGGCCTTCCTGATCGGCGACGAAATCCTCGTAGCGGACGTCGTGGACGACGCCGGGCAGAACTTTGTGCCAATGCGCCATGATATCGGTGTAGAGGTTATGGAAATCGGCGAGCTCGCCGAGATCGTAGCCGTAACGATGGCTGTCGCCGCGGAAATGCACTTTGAAGATCGACAGGCACGTGGCCGCGGCGTCGCGCGCGCAATGCACGATCTTCGCCTTCGGCAGCATCATGTGCAGGAAGCCGACCAGCAGGAAGTTGCCCGGCATCTTGTCGGTGACATGGCGGAAGCCCGGATACCGGGCATGCAGCATGTCGATATAGGCCTGCCCGGCCTCGGCAAAGGCCTTGTCCGGCATGTCGGCTATCCCTGAGGGAAAACCGCCCGGCATGCTCATCGGAAACTGCTTGCCGACGACCGACTTCAGGATGCTGAGCTCGCCCGCGCCAAAGACCTGCGGATGGCTGGCGATGATCTGCTCGACCAGCGTCGTGCCGGAACGCGGCATGCCGACGACGAAGATCGGCGTGTCGTCGGAAATGTCGCTCGGCCTGTGCTTTTCGAAGAAGGCCTTGTCGAAGGCCGACTTCATCGCTTCGAACTCGTCGCGCGTTCTCACCGGGTCGTAATCGATGCCCTTCCGGCGGATCGCATTGCCCTCGGCGAAATAGTCGAAGGCGCGGCCATAATCCTTCAGATCGTCATTGGCCTTGCCGAGGCCGAAGGAAAGCTGCATGCGCGCAAGGCTGTCCTGCGGCGCCTTGGCGTGCTCGGCCTCCATGCCGGCAAGCTCGGCGTCGCGCTCGGTCTGGCGCTTGACCTGGGTCAGCAGAAGCCAGGCTTTCGCCATCGCCGGAGCGATCGCCACCGCCTGGCGGGCAAGATCGGCGGCCTCGGCGAGCTTGCCCTTCTCCATCAGGGCGACGCCCAGCCCGTAGAGCAGCTCGGCATCCTTGGGCCGGATCGACAGCGACTCGCGGAAGAGCGCAATCGCCTCATCGAGCCGCCCGGCTTCCTGCAGCGTTTCGGCAAGGCCGATGCGGGCGCGGACATGGAACGGGTTGCGGCCGATCGTGCCGCGGTAGATCTCCTCAGCGCCCTCGAGCTGGCCGAGCTGCTTCAGCGACGAGCCGAGATTGTCGCGCGCCGCGAGTTGGTCCGGGCGGATGTCCACCGCGCCGCGGAAGAAATCGACGGCGGCGGCAACGCGGCCGAGGTCGCGCATCACCGTGCCCATGTTGTTGAGGAAATCGGCATTTTGGGGCTGCAGCGTGACCGACTGCTCGATGAGGTCCAGCCCTTCCTCGCTGCGACCGGTCTGGTGCAGGAGGAGCCCGAGGAAATGCAGCGCGGCGGCATGATTAGGCTGCTGCCCCAGCACCTGCCGGTAAAGCGACTCCGCCTCCTGCCGCCGTCCTGCCTGGTGCAGCTGCAGCGCCCGCTGCACATAGGCATCGAGGGGGCTCGCCGATCCTGGCTTGCCGCCCGCGTTTGCCGCTCTTCTCTGATCTCTGTTAATGGGAAACCTGCCGTGTTTGTCCGTCCGCCGGACCTAAGCCAAGCGGGCGGCAGATGCAAGTCTGCGGGCAGCGCTCCGAGGACTTGCCCCCAATGCCGCTAGCAAGGCCCGTCGCCGATGATGCGATAGTCCGCCGCGCGGGCCTCGCACGCATTCGGGAAAGTGCGCACCTCGCCGTAGCGTCTGGCGCAGACCGGCGCGTATTCGCGGGTGCAGAAGGTTTGCTCGCCGCCACCGCCGCCATCCCGGCAAGGCCCGTCACGCACGATACGATACCCTGCCCTCTCCGCCAGGCAGGCATTGGCGAAGGTCTGGCGGTCGCCGCCGCGTCTTGCGCACACCGGTTCGTATTGCATCGTGCAGAGCTGCGGATGCGGTCTCGGCGGACGCGGACGCGGTCCTTCGTCGACGACCACGGTACAGGCCGCCAGCAATGCCGACAGTAGCAGGGCGACAAGGCCCTGCCGCGAAACGATTGCCGCAAGAAATCGCATAGGTCCCTCTCCTATCTGGCTCAGGCGCGATCGCGCCAGCTCGCGCAATTCCTCGCCATTTTGGGATCGAACGCAACCCCGGCTTGTGCATTGCCCGGGGCGAAATTCATCGCCGGTCGGCTTCTCGCATTGGCCCATGCCCGGCTTTTCACTGGCCGATGACCGGTCATGGCGCCGGGTCTATCGATGGCCTCGCGTTGGGCGCGCCGAGGGCCGCCCGCGGTGCTGTCTTGCAACCATCACATTTCCGTGTAATAAATTTGGTGTTCGGGCATTTGCGACCCGGAGAGCGGCACGTTTTGGACGACCTTTCCCCGATAGTGTGAATCTCTGACGGCCCCGTTTTTCGGCGGGGGCTTTGACCATGCGCGAATGCATGACTGCCGAAGCAACACCGGGATCAGCCCAAGGAAGCGGGCGAGCCCACGAGACTGATACGGGTGAAGGAGTTTCCCCCATGGCCCAGACCGGCACCGTAAAGTTCTTCAACGCCACCAAAGGCTTCGGCTTCATCACGCCTGACGGCGGCGCCAAGGACGTGTTCGTCCACATCTCCGCGATCGAGGCCTCCGGCCTGCGTACGCTCGTCGACGGCCAGAAGGTCACCTTCGACGTCGAGCCTGACCGCATGGGCAAGGGTCCGAAGGCGGTCAACCTCCGCGCCGCCTGAGCGGGCGACGCTGCCTGTCCTTCCGCTGATGAACGGCGCGGCAGGATCATGAATCGGCTTCGCAGGAAGCTTGAGTTTTCGAGGGCGCGACGGTTCCGTCGCGCCCTTTTTTGTCCGGCAAATAGTTGTATTGGCAGGCGAAAACTTTCTCTTGCCGATAGCGCTAAAATAAAGGACAAATTTCCTCTCGGGCAATTTGCCGGCCCGAGACTGACTTGATGGGATCAAAGGAGCTTCCCATGCCGCAGACCGGCACCGTCAAATTCTTCAACCATGCCAAGGGCTTCGGCTTCATCACGCCCGACGATGGCGCGAAGGACGTCTTCGTCCATATTTCGGCCGTGCAGGCGTCGGGCCTTCCCGGTCTTGAGGATGGGCAGAAAGTGACATTCGACACCGAGCCCGACAAGCGAGGCAAGGGTCCGAAGGCCGTCAATCTGTCTATCGGCTAGCCGGCTCAAGACAGATCCGACGGAGACTGAGCAGGCGGGGCGCTCCCGCAGAGCTCGGAATTTTGTCGAGCCGCGAAATCGTTCGCGCAGTGCCGTTCAGCCTCCGTTCAGCCACGGTCTTCTATTAACCCCTGCTAAAGCCGACCCGCATCCCCTGAAATACGCGGGCCGGCGCGAAGGAGACCGAAAATGAACCGAATTCTCAAGACCGCCATTGTGACCGCCGGCGTCGCCGCGACCACTTTGGCCACCTTCTCGGCGGCAAATGCTGATGATTGGCGCTGGCGTCGTCATCATCACAATGGCGGCGACGCCCTTGCCGCGGGCGTTGTCGGCCTGGCGGCGGGCGCCCTGATCGGTAGTGCTCTCAGCAACCCTGGGCCGAGATACTACGATCCCGCCTATGATGACGGCTATTATGTCGACCGCCCCGTTCGCCGCTACTATGTACAGCCGCGCGTCGTCTATGCCGACCGCTATGCCGAGCCGTGGACCCGCGAATGGTACGAGTATTGCTCCGACCGGTACCGCACCTTCAACTCGCGTACCGGCACATTCACGGGCAACGATGGCGAACAGCATTTCTGTGTTGCCAACTAAGACTTACGGTTTCCAGTCCAGGCAAAAGCGCCGCCCTCCAGCGGCGCTTTTTCTTTGCGCAGAGGATCAGGTCAGGAAGGGATTCGTCCGGCGCTCCTCGCCGAAGCGGCCGCCCGGACCGTGACCGCAGATGAAGCCGATATCGTCGCCGAGCGGCAGCAGCTTGTCTTTGATCGAGGCGATCAGCGCGGCGTGATCGCCGCCCGGCAGATCGGTGCGGCCTATCGAGCCGCGAAACAGCACGTCGCCGACATGGGCGAATTTGGCCGCGCGGTCGTAGTAGACGACATGGCCCGGCGCGTGCCCCGGACAATGCAGCACCTCGAACACATGCTCTCCGAACGAGACCGTGTCGCCTTCGCTGAGAAAACTGTCCGGAATGCAATTGCGCACCGGATCGGTAAGGCCGAAGCGCTTGGCCTGGGTCTCGAGATTGGCAAGCAGCGGCCGATCGGCCTCGTGCGGGCCGATGATGTCGATGCCGAGTGCATCCTTCAAATCCATCGCGCCGCCGGCATGATCGATATGGCCGTGAGTGATCCAGATCGCCTTCGCCCTGATCGCGTTGTCCTTGAGTACCGCCAATATCTTGTCGACGTCGCCGCCGGGATCGATGACGACACCTTGTTTGTCGTCCATGTCGAAGAGAATGGTGCAATTCTGCTGGAAGGGCGTGACCGGCACGATGCCGGCATTGAGCTGACCCATGGCTTTCCTTTCGAGGCGTTGCCCTGATGTAGAGAGCACAGCCGACTGCGTCCACCGGTGATCCCTCCAAAAGAAATGGGCGGCCATAGCCGTCCATGGGAACCCTGAAATTCTGCCAAGCCTATTCTTCATCACGGTCATGACCGCGCGCATGATGTCGGTGAGGATGGCGCCGGCGCCGACGATGATGCTTTGTATTGTCCATCGCCCTGCCAGTCCCACCGGCTGCTCCGCTGCCGTCGCCGGATCGCCCGCACTCATGAGACGCCGAATTGCTGCGCAGGCGCCTAAATAAAAGGGGCGGCTTGAAACCGCCCCGTTGCACAAAAAGGCTGTGACTATCCCTATTCTGCGGCGATGGCGTGCTTTGGCTGCACCGCGGCAGAATAGTCGTTCATCAACGTCTTAGCGATCTCGCCAACCTCGAATCGGTACGGGCCGATTTCCGAGACCGGCGTGACTTCAGCAGCCGTGCCGGTAAGGAAGCACTGCTCACAGCCATCGAGCTCTTCCGGCATGATGGCGCGCTCGATCACCTCGATGCCGCGGTCCTTGGCCAGGCCGATAACGGTGCGGCGGGTGATGCCGTCGAGGAAGCAGTCGGGCGTCGGCGTGTGGATCTTGCCGTCCTTGACGAAGAAGATGTTGGCGCCGGTGGCTTCCGCCACCTGGCCGCGCCAGTCGAGCATCATGGCGTCGGCGTAGCCCTTGGCCTCGGCGGCGTGCTTGGAGAGCGTGCAGATCATGTAGAGGCCGGCGGCCTTGGACTTGGATGGCGCGGTGCGCGGGTCGGGCCGGCGCCATTCGGCGACGTCGAGGCGGATGCCCTTCAGCTTCTGCGCCGGGTCGAAATAGCTCGGCCACTGCCAGATGGCGATGGCGCAGTTGATGCGGTTGTTCTGCGCCGAAACACCCATCTGCTCGCTGCCGCGCCAGGCGATCGGACGCACATAGGCGTCCTTGAAACCCTGCTTCTTCAGAAGCGTGCGGCAAGCCTCGTCGATCTCGCCGACCGAGTAGGGAATCTTGAAGCCGAGCAGGCGCGCCGATTCATGCAGGCGCTCATTGTGCTCGGTGAGCTTGAATATCTGGCCGCCATAGGCGCGCTCGCCCTCGAAGACCGCGCTGGCATAGTGCAGGCCATGGGTCAGCACGTGGATCTTGGCCTCGCCCCATTTGACGAACTCCCCGTTCATCCAGATGAAGCCGTCCAGTTGATCGAAGGGAACGGATGCCATGGAAACCTCCCGCGGGCGGGCGCCCGCCAATCGTTGTGTCATACGGCCTTTCGTATCGGCCCCGCCACTGGGTCCGAAACCGCCGGCCTGTGTCTGGAAGCGTAGGCGGATATTCAATCCCTGGCAAACTTAGGAAGTTCCGGAAAAACGGCTTCCGCTTGCCTTTTCGTTCGCAATCCGCCGAAAAGCTTGTCAAAAATTATCATTTGCGGGAAATTACGTCAACAGTACTGACGTAATTCCCGCTTGGCATGGAGAGATGATGACGGAACGAAGCCCCGCAGCCGGAAAACCGATCAGGACGGCGATCACCGACGAGGACGGCATCGACTTTGCCATCATCGAGCTGTTTTTCTTCGCCTATCGCGACTTCACCTCCGATCCCGACCAGATCCTTGCCGATTACGGCTTCGGCCGTGCCCATCACCGCGTCCTGCATTTCGTCAACCGCAGGCCCGGACTGACGGTAGCCGAGCTGCTCGACGTACTGAAGATCACCAAGCAGAGCCTGGCGCGGGTGTTGAAGCAGCTGATCGACACGGACCATATTGTCCAGGTGCAAGGATTGCGCGACCGCCGGCAGCGCGAGCTCTATCCGACTGCCAAGGGCCGCGCGCTGGCACTGGCGCTGGCACGGCCACAGTCGCGCCGCATCCGTGCTGCATTGGAAGATTCCGGGACCGCCGAACGCGCCTCGATCGAGAGATTCCTCGAGGCGATGGTCAATCCGGAACTTAGAGCGCAGATCGACATTGTGCCTGCGCAAACATCGGGGAAGAAAAATGGAGACCACTGAGAAGGTTGATCATCCGGCAGCGCCCGGCGATGATGCGCCGCATCTGCTGGTGGTCGACGACGACACCCGCATCCGCAATCTGCTCAAGCAATATTTGTCCGAGAACGGTTTTCGGGTCACCGTCGCCGGCAACTCCGGCGAGGCCCGGCGCAAGCTCGCGGGGCTGGACTTCGACCTGCTCGTGCTTGACGTCATGATGCCCGGCGAAACCGGCGTCGACCTCACCAAGGCGCTGCGGGCCGAGAAGAACGTGCCGATCCTGATGCTGACGGCGCTGTCGGAAACCGACAGCCGTATCACCGGGCTCGAGGCCGGCGCCGACGACTATCTGCCGAAGCCCTTCGATCCGCGCGAGCTCATCCTGCGCATCAACAACATCCTGCGCCGCGGCGGCCCGGCGGCGACGCCGAAAGTCGAGCAGCTCGTTTTCGGCCCCTACACGTTCCAGATCGCCAAGCGCGAACTGAAGCGTGGCGGCGAGGCGCTGAAGCTGACCGACCGCGAGCAGGAAATCCTGGCGATCTTCGCCGCCCGGGCGGGCGAAACCATACCGCGGCACGAGCTCGTCGGCGACGAATCGGATGTCGGCGAGCGGACCATCGACGTCCAGATCAACCGGCTGCGCCGCAAGATCGAGCGCGATCCGTCCAATCCGGTGTGGCTGCAGACCGTGCGCGGTATTGGGTATCGGCTCAGCGTGGAATAACATGCTCGCAGACGGCCTTGGCTGAATGGCCGTCTACGAGCGGAAGGGCGAATGGCGACCACGCAACTGGAAAAGCCCAAGACCGGGAGCCCCGGCGATCTCGCTTTGCGGACGCTGAGGGCGATGCCGCGCGCCTGGAACCGGTTCTGGCGCCTGGTCGCGCTCTACATGCCGAAGCGGCTTTATGCCCGCTCCCTGATCATCGTCATCGCGCCGATGATCCTTTTGCAGTCGGTCGTCGCCTTCGTCTTCATGGAGCGCCACTGGCAGACTGTTACCCAACGCCTGTCGCAGGCGACGATCGCAGACATCGCCGCCATCATCGACATGATGGAGACCTACCCCCACGACGCCGATTACGCCAACATCATCCGCATCGCCCAAGACCGCATGCAGCTGAAAGTGGATCTGCTGCCGCCCGATCCGCTGCCGGCCCCCGGGCCGAAGCCGTTCTTCTCAATCCTCGACACGGCCCTGTCATCGGAGATTACCCGACAGATCAACCGTCCCTTCTGGATCGACACGGTCGGCAACTCCAATGTCGTCGAGGTCCGCGTCCAGCTCGAAGGCAAGGTGCTGCGCGTCTTCGTGCGTCGCAGCCAGGCTTATGCCTCAAACACCCATATCTTCCTGATCTGGATGGTCGGCACCTCGCTGGTGCTCTTGATGATCGCCATCCCCTTCCTGCGCAATCAAATAAGGCCGATCTTGACCTTGGCCGAAGCCGCCGAGAGCTTCGGCAAGGGCCGGCCGATGCCGCGCGATTTCCGTCCGCGCGGCGCGGAGGAAGTGCGCCGCGCCGGCTTCGCCTTCATCCAGATGCGCGAGCGCATCGAGCGCCAGATCGAGCAGCGCACCGCCATGCTGACCGGCGTCAGCCATGATCTCAGGACCATTCTAACCCGCTTCAAGCTGCAGTTGGCCCTGGCCGGCGGCAAGGCCGAGACCAAGGCCGCGCTGAACCAGGACATCGACGACATGCAGTCGATGCTGGAGGGCTATCTTTCTTTTGCCCGCGGCGAGGCGGCGGAAGACACCGGCCGCTTCGATCTCGATGCCTATTTCCAGAAGCTTGGCGAGGAAGCGCAACTTCGCAAATGCAAGCTGTCGACGACACTGACCGGCGATCCGACCGTGCATGTGCGGCCGAACGCCTTTGCCAGGCTGATGTCCAATGTCATCGGCAATGCCTTCCGATATGCCAAGACGGTCGAGGTGCATGCCAATCATGGCCGCGGCTCGCTGACCGTCACCATCGACGATGACGGTCCCGGCATCGCGCCGGACAAGCGCGAGGAAGTGTTCAAGCCATTCCTGCGGCTCGACGAAGCGCGCAATCTCGATGCCAGCGGCACCGGCCTTGGTCTGTCGATCGCCCGCGACATCGCCCGAACCCATGGCGGCGACATCATGCTTGAAGACAGCCCGCTGGGCGGTCTGCGAGCCGTGATCAAGGTGCCGGCTTAGTCGGACAAAGACGGCCTTCATCCCCCCGTCATGAAATCATGGTCAAGAGCGCGCATGAAGCGCGCGACCTTTATCGATTCGGTTATGCCGCCCCGCTTCGATCCCGCACCCGCCCGGGTGCGCTGGAGCGAAGCGCGAGCTGCAGCCTGGCTGCCGTTCCGCCATCGTGCCGGCGCGCCCAAGAATCTGTGCGAAGGGTCGTCATGCGAATCCTGATGGTCACCGACGCATGGCGACCGCAAGTCAACGGCGTGGTTCACACGCTGGAGCGGCTTACCGAAACGCTGAAATCCTTCGACGTCCAGGTCGATTTTCTGACGCCGAACATCTTCCGCACCTTGCCGCTGCCGACCTACCCGGACATTCGGCTCGCCTTGACAACCCCCAGTCATGTCGCGCGGCTGATCGCAGCGGGAAAGGCCGACCACATCCACATTGTCACCGAAGGGCCGCTCGGCATCATGGCGCGCCGCTACTGCCGCAAGGCGGGCCGTCCCTTTACCACCAGCTACCACACGCGTTTTCCCGAATATCTCAGCGCCCGCCTGCCGGTGCCGGAGAGGTGGGCCTATAACTGGCTGCGCGACTTCCACAATTCCGGACAGGGCACGCTGGTCGCCACGCAATCGCTGGCGGACGACCTTGCCTCGCGCGGATTCGATAAGCTGAGGCCCTGGACTCGCGGCGTCGACACCGATCATTTCCGCCCGGACAAACGCAAGGAAACCAGCTTTCCCCGCCCCATCTTCCTCTGCGTCGGCCGTGTCGCGATCGAAAAGAACCTGACCGCCTTCCTAGATCTCGATCTCCCCGGCAGCAAGGTGGTGGTCGGCGAAGGGCCGGAACTGGCAAAGCTCAGCGCCCGCTATCCGAACGCGCATTTCCTCGGTCATCGCCCGAACGACGAACTGGCGGAAATCTACGCTTCGGCTGACGTCTTCGTCTTTCCGAGCCGCACCGACACCTTCGGCAACGTCATCATCGAGGCTCTGGCCAGCGGCACGCCGGTAGCCGCCTATCCGGTGACCGGACCGATCGACATCGTCGGCGACGGCGTCGGTGGGGCCGTGTCCAGGGATTTGCGCGAGGCGGCGCTCAAGGCGCTTCACATTGACCGCGCGGAGGCGCGCCAGCGCGCCCTGCGCTACAGTTGGAAGGCATGCGCCGAGATGTTCCTGGACGTGGTCGAAGAGGCGCTGGGAATGCCGCGCAAGCGCACCGATCGGGATGCGGTGACGTCAAGCCGGCCCAGGCTAGTTCTAGAATAGACGCCCGCCGTCCGGCACTTTGCGCTCGATGGCGCCGAGCACGACGGCGCCCTCCTCGTCCGGAAAGCCAAGCGTCAGCACTTCCGACATGAACGGGCCGATCTGGCGCGGCGGGAAATTGACCACCGCGAAGACCTGCCGGCCGATCAGCGTCTCCGGCGCATAATATTTGGTGATCTGCGCCGACGACTTCTTCACCCCGATCGCCGGGCCGAAATCGATCTTCAGCTTGAATGCCGGCTTGCGCGCCTCCGGAAAGGGCTCAGCCTCGACGATCGTGCCGGCACGGATGTCGACACGATCGAAATCGGCAAAGCTGATCTCCGGCTTGCGCTCGCTGCTGGAACTCATCGGCGGTATTGGCTTCGCTCAGGCGCTTCCATGGGTTTCAAAGAGCACGCTCGACAGCGCGTCCTTGGCCGACGTACCCGACCAGACGACGAATTGGAAGGCCTGGAAATAGCATTCGCAGGCCTCTAACGCCGAAGACAGAAGCACCTCGACCTGCTGGCTCGACGGCTCGACCCCGCCGGCGAGCAGCAGCGATTGCCGGAACATGATCGCGCCCTCCTGCTCCCACAGGTCGAAATGGCCAAACAGCATCTGTTCGTTGATCAGCGAAAGCAGCCGCATCACTTCCAGCGCGCGCGTTTCCGGCACCTTGATGTCGAACGCGCAGGCCAGATGCAGCGCCTCGAAATCCTCCATCCAGGAGAAGGAGACATGATAGTCGGTCCAGCTGCCTGTCACCGAAATCGAGATCTCGTCGTCGCCGGCGCGTTCGAAGGACCAGTCATTGTTGTGGGCCACCTGCTCGATGACGTCCACCGGGTGGATTTCGCGGGAGAATTCGAGTTCGAGGAGTTCCATGAATGCTTCCTGTCGTTCTGAGAGCGCCGCCACACGCTCCGCGAGAGAGGGCACGCACAACGAACAATCTTGTCTAGAACTCGGACGGCCAGGACTTTCCAAACGCAAAGACCCCAACCGGACCCCACCGCCCGGCGCATGACCCTGCTTCGAATCATGCAACAAATTCAGTCTATTGATCGGGAGTCGCGTGAACAGCCCAATTTTTCGCACTGCGTCATTCGCATGTGGAAAGGCGCTGTCAAAAAGATTCATGCAATGCCGGTAAGCGATTCACGGCAAAGCGATTTTTCGGATCGTGCTTTGTGGAAAAGTTTACGATTATTTTTTTGATCTGGGCTTCGCCGCAGCCGCAGGTGCGGCCTGCCCGGTCAATTCGGCGAGCTTGGCCTCGAGCGCTTCGATGCGCACCGCAAGCTGGATGTTATCTTCTCTTGCCTTGACGGCCATCTCGCGCGCGGCCTCGAACTCCTCGCGTTTCACCACATCCATGGAGTTGAGCAGGCGCTCGGCCTGGCTGCGGAAGGCCGTCTCCATCTCGCGCCTGACGCCTTGGGCTGCCCCCGCGGCATCGGTCATCAGCTTGGCGAATTCGTCGAGAATGCGGTTCGTTCCGGTCGACATGGCAAATCCTCGCTTGATTATTTTGACGTAGTGGCGCGCGGCACGGATTGCAAGCGAAGCGTGCCTTGACCCCGCCAAAACCCTGCCGCATGGTCCGCGCCCGATAGACGACCGCAACCGGAGCGACCCAGTTTGAGCGAATATTTCCTGCTGCCGCTGGCCTCCCTGCCCTTCCCCAATATCGACCCGGTCATCGTCCATATCGGGCCGCTGGCGGTGCATTGGTACGGCGTCGGCTACATCGTCGGCATTCTGTTCGCCTGGTGGTACGCCAAGCGCCTGGCCAGCAATGCCAGCCTTTGGCCGGACGGCAAGCTGCCGATGAAGCCCGAGGATCTTGACGATTTCATCGTCTGGGCGGCGATCGGCGTGGTGCTCGGCGGGCGGACCGGCTATGTCCTCTTCTACGACCTTCCACGCTATATCGCGCATCCGCTCGACATCTTGGCGGTCTGGCAGGGCGGCATGTCGTTCCATGGCGGACTGCTCGGCGTCATCCTCGCCATGACCCTCTTTTCGCTCAAGCGCGGCATTCATACCTGGACGCTGTTTGACGTCGTCTCGGCCGGCGTGCCGGTCGGCCTTGGGCTGGTGCGTGTGGCCAATTTCATCAATTCGGAGCTGTGGGGCCGTCCGTCGGACGTGCCCTGGGCGATCGAATTCCCCAATGGCGGCCCATTCACCCGGCATCCCAGCCAGCTCTACGAGGCGCTGCTGGAAGGTCTTGTGCTCTTCCTGGTGCTGCGCTTTCTCACCCACTCGCGGCTGAAGCTGAAGACACCGCGCTTCGTCGGCGGCGCCTTCATCTGCGGCTACGGCCTGTCTCGCATCTTCGTCGAGTTCTTCCGCGAGCCTGACCAGCAGCTCGGTTATCTGCTCGGCACCAACTGGCTGACCATGGGCATGGTCCTGTCCTCGCCGATGGTGCTTGCCGGCATCTGGGCCATGGCCACCGCAAAGCCGACGACGCAGACGCAGCCGGCATGACCAGGCTGAAGGAGCGCATCGTCGGCCTGATCGGCGCGGTGGGGCCGATCCCAATCAGCGAATACATGGCGCTCTGCCTGTTCGACCCTGAGGACGGCTATTATACGACGCGCGAGCCCTTCGGCGCCGCCGGTGACTTCGTCACCGCGCCGGAGATCAGCCAGATGTTCGGCGAGCTTGTCGCCGTCTGGCTCTACCAGGCCTGGCAAGGCGCCGGGCGTCCGCTGCCAGCCACCTTCGCCGAAATCGGCCCCGGTCGCGGCACGCTGATGAAGGACATGCTGCGCACCTGGTCCCGCCTCGATCCGGCGCTTGCCGCCGAGGCTTCCTTCGCCATGATCGAGACCAGTCCGCGCTTGGCCGAAATCCAGAAAGAGACGCTTGCCGGCCAGAACTCGGCCCTGAGCTGGCACCAAACCATCGACACGCTGCCGCAGCAGCCGCTCTTCATCGTCGGCAACGAACTGTTCGACGCGGTGCCGATCCGCCAGTTCGTCTATGTCGGCGCCGGCTGGCGCGAGCGCGTGGTCGGGCTCGACGAGAAAGACAATCTTCATTTCTTCGCCGGCGCGGGTTCCGTCGACCCGACGCTGCTGCCGGCCGGCGCGGCCGATGCTCTGCAAGGCGCGATCGTCGAGGTGGCGCCGGCCCGCGCCGCGCTGATGGCAGCGATTGCCGAGCGTATCGCCGGCCATGGCGGCGCCGGGCTGTTCATCGACTACGGCCATCTTGAGCCGGGCTTCGGCGACACATTGCAGGCTGTGCGCAGGCACGATCACGAAGACGTGCTGGCCAATCCCGGCGGGGCCGATCTTACCGCTCATGTCGATTTCGCCGCGTTGGCCGCAGCCGTCCGGGAGCACAGCCTCCAGGCGGAACTGACCACGCAGAGCGAATTCCTGCTCGGCATGGGCTTGCTCGAGCGCGCCGGCGCGCTCGGCGCCCGGGCCGATGATGTCGCGCGTCAGGCGATTTCCGAGGCGGTCAAGCGCCTTGCCGGCCCCGATGCGATGGGCGAGCTGTTCAAGGTGATGAAGATCCTGCCAGCCGCGAAAACTGGCTGACATCGGCAGGCAACCCGTGCAAGCTGGCCCTGCCACTTGCCCGAGCCACATACCCCACCCGAACTCCACCTTGACGAAATCGCCCACGCGGACAACAAACCCTTCCATGCTGAATCAGACCAGACCCGATCCAGTACGCTCGCCGCTGCTTGCGAAGGCGCCAGGCATACGCCACGGCTATTTCACCCGCATCGGCGGCGTCTCCGGCGGCATCTATCAAGGCCTCAACATCGGCACGGGCTCCGGCGATGATCAGACGCTGGTTGCCGAGAACCGCCGCCGCGTTGCCTACTGGATGGGCGTGCCGGCGGATCATCTCCTCACCGCGCACCAGGTCCATTCTCCCGATGTCGTCATTGCCAAGGAGCCTTTTGCCGGCGCTCGCCCCAAGGCAGACGCCATCGTCACCGACCGGCCGGGCATCGCTGTCGGCGCCTCGACGGCCGATTGCGGACCGGTGCTGTTCGCCGACGCGGAGGCGCGCGTCATCGGCGCGGCCCATGCCGGCTGGAAAGGCGCCCTCAGCGGCGTGCTCGAAAACACCGTAGCCGCGATGGAAGGGCTCGGCGCCCGCCGCGATCGCATCGTCGCCGTGCTCGGCCCTTCCATCGGACCCGACAATTACGAGGTGGGACCGGAATTCGTCGCTCGCTTCATCGAGGCCGACGCCGGCAATCAACGCTACTTCAAGTCGTCGCAGAACCCTGGCCACTCGATGTTCAACCTCAACCAATATACGGTCGACCGGTTGCGCAAGGCTGGCGTGACCGCAGACGGGCTCGGCCGCTGCACTTACGCCGAAGAACACCTTTTCTATTCCTACCGCCGCACCACCCACCGCAAGGAAGCGGATTACGGGCGGCAGGTTTCGGCAATCGTTCTGGAGAAAGAGTAAATGGCGCTGCATTTCGAACGTTCGGAATTCGACGCGCGGCGCGACCGGCTGCTGATCGAGATGGCCGAGAAGAAGCTCGACGCCGTGCTTTTGTTCGCGCAGGAGAGCATGTACTGGCTGACCGGCTACGACACTTTCGGCTTCTGCTTCTTCCAGTGCCTGGTGGTAAAGGGCGACGGCTCGATGGTGCTGCTCACCCGCTCGGCCGATTTGAGGCAGGCGCGAAACACCTCGACCATCGAGAATATCGTATTGTGGACCGATCGTGATGGCGCCAATCCCGCGATCGACCTGCGCAACCTGCTCAACGATCTCGATCTGCTTGGCGCCCGCATCGGCGTGGAATACGATACGCACGGCCTCACGGCCTACAATGGCCGTCGCGTGGACGAGCAGTTGCAGACCTTCGGCCAGATCGCCGATGCTTCCGGGATCGTCGGCCGGCTGCGGCTCTTCAAGAGTCCGGCCGAGATCGCCAAGGCCGAAAAAGCCGCAAGCCTCGCCGACGATGCGCTCGATGCCGCGCTGCCGCTGATCAAGCAGGGTGGCGACGAGGCGCTGATCCTGGCCGCCATGCAAGGAGCAGTTTTTGCCGGCGGCGGCGACTATCCCGCCAACGAATTCATCATCGGGTCCGGCGCCGATGCCCTGCTCTGCCGCTATAAGGCCGGCCGCCGCAAGCTCACCAAGAACGACCAGCTGACGCTCGAATGGGCTGGCGTCTTCCATCACTATCACGCGGCGATGATGCGCACCGTTTTGACCGGGAAGGTCTCGAAGCGCCACCAGGAACTGTTCGATGCCGCCCGCGCGGCTCTGCTTGCCGTCGAGAAGGCGATGACGCCGGGCAATTCCTTCGGCGACGTCTTCGACGCGCATGCCCGCACGCTCGAGGCGCATAATCTGACCAAGCACCGGCTGAACGCCTGCGGCTATTCGCTCGGCGCCCGCTTCACGCCGTCCTGGATGGACATGCCGATGTTCTACCAGGGCAATCCGGAGCCGATCGCGCCCAGCATGACGCTGTTCGCGCATATGATCATCATGGATTCGGAAACCGATACGGCGATGACGCTCGGCCGCACCTATCTTACCACGGAATCGGCGCCGAAGCCGCTCTCGCGCCATGATCTCGACTTGATCGTGCAGTGAATCCATAATGGTTGGTTCACGCGGGGGCGTTCGCCACCAGGGAGTTGTCGGGCAAATGAGACGATCGCAGGTGACGACCGTGTCATTGCTTGCGGCGCTGGCGCTGGCCGCCTGCACCAACGCCAAGGACGTCCTCGATCCTTCTGCCGTCAAGCCGCCGGCGGGTTCGGCCCAGGCTCTGCCGGCCACCCAGGGCACGTCGGCCACCGCATCGCCAACAACGACCACCGCGCCCGCGCCCACAGCGACCGCGGCGGCTTCAACGCCTGCCACGCCGGCTCAGGCCGCCGCCATCGCCAAGACCCGGCTGCAGGTAGCGCCGATCGTCGGCGCCTCGGTGGAGGCCGCAGCACCCTTGACGGCGGAATTGCAGACGCGCGCCAGGCAGCGCGGCGTGACCCTTGTCGGCAGCACCGACCAGACGGCGACGCATGTGCTGAAGGGTTATTTCTCGACGATGTCCGAAGGCAAGGACACCACAGTCATCTATGTCTGGGATATCTACGATCCGTCGGGCAACCGCCTGCATCGCATCAATGGCCAGCAGAAAGCGGTTTCCGTCGGCAGCGGCGAAGGCTGGCCGGCGGTAGCGCCGGCCACCATGCAGGCCATCGCCGACCAGACGATCGACCAGTTCACCGCGTGGCTCGGCAGCGGCGGCGCCGGTTGATCGACCAACCTGTTGCCGGCTTGCGATCCAGCCGGCCTTTGTTGCGCCTTGTCGAACGATTCCCGATCACGAGGCTTGCAATACCGGCGCGGGCCGCTAAAAGCCCGGCATAAAGGCTCATGAGAGTCTGTCCGGTCTCTCCATCCTTCACCAGGAACGGTGCATGAAGCTTTTTGCGGGCAATTCCAACAGGGTGCTGGCCGAAGCGGTCGCTCGCTATCTCAACATCCCGCTGGGGAAGGCCAGCGTCAGGCGCTTCGCCGATCAGGAGATCTTCGTCGAGATCCAGGAGAACGTGCGCGGCGAGGATGTCTTCATCCTGCAGTCGACCTCCTATCCGACCAACGACCATCTGATGGAGCTGCTCATCATGATGGACGCGTTCATGCGCTCCTCGGCAAGGCGCATCACGGCGGTCATTCCCTATTTCGGCTACGCCAGGCAGGACCGCCGCGCATCAGGTCGCACGCCGATTTCGGCCAAGCTCGTCGCCAACATGATCACCCGCGCCGGCGCCGATCGCGTGCTGACGCTCGACCTCCACGCCGGCCAGATCCAGGGCTTCTTCGACATCCCGACCGACAATCTGTTCTCGGTGCCGGTGATGGCCCGGGATGTGAAGGCGAAATACAAGCAGCTCGGCAATGTCGTCGTCGTATCGCCCGACATCGGCGGCGTGGTGCGGGCGCGCGCGCTTGCAAAACGCTTCGATGCCCAGCTCGCCATCGTCGACAAGCGCCGCGAGCGGCCCGGCGAATCCGAGGTGATGAACATCATCGGCGCCGTCGCCGGCAAGGATTGCCTCTTGATCGACGACATCGTCGATTCCGGCGGCACGCTCTGCAACGCGGCCGATGCCTTGCTCGCCAACGGCGCGACTAGCGTCACTGCCTACATCACCCATGGCGTGCTCTCGGGCGGCGCCGTTGCCCGCATCAGTGGCTCGAAACTGCAGGAACTGGTGATCACCGATTCCATCCAGCCCAGCCAGGCCGTGCTCGACGCGCCCAACATCCGCGTCATCTCGATCGCCGACCTGATGGGCGAGGCGATCTCGCGCACGGCGACAGAAGAATCGGTCTCGAGCCTGTTCGACTAGACCGCGCCGCTGCTGGCCTGAACCGGGCCGCTTGATCGCTTTGCCCCCTCGCCTGACTCGCGCGCGCCGCGCATATAGCCGCGAGGCGAACTGCCGAGCATGCGCTTGAACATGGTGATGAACGCCGGCACGCTGTCATAGCCAAGATCGAACGCCACCCTGGTGATGGGCTCGCCGTCGGCGAGCCTCGGCAGCGCCGCGAACAGGCAGGCCTGCTGGCGCCAAGTGGAGAGCGACAGCCCGGTCTGGCGGTGGAAGGCGCGTGTGAAGGAGCGCCGGCTCATGCCAGCGGCATCCGCCCATTCGTCGATCGTCGCATGTGGCGAAGGCGCCGCGACAAAGCGCCGGCAGAGCGCCGCAAGCTTCGGATCCGACGGAAAAGGCAGGCCGAGCGGCCGCTCCGGCAGGTTCGGGATCTCATGCAGCAGGAGCCCCATGATCAGCCCGGCGCGTCCTTCGAGCTCGCCGCCCTGAGGCAGCTTCTCCGATTCCACGATCAGGCTGTGCATCAGCTCGGTGATGCCGACGACGCGCAAGCCCTCCGGCAGGCCGGGAATTGCATCCGGCACCACATAGACCGAGCGCATCGAGACGTCGCCCAGCATCTCGACCGAATGCTCGATGCCGGCCGGTATCCACATCGCATGGTCGGGCGGCACCATCCAGCGGCCGTGCTTGGTCGTCACCAGCACGACGCCGACAAGCGCATGCAGCAACTGGCTGCGGCTGTGGCGGTGCCGCGGCACGTGGTAGCCGTCGGGATATTCGGTCGGCAACGCGACCGCCGGCCCGACCGCCTGCTCCAGCCACTGCCAGCGGCTTTCATGCAGCCGGCCGAGCTCGGCGGCATCGCCCCTGAAGATTTCCCGGCCATGCGGCATTCGATGTGGCCCACTTGCGAAACTATTGGACCAAACCACGAAAGAAGTCGCCATTCAAGCCGATTATAAGACAAGCGGCCAATAAAGCTGGCTGGCTGCGGTTCGCCGCCAAAAACGACCCGGAGCATTGCCTTGACCGATACGACCGCCACCGCCGTCGCCACCCCAGCGCCGGCAAGCCACGCCTCGGCGCAAGCGACGGCCTTCACCGTCATTCTTGCGGTGAGCTTCTGCCACTGCGTCAACGACATCATGCAGTCGCTGCTTTCGGCGATCTATCCGCTGCTCAAAGAGAATTACGGTCTCGATTTCTGGCAGATCGGCCTTCTTACGTTCACTTTCCAGGTAACGGCCTCGCTGCTGCAGCCTGTGATCGGCATGATCACCGACAAGCGACCGATGCCCTATTCCTTGCCTTGGGGCATGGCCTCGTCACTGGTCGGGCTGGTGGTGCTTGCGCATGCCGGCCATTACTGGCTGCTCCTGATCGGCGCCTCGCTGATCGGTATCGGCTCGGCGATCTTCCATCCGGAATCCTCGCGCATCGCCCGCTTCGCCTCGGGCGGCCGCTTCGGTCTCGCGCAATCGCTGTTCCAGGTCGGCGGCAATTTCGGCCAGGCAATGGGCCCGCTGCTCGCCGCCTTCATCGTCGTGCCTTTCGGCCAGACCAGCATTTCCTGGTTCGCCGTCGGCTCGCTGATCGGCATCGTCGTGCTGTGGCAGGTTGGCGGCTGGTACAGCCGGCTGCGCGCCTCGATGGCCAGCCGCAAGCCGGCGGCTCACGTCTCGCCCTTCCCACGCAAAAAGGTCATGGGGGCATTGGCGGTGCTGACGCTGCTGGTGTTGAGCAAGAACGCCTATATCGCCTCGCTGTCCAGCTACTACACCTTCTACGCCATCCATAAGTTCGGCGTTTCGGTGCAGATGTCGCAGGTCATGCTCTTCCTGTTCCTCGGCGCCTCGGCGCTTGGCATCCTGCTCGGCGGCCCGTTCGGCGACCGCTACGGACAAAAGGCGATGATCTGGTTCTCGATCGTCGGCGTTCTGCCCTTCACGCTGGCGCTGCCTTACGCCAATCTGGAATGGACGATGGTGCTTACCGTTGTGATCGGCCTGATCCTGTCGTCGGCCTTCTCCAACATCGTCGTCTTCGCGCAGGAACTGGTTCCCGGCCGCGTCGGCATGATCGCCGGCATCTTCTTCGGCTTCGCCTTCGGCATGGGCGGCATCGCTGCGGCCGTGCTCGGCGTCATCGCCGACATGAAAGGCATCGACTTCGTCTACCACGTCTGCTCGTACCTGCCCTTCCTCGGCCTGCTGACCGTGTTCCTGCCGAACATGAAGGAGGCCAGGAAAGCCTGAGCCGGCCACTCCGGACGAGCTCCAGAGAGCAAAGCACCCGCGCGATGGCGGGTGCTTCTCTGGCGCTGGGACTCAGGCCTGGAAGAAAGCCAGGAGGTCGGCATTGATGACCTCCGCATGGGTCGTGGCCATACCGTGCGGAAGGCCCTTGTAGACTTTGAGCTCGCCCTTCTTGAGCAGCTTGATCGCGAGCAGCGCCGAATCCGCGATCGGCACGATCTGGTCGTCGTCGCCATGCATGACCAGCACCGGCACGTCGATCTTCTTCAGGTCCTCGGTGAAGTCGGTTTCCGAGAACGCCTTGATGCAGTCGTAATGCGCCTTGGCGCCGCCCATCATGCCCTGCCGCCACCAATTGTCGACCACACCTTCCGACACCGTCGCGCCTGGACGGTTGAAGCCGTAGAAAGGGCCGGCCGGAACGTCGCGGAAGAACTGGGCGCGGTTCGTCGTCAGCGCCGAGCGAAAGCCGTCGAACACTTCGATAGGCAAGCCACCGGGATTGGCAGCGGTCTTGAGCATGATCGGCGGCACCGCGCCGATCAGCACAGCCTTGGCGACACGGCCTCCGGAACCGTACTGCGCGACATAGCGCGCCACTTCGCCACCGCCGGTCGAATGCCCGACATGGATGGCGCTCTTGAGGTCGAGATGCGCAACCAGCGCCGTCACATCGGCGGCGTAGGTGTCCATCTCATTGCCGGTGTCAGTCTGGCTGGAGCGGCCATGGCCGCGGCGGTCATGGGCGATGACCCGATAGCCCTTGGAGAGGAAGAACAGCATCTGGGCATCCCAGTCGTCGCTGCTCAGTGGCCAGCCATGGTGGAAGACGACCGGCTGACCGGTGCCCCAATCCTTGTAGTAGATCTGCGTGCCGTCCTTGGTGGTGATCGTGCCGCTGCCCGAGCCGGCCTTCGCATGTGAAGCTTCAGTCATCTCAATCTCCGTTTTAGATGCCGCGATAAATGATATCGCGATAATGATATGTTTAGCGCAACGATGACTTCTTGTCCACGATAATATGTATCGCGATATGATTTTTTGTGCTAAAGAGCCTCACGACGTCGACAAAAGGATCATGGCGCGATGCCTCTGCCCCTGGACAATCAGCTCTGTTTCGCGCTCTACGCCACGAGCATGGCGATCAATCGTACCTACAAGCCCATGCTCGACGAGATGGGGATCACGTATCCCCAGTATCTCGTGCTCAATGCGCTTGGAGAGGCCGATGGCATGTCGGTCGGCACCATAGCGCGCCGGCTGGCGCTGGAATCGAGCACCGTCACGCCGCTGGTCAAGCGCATGGAGCAGGCGGGTCTGGTGACCCGCCAGCGCAGCCATGACGATGAGCGGCAGGTGCAGGTCGATCTCACCGCGGCAGGCCGGGCGCTGCTCACGCAATGCAGCTGTCTGGGCGAAACGCTGGTCGAGCGTTCAGGCATGACCTCGGCCGAGATCGATGCTCTCACGCGAAAAGTCCGGGCGTTGCGCGATGCGTTGAGCGGCGACCAATCGGCTGATGCTGCCTGACCTCCAAACGCCGGACAAAGTCTGCTTAGTGCAGGCTACGGCCCGCGTCCCATCGCAGGGGCGAGCCATTTCCGCCGCGGCTTGGCAGGCATCCTCGACAATGGTCCTTTCAAGACGGAACGTTCAAAATACTTGCTTGCTCCTCGCTGCTGACCGGCGGCAGTTGCGGCGCATCCAGCCCCTGGAACGGGTCGCGCCAGGCATCGATATGCTCGATCCGCCGATACCAGCGGCTGAGCGATGGATGGTCATCGAGCGGCAACCGGGCAGCATCATTGAACGCGAGAAAGGTCGCCATACGAAAGTCGGCATAGCAAACCGAATTGCCGACCAGCCATTGGCGCCCGCAAAGCTCTGCTTCAAGGATGGCGGCTGTCATGTGGAACTGCCTCAGCCCCTCCTCGACCAACGCCTTGTCGATCGGCCCCAGTCCCCAGCGCTGTTTCGTGCCGCGCTCGAAATGCACCATGTCGCAGGCCCTGACGAAATTCTCCTTGCCCCAGCTCAGCCAGCGGATCATCTGCGGCTCGTCGTCGCCGGTGCGCCAGAAATCCGAATGCATGTCGCGCGAGAGCCGGCAGGCGATCGCATCGGCTTCCCACAGGCTCCATCCTGGGCCGACCAGGATAGGCAAAGTCAAATTGGGGTTAAGCGCGCGGTAGCGCTCGGCCTGCCCCGGCGCCATGGGCGAGGCGAATTCGAAGGCGACATCGGCCTTCAGATAGCGCGCCGCCGCGACCGCGAGGCGAGGATTGGGATTGCGGCTAAACAGTAGTTTCATGTCGATCTCCAGTCCTTCGATTGCCTGCCAAGGACGTTTGAAACCGGCCCGATGCTACATGACGCATGCGGGCGGGACCCGGCGCAACTCGCCAGATCCGACTTTGCAGCGAAGCAACGCGTCGGCTATGCCTCCCCGACCGGATATCATCGCGCAGCCTCCATCCGACTGCCGATAAAACCGGACAACTCGTGCTACCTAATCCGGACAACTCATGTGCTTACGACACCTTGCGATCCAACGGCTTGCGCCCCTGCCCGCCTTCCGCTATAGAGCCGCCACCCGCGTAGACACCCTTGGAGGCAACGCGGAGGAAGGCCGGCCAGGCCTGCATGATCCCCGAAGCGTTTGGACAGCCAAAAGCGTTGGATCGACCATGCAAGGCCGCGACGGCTTTCGACGTTTACGGATGGGCTTGCCCGCCGCGAACGCTCCATAACACGCGAAAGGAAATGCCATGAGCCACGAGGCTTACGAGCTCAAGGCCGAAGCGCGCGAACAGGTCGGTAAGGGGTCCGCCCGTGCAGTTCGCCGCAACGGCAAAGTGCCTGCAGTTATTTACGGCGACAAGCAGCCCCCCCTGGCGATCGCCCTCAACTACAAGGACATCTTCTACAAGATCCACGGCGGCGGGTTTCTGACCACGATCGCTACGATCGATGTCGACGGCAAGAAGATCCAGGTCCTGCCCAAGGATTTTCAGCTCGACCCCGTCAAGGACTTCCCGGTCCATGTCGACTTCCTGCGCATCGGCAAGGACACCGAGGTCAATGTCGACGTGCCCGTCCACTTCATCAATGAGGACAAGTCGCCCGGCATCAAGCGCGGCGGCGTGCTCAACATCGTTCGTCACGAAGTCGAGTTCCACTGCCCTGCCAACGCGATCCCGGAATTCATCACCGTCGATCTCGCCGGCACCGAAATCGGCGACTCGATCCACATTTCGGCGGTTGCCCTGCCGGCCGGCGTCAAGCCGGTGATCTCCGATCGCGACTTCACCATCGCGACCATCGCCGGCTCCGCAGCAATGAAGCCGGAGACGGAGGAGACTGCCGAAGCGGCGGCGCCGGAAGCTGAGGCCGCTGAGGCCGAAGAGAAGTAATTCTCTCGGCGCCAGGAGACGACGATGCTTGTCTTTGCAGGCCTCGGCAATCCGGGCGCGAAATATCAGAACAACCGGCACAATGTCGGCTTCATGGCGGCGGACGCGATGGCCCGCCGCCATTCCTTTTCGCCCTGGTCGAAGAAGTTCCAGGGCCTGATCGCCGAGGGCGTCCTGGGCGGCGAGAAGATCCTTTTGATCAAGCCGCAGACCTTCATGAATTTGTCCGGCCAGTCGGTCGGCGAGGCGTTGCGCTTCTACAAACTCGATGCCGCCGCCCTCACCGTCTTCTACGACGAGATCGATCTTGCCGCCGGCAAGCTCAAGGTCAAGGTCGGCGGCGGTTCCGGCGGCCACAACGGCATCCGATCGCTCGACCAGCATGTCGGCAATGCCTATCGCCGGGTGCGCATCGGCGTCGGCCATCCTGGCGTCAAAGAGATGGTGCACGGCCATGTGCTCGGCGATTTCGCCAAGGCCGACCGTGAATGGCTCGACGTGTTGCTCGACGCGATCGCCGACGACGCCGCACTGCTGGCCAAGGGCGATGACAACTCCTTCATGAACCGCATCACCCTGGCGCTGCGCGAAAAGCTCGTGCCGACCGGCGATGACGATCGGCCTCCGCCCAAGGCGCCAAAACAGCAGAGCCATATCCGCCAGGCCCGCCCGCAGCAGCCGCCGGCGAAGGTTCCCGAGAGCGGGCCGATGGCCGCGATGCTGAAGAAGCTGTTCGGAAAAGACTGAGCGTCGAAACGATCATGCCAAGGGCTTGACGATCGTCCGCGCTTTCGCCCATAGCCCTCACCAAATCTCGAATTCCCGATAGGACCGGACGAACATGGGTTTCAAATGTGGCATCGTTGGCTTGCCCAACGTCGGCAAGTCGACGCTGTTCAACGCGTTGACCAGGACGGCTGCCGCGCAGGCCGCCAACTATCCTTTCTGCACCATCGAGCCGAACACCGGCGAGGTGGCGGTTCCGGACCCGCGGCTGCAGAAGATCGCCGCGATCGGCAAGTCGAAGGAGATCATCCCGACCCGCATCTCCTTCGTCGACATTGCCGGACTGGTGCGCGGCGCCTCCAAGGGCGAAGGTCTGGGCAACCAGTTCCTCGCCAACATCCGCGAGGTCGACGCCATCGTGCATGTACTGCGCTGCTTCGAGGATGACGACATCACCCATGTCGAGGGCCGCATCGATCCGGTCGCCGACGCCGAGACCGTCGAGACCGAGCTGATGCTCGCCGATCTCGAAAGCCTGGAGCGCCGCATCGTGCAGGTCCGCAAGCGCGCCGCCGGCAAGGACAAGGAAGCAATGACCGTTCTGCCGATGATGGAGGCGGCGCTCGAACTGCTGCAGGCAGGTCGCCCGACCCGCGTCCTGCTCAATGGCATCGCGGCGGAGGATCTGCGCATCCTGCAGGGCCTGAACCTGCTCACATCGCATCCCGTGCTCTATGTCTGCAACGTCGCTGAGGCGGACGCTGCCACGGGAAACGAGCATACAAAGGCGGTGGAGAAGATGGCCGCCGCGCAGGGCGCCGGCACGGTGGTGATCTCGGCGGCGATCGAGGCGGAAGTTGCCCAGCTTTCCGACGAGGAGGAAATGGAGTTCCTCGCCTCGATCGGCCTTGACGAGCCGGGCCTCAACAAGGTGATCCGCGCCGGCTACGAGCTCTTGCATCTGATCACCTATTTCACCGTCGGGCCCAAGGAGACGCGCGCCTGGACGATCCACAAGGGCGATAAGGCACCGCAAGCTGCCGGCGTCATTCACACCGACTTCGAACGTGGTTTCATCCGCGCCCAGACGATCTCCTACAACGACTTCGTCACGCTCGGCGGCGAAGTGGCGGCCAAGGAAGCCGGCAAGGCGCGCGACGAAGGCAAGGAGTATGTCGTCCAGGACGGCGACATCATGCTGTTCAAGTTCAACACCTGAGTGCCTGGCTGGCTCACCAGAAAGGACTTGACCAAATTGGCTCGGGCCTCCATCCGGGATGCCCGACCTTCGGGATCACGCGTTCGTCAACCGGATTGCCGACATGACCGGAAAGACCTGGGCCTATGAGGATTTCGTCGAGGGCGCCTCGCTCGACCTCGGCAGCAAGAATGTGAGCGCCGCCGAGATCATCGAGTTTGCCAGCGAATTCGATGCCCAGCCGATGCATCTCGACGAGGCGGCCGGCAAGGCCAGCATCCTGGGCGGCCTTTCGGCTTCGGGCTGGCACACTTGCGCGATGTTCATGCGCATGCTGTGCGATGCCTTCCTGCTCGATTCGACCTCGCAAGGCTCACCCGGCATCGAGCATGTCAAATGGAAGAAGCCGGTTCTGGCTGGTGACCGTCTCACCGGCAAGGTCACCGTGCTTTCCAAGCGCCAGTCCAAGTCGCGGCCGCAGATCGGCCTGGTCAGCATGCGCAGCGAGCTGTTCAACCAGCGCGGCGAATGCGTCTTCGAGCTTGAGAACACCGGCATGTTTCTGACCCGCGGGGCCGTCGCGTGACCCTGGACGAGTATTTCCTCATCGGCCAAACCGTCACCCTCGGCGCGCACAAATTCGAGGCCGACGAGATCAAGGCGTTCGCCAGGAAATACGATCCGCAAATCTTCCATGTCGACGAGGAGGCGGCGAAGAAGAGCATGCTTGGCGGTCTCTGCGCCTCCGGCTGGCACACCGCCGCCACCTGGATGAAATACAACCTCGAAAAGCGCATGGAGACCGAGGGCGTGCGTTGGACCGGTCCCGGCCCGCAGCCCGAATTCGGCCCCTCGCCCGGGTTTCGCAACCTCAAATGGCTGAAGCCGGTCTATGCCGGCGAAACCGTAACCTTCACCCGCACACCGCTTGCCCATCGACCCCTTGCCGGCCGCCCCGGCTGGAGCCTGCTCACGCTGCGTTCCGAAGGTTTCGACTCCACCGGCGACAAGGTTATCGAGTTCGACAGCGCGGTGCTGGTGAAAGTGGAATAGTGAATGGTGAGCCATTCATGAATGGTGAGCCATTCACCATTCACCATTCAACACTGATTAATGCCCCTCGAAGCCGATCAGCGTCCTCACCGGAACTCCGAGCGCTTCCAGCTTCTGGCGCCCGCCGAGATCCGGCAGGTCGATGACGAAGCAGGCGGCGACGATGTCGGCGCCGATCTGCCTGAGCAGCTTGACGGCCGCCTCCGCCGTGCCGCCGGTGGCGATCAGATCGTCGACCAGGATCACCTTCTCGCCTTGCGAGACGCCGTCCTTGTGCATTTCCATCTCGTCCAGACCGTATTCGAGGCTGTAGGCGACGCGCACGGTCTCGTAAGGCAGCTTGCCCTTCTTGCGGATCGGGACGAAACCCGCCGAAAGCTGATGCGCCACTGCGCCGCCCAGGATGAAGCCCCGCGCCTCGATGCCGGCAATCTTGTCGATCTTCAGCCCGGCGTAAGGATGCACAAGCTCGTCGATGGCGCGGCGAAAGGCGCGAGCGTCGCCGAGCAGCGTGGTGATATCCCGAAACAGGATGCCGGGTTTGGGGTAATCCGGAATGGTGCGGATGGCCGCAAGCAGCGTGTCTTCGAGCGAGGGTTTCATGAGACGAGCTCCGCGTGTCCGGCTGTCGGGTATAACGGCGTCGTCGCGCCCGGCGCAACGCAAACAACAACGGCTACCGCGATGGAGCCCGGGAGACAAGCGCATCCGGCAAAGGATCGGCATCGCCTGCCTTGCTCCCGTGCCGGCGCCGCAAGCGAAAAGGGCGCCCGCTGGCGCCCTTGCAGAAACGTCGGCGACGGACGGCTCACATGCCGAGGTCGGACCGCAGCTCGGATCGCGCCACCTCGAACTCGGTCTTGAAATCGGGCCGGCTGAGCAGGACCGCGGCGATCGCGCTGCCGGAAATCTTGCCCATCTCGACATCCGACGGATAGTGGATGCCGCCGACCACGCGGTTATGGGCATATTCGGCCGCGCGGGCCATGATCTCGGGCCGCTTCTCCGGCACCATGTCGGACAGGATGATGCCCATCATGGTGCCGACCGTCGCATGGCCCGACGGCCAGGAACCGGAATTCGACAGCTTCACCGCCGGTTTGACCAGATCACTGAGCTGATGCGGACGCGGCCGCTTCCAGACATCCTTGGCCGGATCGACGACCGCGCCTTCGGTCGCCACCACGCGGTCGAAGAAGGCGCTGAACTTCGGCAGCGTCTCCTTGCTGAATTTCGGTCCCATGACATCGGCGAAGCGCCAGACATCCTCTTCGGCATCGGCGATAGCACGCTTTTCCATTTCGGGCGTGCGCGTCACTTGCAGGGTCAGCACCTCGCCGAGTTCTGCCTTGGTCTCGGCCGAATCATTGGCCGGCGGCGGCGGCAGGATCATCGTCAGGTCGATGTCCTTGTTGGTGACGAAGGGCTGGGCGTCCTCGGCGCGGACTGCCGAGGAGGCGACAAGAAGCAGCACCACGGCTGCAAGCGGCGCAAGTCTTTTCATGGGAACGATCCTTTGAGGTGAGCCAACGCAGGATCGCGATGCGCAATGACAGCCATGTGACACGGCCGGATCAAAGCGGTCCCGAAATATGAAAAGGGCGCCTTTGCGGCGCCCCTCGAAAGTGTCGGACCGATCGCGGCTCAGTGCGCCACTTCGGCCCACACCTTGCGCTTGGTCAGGTAGACCAGCGCGCCGAACAGCAGCAGGAACACCAGCACGCGGAAGCCGGTCTTCTTGCGCTCTTCGAGATGCGGCTCGGCGGCCCACATCAGGAACGCCGACACGTCGCGCGAATATTGGTCGACCGTCTGCGGCGAGCCGTCGTCATAGGTCACCTGGCCGTCGGAAAGCGGCTTCGGCATCTTCAGCGACACGCCGGACAGGAAGTATGGATTGTAGTGCGTGCCTTCGGGGATGACCATGCCGGCCGGCGGCGTCTGGTCGTAGCCGGTGAGCAGCGAGTGGATGTAGTCCGGGCCGCCCTGAGCATACTGGGTGAAGATGTCGAAGATGAAACGCGGAAAGCCGCGCTCGACGCCGCGCGCCTTGGCGAGCAGCGACATGTCGGGCGGAGCGGCGCCGCCATTGGCGGACGCGGCGGCCTGTTCGTTCGGGAAGGGCGACGGGAAGTGATCCGACGGCTTGCCCGGGCGGTCGAACATGTCGCCGGCATCGTTCGGGCCGTCATGGATGGTGTACTCGGCGGCAAGCGTCTTGACCTGCGCTTCCGAGTAGCCGAGGCCTTCCAGCGTGCGGAACGCCACCAGGTTCATCGAGTGGCAGGCCGAGCAGACTTCCTTGTAGACCTTCAGGCCGCGCTGCAGCTGGGCCTTGTCGTAGGTGCCGAACGGCCCGGCGAAGCTCCAGCTCATTTCCTTCGGTTCATTGATCGGGAAATGCGTCGGGGCCGCCGCGTTGTGTTCCTCTTCGGCGGCGATGGCAGCGGTGCCCGCGACCACCAGGCCAAGCAGCGCCAGCGCGGTGAGAATCTTCTTCATGCCAAATCCCCTCAGATTCTCAGCCCTTGGTTTCCGGCGCGCTGACCGCGCCTGCCGGATGCCCGCCGGCTCCCTTGTTTTTCTTTTCCAGCACCGCCTCGGTGATCGAGTTCGGCAGCCGCCGCGGCGTCTCGATCAGGCCGAGCACCGGCATCACGACCAGGAAGAAGGCGAAGTAGAACAGCGTCGCCATCTGCGCCATGAACACGTATGAGCCTTCCGCCGGCTGCGAGCCCAGCCACCCGAGCAGGATGGCGTCGGCCACGAACAGCCAGAAGAACAGTTTGTACCAGGGCCGGTAGACCGCCGAGCGCACCTTGGAGGTGTCGAGCCACGGCACCAGGAACAGCATGGCGATGGCGCCGAACATACACAGCACGCCGCCGAGCTTGGAGTTGATCGGCCCGATGTTGAAGGTGATGGCGCGCAGGATCGCGTAGAACGGCAGGAAGTACCATTCCGGAACGATGTGGGCCGGCGTCTTCAGCGGATTGGCGACCGTGTAGTTGTCCGGATGGCCGAGGTAGTTCGGCAGGTAGAAGACGAAATAGGCGAAGAAGAACAGGAACACGATCATGCCGAACGCGTCCTTGATGGTCGCATAGGGCGTGAAGGCGACGGTGTCGGTCTTCGACTTGACCTCAATGCCGGTCGGGTTCGACTGGCCGACGACATGCAGCGCCCAGACGTGCAGCACGACGACGCCGGCGATCATGAACGGCAACAGGTAATGCAGGGCGAAGAAGCGGTTCAGCGTCGGATTGTCGACGGCGAAGCCGCCGAGCAGCAGTTCCTGGATCCAGTTGCCGACCAGCGGGATGGCGCTGAAGAAGCCGGTGATGACGGTGGCGCCCCAGAAGCTCATCTGTCCCCATGGCAGCACATAGCCCATGAAGCCGGTAGCCATCATCAGGAGGTAGATGATGCAGCCGAGGATCCAGAGCAGCTCGCGCGGCGCCTTGTAGGAGCCGTAGAACAGCCCGCGGAAGATGTGGATGTAGACGGCCACGAAGAAGAACGAGGCGCCGTTGGAATGGAGATAGCGCAACAGCCATCCCGAATTCACGTCGCGCATGATCTTCTCGACCGAATCGAAGGCGAGTGTGGTGTCGGACGTGTAGTGCATGGCCAGCACGATGCCGGTGAGGATCTGCGATACCAGCATGATCGACAGGATGCCGCCGAACGTCCACATGTAGTTGAGGTTGCGCGGCACCGGATAGGCAATGAAGCTGTCATAGACAAGCCGGGGAAGCGGCATACGGGCGTCGAACCAGCGTCCGAGACCCGTCTTCGGTGTGTAGGTGGAGTGTCCCTCGCTCATCGAAATATCCCCCTGCCTCAACCGATAAGGATCTTGGTATCGGAAATGAATTTAAACACCGGGATCGCCATGTTCTCCGGCGCCGGGCCTTTGCGGATGCGGCCGGCGGTATCGTACACCGAGCCGTGGCACGGGCAGAACCAGCCGCCGAAATCGCCTTCCTGGCCGAGCGGGATGCAGCCGAGATGGGTGCAGACCTGCACCATGACCATCCAGGCTTCCTTGCCGGGCGTGGTGCGGTTGGCGTCGGTCGCCGGCGCATCGGCCGGCAAGTTGGCATTGCGGGCGATCGGATCCTTGAGATCGTTGAGGCTAACCGCCGCGCCGTCCTTCATTTCCTTGTCGGTGCGGTTGCGCACCACGACCGGCTTGCCGCGCCACTTGACGACCAGCGAGCTGCCGGGCTGCAGCGAGGAGACATCGACCTCGACAGAAGCCAGCGCCAGCGTCGAGGCATCCGGCTGCATCTGGTCGATGAACGGCCAGGCGACGGCCCCAGCGCCGACCACGCCGGCCATGCCGGTGGCGATGTAGAGAAAATCGCGACGGTTGGGATCGTGGATGTCGGTTGCGCTCACGGGTGCCTGATCCTTTCGCCTCTTTCCGTGCCGGCGGCCGAGCCTTGTCCCCGCTCAATCGCGCCGGCCCGACAGCGCATGGCGAACAGGCTAGCGAATTCCTCCGGCATTTGGAGGTTCGGTTTATGCGTGAAGCCCGTTTTTGTCCAGACGCGTGGAGGCACAAGGGCACATTGTCGCGGGCACATGCCGCGGCCCGCGCAACGGCTTGATGATCGGGCCGCCGAACAGCGCTAAATAGCGCTAACTTCAGCGGTAAATCGGAACTCCGCTTGCCTCGACAGCGACCGCCGGCCCGGTCTATTGTCGAGCCATGGCGCATGTCATCGACCGCGACAAATGGGCGAGCACGCCCGGCCGTTGGCAAGGTGAGCTGCAATGCGGCGCATTTGGCTCCAACTCCTGCCTGATCTTCAATTATCAGCCCGAGATCGGCGGCGGCCCGCGTCTGCATAAGCATCCTTACGCGGAGATCTTCGTCATCCGTTCCGGCACCGGCCTGTTCACGGTCGGCGATCGGCAGATAACGGCCACCGCAGGCCAAATTCTGATCGTGCCGGCCGACACGCCGCACAAATTCACCAATCTCGGCCCCGGTCCGCTCGAGACCACCGACATCCACGAGAACGGCAGCTTCATCACCGAATGGCTGGAGTGATGCGGCTTATTCGAGAAACAGGCCCTGTCCGCGGACCGATTCCCGCCTAGTTCTGTCGGTCGGAGCGATCGGACAGGTGAAGGCCGGGCGGATGGAAACTTCCAGCATCGAGGTTGAAGGACTGACCATTGCGATCCGCGAAGCCGGACCACGGGATGCGCCCGGCCTCGTGCTGCTCCACGGCTGGCCTCAAAGTTCCCATGCCTTCGAGAACGTGATCGGTCGGCTGGCCACCGATCAGCGCGTGATCGCGCCGGACCTGCCGGGTATAGGCGGCTCGCAAGGCACGCGCAAAACCGGTGAGAAAGCCCATCTGGCCAGGGTGATAGCGGCCTTGATTGACGCCTGCGGCCTGCGACAGGTCATAGTGGCCGGCCATGACGTCGGCGGCCAGATCGTCTTCGCGCTTTTGCGCAACCATCCGGAAATCCTCTCCGCCGCCGCGATCATGGATGTTGTCGTTCCGGGCGTGGCGCCGTGGGACAAGGTCATCCGCAATCCAAACCTCTGGCATTTCGCGTTCCACGCGGTTCCTGCTCTCCCGGAACTGCTGGTTGGGGGTCACGAGCGCGCCTATTTCGACTTCTTCTTCGACACCCTTTCGAAGGAGAAATCCGCCATCCCGGCCGAAGCAAGAGACATCTACGCCAAGGCCTATTCGCGGCCGGAAAGCCTCAAGGCCGGCTTCGACTGGTACCGCGCCTTTTCCGAGGACGCCAAGGCCAATGCCGTTCCGCCGGCAAGCCCGATCGACACGCCGGTGCTCTGCCTCAGGGGTGCTGCCGAGACCGGCGAGATCAGCGATTACCTCAATGGCTTGAAGGCCGCCGGCCTCTCCAATGTGGAGGGCGACATCATCCCCGATAGCGGGCACTTCGTCGCCGATGAGAATCCCGGAGCGCTCGCCTTGCGCCTCGCGCGCTTTCGGAAGGAAGTCAGCGCCTAGCTGGCGCCGAGCCTGACCAGCACCGCCCGCGGGATGTCGTATTCGCGGATCACGGCGTCGTGCTTGCGCAGCCCGCAGAGTTCGCGCTGAATGAAATAGGCGTGGACGGCCGCCGCGGCTTGCTTGAGCAGCCGGTTGCGATCCCTGCCTTCCCCATTTTCGCGCAGCTTCGTCAAGGCCTCTTCGACGCGCTGGCCGGCGCGACCGAGGGCGGCCGCCTTTTCAGCGAGTATTTCGTGGCCGAGCAGATCGAGAGCGCTTTCCTGCGCGCCTGACCGTCCGAAATTGCTGGGCATTCTGACCGACATGGCTGCGTTTCTACTCCGCCGGGCGCGTCTCTTCCAGCGCGCTTTCCTCATTGAAGAGGAAGCCGCCGGACTGCCGTTTCCAGAGCCGCGCATAAAGGCCGTCCAGCGCCACCAGCTCATCATGCGTGCCTTCTTCGACGATGCGGCCGCCGTCGAGCACGACCAGCCGGTCGAGCGCTGCGATGGTGGAAAGCCGGTGGGCGATGGCGATGACGGTCTTGTTCTCCATCAGCCTTGCCAGGTTTTCCTGGATCGCCGCCTCGATGTCGGAATCGAGTGCCGAGGTCGCCTCGTCTAGGATGAGGATCGGCGCATCCTTGAGGAAGAGGCGGGCGATCGCCACGCGCTGGCGCTGGCCGCCGGAGAGCTTGACGCCGCGCTCGCCGACATAGGCTTCGTAGCCAAGGCGCTCGCGATTGTCGCGCAGCCCCATGATGAAGTCATGCGACTCGGCTTTGCGCGCCGCGGCGATCACCTCAGCGTCGGCAGCGTCCGGCATGCCGAGCTTGATGTTGTCGCGCAGCGAGCGGTGGAACAGCGCCGTGTCCTGGCTGACCACGCCGATATTGGCGCGCAGCGAATTCTGCGTCACACGGGCGATATCCTGGCCGTCGATCAGGATCCTGCCGCCCTCGAGGTCGTAGAGGCGCAGGATGAGATTGGCCAGCGTCGTCTTGCCGGCGCCGGACGGACCGACCAGCCCGACCTTCTCGCCTGGACGCACGACAAGGTCGATGCCTTCGAGGACCCCTGCCCCTTTCCCGTAGTGGAAGGTGACGTTCTTGAGGTCGATGCGGCCACCCGCAACCACCAGCTCCTTGGCATCCGGGGCGTCGGTCAGGCCGAGCGACTGCGAGATCAGCGCCTTGGAATTTTCCAGCACGCCGAGATTCCTGAGGATACTGTTGAGCTGCATCATCAGCCGTCCCAGCAGCATGTTGAGCCTCAGCACAAGCGAGAGCGTGAAGGCGACGGCGCCGACGGTGATCGAGCCTTCCACCCACAGATAGACTGCAAAGGCGGCGATCGCCGTGATCATGATGCCGGAAAGCGTCGTCAGCGCCACGCGCACGCCGGTCAGCCGCCGCGTGAAGGGCCGCAGCGCATCGAGATAGATGTCGAAGCCGTTGCGGATGTAGCGGTCGTCGCCGTCGGCCGCGAACAGCTTCAGCGTCTGCACATTGGAATAGGAATCGACGAAGCGGCCGGTGATCATCGAGCCGGCCTCGGCGGTCGCCTCGGCATGCTTGCGGATTGCCGGCAAATGGAGCCTGGCCAGCCAGCCGAAGGCGACGATCCAGATCACCACCAGCGCCGCCAGCCTGAGGTCGAGGCCGGCGACCAGCGCCAGCGTCGTCACCGTGTAGACGATCATGAACCAGACGACCTCGATGAAGCTTTCCATGAGGTCGCCAGTGGCCTGCCCCGCCTGCCAGACCTTCGTGGCGATACGCCCGGCGAAGTCGTTTTGGAAGAAAGCGTAGGACTGGCGCGAGACATGCCGATGCGCCTGCCAGCGCACCAGGCTGTAGAAGCCCGGCGTGATCGTCTGCTCGTCGACCAGCGCCGAAAGGCCGACCACCAGCGTGCGGATGATCAGCACCACCGCGCCCATGAACAGCAGCTCTGGCCCGGCGGCCCCCCACAGCGCGTGCCAGCTGCGTTCGCCGGGAAGCTGGTCGAGGATATCGACCAGCCGTCCGACGAAATAGAACAGCCCGGCCTCGACCAGCGGCGCGATGCCGCCGATGATCAGCATGGCGAAGAAGGCGAGCTTCGCTTGCCCGACATAGTGCCAGAGGAAGCCGCCGACGCTGGCAGGTGGACGAAGGTTCGTCGGCTCGCGGAACGGGTAGACCCAGCTTTCGAACCAGCGATAGACGGCCTTCATCATTCCGCGGCTTCACCTTTCGTCGGCAGATCGTCGGCCGCCTGCTTTTCCTCGAGCAGGAAGCCGCCCGACTGGCGCCGCCAGAGCTGGGCATAGAGCCCGCCCTTGGCGATCAACGCCTCATGCGAGCCGTCCTCGACGATGCGGCCCTTGTCCATGACGACGAGCCGATCCATTGCCGCGATGGTCGACAGGCGGTGGGCGATGGCGATGACCGTCTTGCCCTGCATGAGCTTGTAGAGGTTCTCCTGGATGGCGGCCTCCACCTCGGAATCGAGCGCAGACGTAGCTTCGTCGAGAATGAGGATCGGCGCGTCCTTCAGCATAACGCGGGCAATGGCGATGCGTTGCCGCTGGCCGCCGGACAGCTTCACGCCGCGCTCGCCGACGAGCGCCTCATAGCCGCTTTGCCCATGCGGATCGGTCAGCCCCGCGATCACATCGTCGATCTGCGCGGCCTTGGCGGCGCTGAACATCGCCTCATCGCTGGCGGACTGTCGTCCATATTTGAGGTTCTCGCGAACCGATCGATGCAAGAGCGACGTATCCTGATTGACGAAGCCGATCGCCGCGCGAACGCTTTCCTGCGAGACGTTGCGGATGTCTTGTCCGTCGATCAGCACCTTGCCGTCCTGCACGTCGAACAGCCGCAGCACGAGATTGACCAATGTCGACTTGCCGGCCCCGGAACGGCCGATCAGGCCGACCCGCTCGCCCGGCGCGATCTTCAGCGACAGATTGTCGATGACGCCGCCTTTGCCGTCCTTGCGCCAATAGTTGAAGTTCACCTGCTCGAACTCGATGCCGCCGGCTTTGACCACGAGGGCCGGCGCGTCCGGCTGGTCCTGCATTGTGATGGGGCGCGCGATCGTCGTCATCGAATTGCTGGCGACGCCGATCTGCCGGAAGACGTTGGCGCCGACATCGAGGATCCTGCCGGAAATGTTGGCGATCTGCAGCGCGAACGGTATCGCCGTCGCCACGGCCGCCGTGGTCATGGCGCCGGCGTTCCAGCCGGCCAGCGCAAGCCAGCTTATGGCGATAAGCAGCGCAGCGTTGAGGACGAACAGGGCCGACCACATCAGTGTGAAAACGCGCATCAGCTGGTAAAACGTGTCGGCGTGCTCGACGACGGCTTGCGAGACATATTTGTCTTCGTGCTCGCCGGTCGAGAATGTCTTGAGCGTCAGGATGTTCGTGTAGCTGTCGACCATGCGGCCGCTCACCTGCGACCACCGCTCCGACAGTTGGGACGAGCGCTGGGTGATCCTCGGCATCGCAAACCAGAAGATCATGCAATAGAACACCAGCCAGGCCGCCACCACAGCCAGAAGAAGCGGGTCGAGCCGCGCCAGCACAACAATGGCGACCGCGACGAAGACCAGCGCGTACCAGACGGCATCGACGGTGAGATTGACGCTCATCTCCACCGAGTCGCCGCTTTGCATGACCTTCGTTCCGATGCGGCCGGCGAAGTCGTTCTGGAAGAATGACCAGTCCTGACGCACGACATGCCAATGGCTTTGCCAGCGGATGAGGTCGATGAGGTTCGGTGCGATGGCGTGGTTGCGGATGAGCGCGTCGATAACCATGGACAGCGGACGCAGCAGCACGACGATCGCCATGATGACGAGCAGCGGCCCATGCGCGGCGAAGAAATCGCCCGGCCTGGTGTTGGAGAGCAGGCCCACGATCAGGCCGACGAAAATCGGCAGCATCGCGTCCACTATTGCCGCGACGGCAACGATGATCATGCGCAGCCAATAGGCGGCGCGAAACTGTCTTATGAAATACCAGTAGAACCGCCAAAGTCCCATTGGCGGCTGCCTGTCTTCGGCCAGCGCCACCGGCGAATAGTGGCTTTCGAACCAGGTGAAGATGCGGTCGAACATTTTTCTCTCGTAGATGCCGGAACCCCGCCGGCACCCAATTTGGTCCCCGGCAGGCCTCTGACAGGTCGTGGTTACGCCCGGGATCGATTCCCCGCAATTGCCGTAACCTTGATGCCAGTCGCGATCGCGTTACTCCGCCGCCATCTCGGAGTGAGACCCTTTGGCATCGGACTCAGCCTGCGCATCATCGAGGAGGAACCCACCCGACTGGCGCTGCCAGAGCTGGGCATAAAGGCCGCCCTTGGTGACAAGCTCTTCGTGCGAGCCTTCCTCGATGATGCGCCCCTTGTCCATGACGACGAGCCTGTCCATCGCAGCGATGGTCGACAGCCGATGCGCGATGGCGATCACGGTCTTGCCTTGCATCAGTTTGTAGAGGTTCTCCTGGATCGCCGCCTCGGCTTCCGAATCGAGCGCCGACGTCGCCTCGTCGAGGATGAGGATCGGTGCGTCCTTCAGCATGACGCGGGCAATGGCGATGCGCTGCCGCTGACCGCCGGACAATTTGACGCCGCGGTCGCCGACATGTGCATCGAATCCCTTGCGACCGTTATGGTCCGAAAGCGCGCCGATGAAATCGAGCGCCTCCGCCCGCCGGGCCGCCTCGATCAGCATCTCGTCGGTGGCGTCAGGGCGCCCGTAGAGGATATTCTCCCGCACCGACCGATGCAGCAGCGAGGTGTCCTGCGTCACCATGCCGATCTGCGCGCGCAACGAATCCTGCGTTACCCCGGCGATCTCCTGGCCATCGATGAGGATCCTGCCGCTTTCCAGGTCGTAAAAACGCAGCAAAAGGTTGACCAGCGTCGACTTGCCGGCGCCGGAGCGGCCGACGATGCCGACCTTCTCGCCGGGTTTCACAGTGAGCGACAGGTTCTCGATGACGCCCTTCTGCTTGCCGTAGTGGAAGCGGATCTCCTCGAAACGGATCTCGCCCTGGCTGACGGCGATGTCGCTGGCGCCCGGGCGGTCCTCGACCAGCCGCGGCAGCGAGATCGACTGGATGCCGTCTTGCACCGTGCCGATATTCTCGAACAGGCTCGACATCTCCCACATGATCCACTGCGACATGCCCCACATCCTGAGCACCAGGCCGATAACCACGGCGACTGCGCCGATCGTCACCGCCTCGCCCAGCCATAGCCACAGCGAGATCGCCGTCACGGAAAACAGAAGCAGCGAATTCAGGATGTAGAGCATCCCGTATAACTGCGTCACCAGCCGCATCGAGCGGTAGACCGTATCGAGGAAGCTCGCCATGCCCTCCCTGGCGAAAGTTGCCTCGCGGCGGGCATGCGAAAACAGCTTCACCGTCTGGATGTTGGTGTAGCTGTCGACGACGCGGCCGGTCATGGTCGAGCGCGCATTGGCCTGCTCCTCGCCGACCTTGCCGAGCTTCGGGATGAAAAAGCGCAAGAGCCCGATATAGCCGACCAGCCATACACCCAAGGGCACAGCCAGTCGCAAGTCTGCCGAGCCGACGATGAACAGCATGCTGAGGAAGTAGACGACGACATAGTTTAGGACATCGATCAGTTTGATGACGCATTCGCGCACGGCAAGAGCGGTCTGCATCAGCTTGGTGGCGATACGGCCGGCAAACTCGTCCTGGTAGAAGGCCATCGACTGCTTGAGCAGGTAGCGATGCACCTGCCAGCGGATGCGCATGGGATAATTGCCCATCAGCGTCTGCTGGTTGAGCAGCGAATGCAGCCATACCGTGCCCGGCAGCGCGAACAGCACGATGAAGGCCATGCCGGCGAGTTTCCAGCGCTCCGTCTCAAGGAAGGTTTCGCGGTTCTGCGCCGACAGCCAGTCGACGATGCGGCCCATGAAACCGAACATCCACGCTTCGGCAAGGGCTATCGCTGCCACAAGCACGGCATCGACGAGGATATAGGGCCAGGCCCCGCGCGTGTAATGCACGCAGAAGGCGACCAGCGTCTTCGGCGGCTCGACCGGCTCCGCGGCGGGAAACGGATCGAGCCTCTTCTCAAACCAGCGGAACATTCGAGGCACTCGACGGTCTGTGCGCTCACGCGGCGCGGGGTTGATTGGTAAGGCCGTTCGGCCGCACGGCGCCGCGGGCCGGCGATACGGAATTGTCCGTATCGCCGGCCCTGCTTCGCGCAATATAGGGTGTCGCGGGCTTTTCGCCGACAGGCTTGCCAGAGGATCCTGACGACAAGCTGTCGCCAGCGCTGGTTTTGCCGGGCCGGACCATGCGGATGATCCGGCGCACCAGCGAGGGTCGGCCGGGATCGGGCACCGCGCGCGAGAAGTCGACGTCCGGCAGCATGCCGCGATGCGGACGCCGGCGCGTCTCGGCGTGCACCGCCGACGAGTAAGTCTCGCCGATCAGCAGCGCCCAGGTCGCCACCTTGCGCTCATGCAAGCTTCTTGAACCCGGTATTTTAAAGGGATCGAACATCGGTCCGTCCTCCATGTGCAGATGCGTTAAAAAGGGTGATGCGAGCTCGACCTCCGGCATTCGGCCGGAGGGACGCGACGCAGTCCCGACATGACGGCAAGCGTCAGTCCCGACATGACGGCCAGCGTCGGTGTCGACACGTTCAGGCGGGGCGCGGCGCCGCTTTGGCAGTTTGAGAAACATCGCAAGATTCCTTCGAAGGCCGAAAACTGGGTTCGGCGGGAATCGGTGCGATGAGGTCTTAAAGTGTCAGAAGAATCGTCGTACCGAAACCGCCGTTGGGCATACGTGGGCCCCAAAGAGGAGCTGCCCGGAGAAGGGCTGGAAGTGCATGGTCATCATGTGGTCCCTCTCCTTCGGTTCGGGTTGACGATGATGGGCGTATACTCGACTTCGCAGAAAATGGCCACCCGCCAGTCTAGAAATCGCCAAAAGCCGGAGCCGCCTGTGGCCGTTCTGCCACTTATTAGAAGGATGCGGAAATGAACGACCGTCTCCGCATCGGGCTCTACCAACCGGATATCGCCGGCAATACCGGGACGATCCTGCGCTTCGCCGCCTGCCTTGATCTTGGCGTCGACATCATCGAGCCGGCCGGTTTCCCGCTCTCCGATCGGGCGCTGAAACGCGCCGGCATGGACTATCTCGAAATGGCGGCGCTTACCCGCCATGCCGACTGGCACGCCTTCGAGGAATGGCGCCGAACGAACGCGCGCCGTCTTGTGCTGCTCACGACCAAGGCCGAGACCGCCTACACGCAGTTTGCTTTCGCCGCCGGCGACGTCCTTCTGTTCGGCCGCGAATCCGCTGGCGTGCCGGAAGAGGTTCATCAGGCGGCGGACGCGCGACTGACCATTCCGATGCGGCCGGGCGCCCGCAGCATCAATGTCGCGCTGTCCGTCGCGATGGTCGCGGGCGAAGCGCTCCGCCAGCTCGGATAGGCTGCTCAAGCCCTGCTCGTCGTCGCGAACGCCTCCCACTTGCGGCGTCAGTCTCACCCAGGCGCACATCGCCTTCTCCTCAATTTGCCTTGTCAGGCTTTCCTCGCTACAAGCTCAACCTAACTTGAGGTCAAGCGGAAAGTGCGAGATGGCTCCGGTGAAGGAATTGACGGTCGGTCAGGTGGCGATGCGCAGTGGCGTCGCGGTCTCGGCGCTCCATTTTTACGAAGGGCGCGGGCTGATCCGCAGCCATCGCACCGCGGGCAACCAACGGCGCTACGGCCGCGACGTGCTGCGACGGGTGGCGATCATCCGCGTCGCCCAGGAGGTCGGCATCTCGCTCGCCGAAATCGCCGCCGCATTCCACTCCCTGCCCGAGGGCCGCACGCCCACGCGCGAGGATTGGAATCTGCTTTCAACGGCTTGGCGCGACGGCCTCGATCATAAGATCGCCCAATTGAAGAAGCTGCGCGACGGCCTGACCGACTGCATCGGCTGCGGTTGCATGTCGATCGACAAATGCCCGCTTCGGAACAAGGAGGACCGACTGGCCAGAGAGGGAACTGGAGCGAGACGGCTACTGGTGCCCTGAGGATTTTTCAATCCGCCGCCGGCAGCCGTCGCATGGTGAATTCGATGACGTCGCCCGGGCGCTCGAACCAGCTTTCGATCTCGGTCCAATAGGCCTGCTTGGGAAAGCGCTCGAACCATTCCTTGGCTTTGAGGCGCGCGGCCGGCCGCGGCAGCACGAAAGTCTCGCGCAAAAATCCGTCGCGCGGCTCTCTTTCGCGCTCGGCCCGTGAGCGCTCCAGCCTCTTCTTCAAGCCATCCAGCGGCGGTCTTGCCGGGGTGCGCACGAGCAAACTCCTTGCACCTTGGTCAGACAGGACTTGACCCTTGCCCTTAAGAGATTAGGGATCGCGCGCAGAAAAAACGAGTCATTTGTCGGGCAAGCAGCCTGGACTGGAGACGGAATTGGAACGACCCGACATTGCGGTGGGCTTGCCTGACGACATCGAGCAGAAGAAGATGAAGGCCCGCCTCTGGTTCGAAGCGCTGCGCGAGCGCATCTGCGCCGCCTTCGAGCAGATCGAGCAGGAACTCACTGGACCGCAATCGGCATGGTCGCCCGGGCATTTCGATCAGACGCCGTGGGAGCGCGACGGCGGCAAAGGTGGCGGCGGCACCATGTCGATGATGCGCGGCCGCGTCTTCGAGAAGGTCGGCGTGCATACCTCGACCGTCCACGGCGAATTCTCTCCCGAATTCCGCAAGCAGATCCCGGGCGCCGACGAGGATCCGCGCTTCTGGGCGAGCGGCGTTTCGCTGATCGCGCACCCCTGGAACCCCAACGTTCCGGCCGTGCATATGAACACACGCATGGTCGTGACCACCCGCCACTGGTTTGGCGGCGGCGCCGACCTGACGCCGGTGCTCGACCGCCGCCGTACCCAGGACGATCCCGACACGATCGCCTTCCACCGCGCCATGCAGTTCGCCTGCGAGAAGAACGCCGGGGTGGCCGACTATCCGAAATTCAAGGCGTGGTGCGACGAGTACTTCTTCCTGCCGCATCGCAACGAGGCGCGCGGAGTCGGCGGCATCTTTTTCGACTGGCTGCATTCCGATGAGGGCAAGGGCGGCTGGGACGCCGATTTCAATTTCGTCCAGGATGTCGGCCGCTCTTTCCTCGTCGTCTATTCCCATCTGGTGCGTGGCAATTTCAACCAGAACTGGACCGACGGCGACCGCGAGGAACAGCTCGTCCGGCGCGGCCGTTACGTCGAATTCAACTTGCTTCACGATCGCGGCACCATCTTCGGCCTGAAAACCGGCGGCAATGTCGCCTCGATCCTCTCCAGCCTGCCGCCCGAGGTAAAGTGGCCGTAAAAATCCGGTGAGCGGAAGGCCAGCCGCATTGCTGTCTCATTCGCCGAATTTTGACCGGCAATGTGGCAGGGGCGATTTCTTTTTCGTCTAATATCCTTTTGAAAAAATTGATCTATTTAACGTGCCGGGTCGGGAAGCGCCGGCGGCTCGTCACTGCTACGAGCCGCGACCCGACGCGTCCGGACGGCCCTGATCGAGCGGAGTGCCTTCCCAATGGTGCCCGCATCCCAGGAGAAGATCCTATGCGCAAGCTTATTGTGACGGCGGCAACCGCCGCCTTTCTCGCCTCCGGTGGCGCCGCGTTCGCCGCGGTCAAGCACACCACGGGAACAGTGAAGAGCTTTGATGGAACGGCCATGAGCCTTGTTCTGGACAACGGATCGACCTTCACGCTGTCCAAGGCCTTCAAGGATCCGGGCATCAAGCCGGGCGAGAAGGTTCGCGTTTCCTGGGATATGAGCGGCAAGAACAAGATTGCCGAGGCTGTCAAGATCATGAAGTGACGGCCTCCAATTGCAGAACAGTTGAAGCGGTTCCGCCGGAATTGCGTCAAAACAAAAAGACAGAGCGGTTCATCGTTTGACGGAAACCAGGTGGCAACGGGCGGAGCAGCAATGCTCCGCCTTTGATTTCGCGCGGAGACCGTGAAAAAACAATTCGCCACCGGCTCCAATGCAACCGAAGCCGGCGACATGTGTTATGGTTTTCCACCGGGGCAATTTCAGGAAAATGCGATGCGGCTTCCATGCGGAATTGCATGACAACAAGGAGCGGAATCAGGGCTCCGGACCTAGGAAAGGAAAAACCATGAAGGAGTTCCAATGCGGGACACTCGTCCCGGGCTGCGATTGGCACACGCGCGCCGAGGAGGAAGCCGAGGTCATGCGCCGCGCCGTCGAGCACATGCGTGAAACCCATGGCGAAACCACCATCCGCGAGACCATGATCGAGGCGATCCGCTCGCGCATCCAAAAGGTCCGCGACGCGGCCTGAGGCATCGGGTCACCGTTTTCGGACGACCATTGGCAAAGCCGGCGAGTTGGATGCAGCATCCGGCGCATCTCGCTTCGTTTGCGTCTGATCGCTGGCAACGGCCTGGCTTCGCCGAATTCAAGCAAAAACTTATATTCGTACCGGCTTGGATAACCCCGCGGTAACGGTCTCCATGCGATCGTCGCGCATGATCCGGCGACCGCGGCTGCTCGAGGAGCCGTCCGCCACAAGGCGCGTCTGGATCCGGTGGGGCGAGGTGCTTCGCGCATGCGCGAAAGATCCAACAAACGAGACGGTTTCGGCGCAGCCGCACTGTTGCTGTGCCTAGTCGTTGGCGCCTCGCCGTCGATGGCCCAGGAAATGACCACGTCCCTCGTGAACATCCACCAGGGGTCATGGCTCAGCGACCGCGCCAGAGCTCTCGGCAATGGCGGCTATGAGCTGCAGGACGGGAGCTGGGTCTCGTTCAATCGTTGGTACCACAGCGATTGGGTCGACATGCACGTCGACTTCATCACGCAACTTACCGAAGACAGCGGCTTTCTGTGGGGAGTGGGAACCGGGGAACAAGCCGAGAAGTACCGCATCGCGCCGAGCCTCAAGCTCGGTTTTCTCACCCAGACCCATCCGAGCCTCAACAGCACTCTCTCCCTTTCCGTTACCTCGACCTTCGGCGGCAACCTGAGCGAAAAGCCCTGCGTGGCCGACTATGGGGATCTGGGCACCTACAGCGTCAACTGCCGGCTTGCGGCCGGGGAGACGGCGCCTGAGGACACGCTGAAATATCTGGTTAACGCTACCCCCGAAAGGCTGCGCCTGTGGCTCAACTACCGTGTTACTTTCTGATCGCCGGGATGCCGCGCATGAGAAATCTTCCTGCTCCCGAACTTCGCGAGCGTCCGTCCTCGTTCCTGCTTTGACCGGGAGTAAGACCATGTCTGGTAATTTCTGGAAGCTCGGCATTGCCGCGGCACTGACCATTCTGCCGGCATCCATCGCGTCGGCGCAGGAAGCTCTCGACGCGGACCAGGCGGCCGCGCTGTGCCACGGCGGCGGGTCCATATGCGTAAGCGCAAAGATACCGGTTGCGCGCACGACACAAGCGGTGCTGAGCTGGATGAGCCCCGATGTCGGCGCCGCGTGGGCGGCTGGCTACAAGGGCAAGGGCGTCACCATCACCATCATCGACGACTTCAGCAGCTCATCGCGCTTCTCCGGCAATTTCGGCCTCGGCACGCAATATCAGCGGCACGGAGAGTGGACGCGCGAGGAAGCAAGCATGATCGCTCCTGCGGCGACCATCCGCTCCAAGGACTTCTCGACGGGTTCGGCCGTCCCGCTGGCAAGTGGCCGCAACGTCCTCAACCTCAGCTACGGCATGTACGCGAACGCGGGTTACCGCGTGAACCAGATCCGCTGGGCCCCGGAGGAGCAATCGATCATCTCCTACGCCAGCAAGGGATCGGCCATCGTCTCGAAAGCGGCTGGCAACGATTCGGTTGCGGTCGGCGGCGTCACCAGCGGACAGCAGGATTATCTCGATCTCGCTCTGATCGGCAAACCGACGGCGATCTTTGTTGGCGCGCTGTCCACAAACGGCACGGCGTCAAACAAGGCTCAGCTTGCCTGGTATTCCAATTACGCCGGCTCCGACCCGACCGTGCAGAGCCATTTCCTGGTGGTCGGCGTCGAAGGCGACAAGACCGGCCTTTACGGCACGTCGTTCGCCGCGCCTATCGTCTCCGGATATGCCGCAATCATCGGCAGCAAATTCACCAAGGCGACCCCGGTTCAGATCACCAACGACCTGCTCAACACGGCTCGCACCGACACGCTGGTCAACTACAACCCCTCAGTCTACGGCAAGGGCGAGGCAAGCCTTTCGCGCGCCCTGGCCCCGGTCGCGATACGCTGAGCGGCGCCACGATGTAGGACTCATCTAAGCCTCGAGTGCCTGCGCGGCGCGTTTGAGCAGCGCGCCGCGATCCATGGCGAATGCTGAATCCACCCATTCCCTTTCGAGATTCTTCAGCGTGGCGCCAAGCTTCGGGCCGGGCGCGGCGCCGAGTTCGGTCAGGTCGGCCCCCTTTATCGGAAAGCTCGGCTTTTGCCATTTCAAGGCGAAGCCGAGCAGGCGCGAGAAACTGCCGGCTTCCATCATCGCCCGATCGTCCTCGATGGCCCGTGTCCGCGCGGCGGCGAGCGCGAGCCGCAGGCGATCGACGAAGCCTTCGCGGTCGCCGAAATAGAGCTTCTTCGACAATTCCGTCTCGGTCGTCTTGGGTTCAGGCGGAACCGTCAGTGCCCAGTGTCGCAGGCGCTCCCCCTCGGCGGTTGAAAATCTGAGCCTTTCGGCAAGCGTCTTCATGCGCGCGGCATCCGGCGGAACGACGGCCTCCAGCCTGAGCAGCGGATCGGCATCCCAGCCGAGATCCTTTTCGGTCCTGACCAGCCCGTGGATGGCGTCGATGCCCCATTTCTCGCTCTCCGGCAGCACGGCGGTGAGGACGCCGGCCTGACGCATCCACAGCAGGGCGCGCGAGGGGTCGGGCGCCGAAATCAGCTTCTTCAGTTCGGACCACACGCGTTCGGCCGAAAGCCTGCCGAGCCCGTCCTTCAGCCTGGCGCAGGCCTTCAAGCCCTCGGCGTCGGGCCGGCCATCGCCATACCAGGCGAAGAAGCGGAAGAAGCGCAGGATACGCAGATAATCCTCGCGGATGCGCGCTTCCGGATCGCCGATGAAGCGCAGCCGCCGCGCCTCGATATCGGCGACGCCGCCGACAAGGTCGACGATGGCGCCGTCGGCTTCGGCATAAAGCGCATTGATGGTGAAGTCGCGCCGCGCGGCGTCGGCTTTCCAGTCGCGCCCGAAGATGACTTTCGCCCGCCGACCGTCGGTCTCGATGTCGGCCCTGAGCGTCGTGACCTCATAGGCCTTGCCGCCGGCGATTGCCGTGACGGTGCCGTGCTCGATCCCTGTCGGCACGGTCTTGAAGCCGGCGGCCTGGGCGCGGTGGATCGTGTCCTCGGGCACCGTCGTGGTGGCAATGTCAATGTCGGCGACCGGCTGGCCGATCAGCGCATTGCGCACCGCTCCACCGGCCACCCGCGCCTCCTCGCCGCCCTCCTTCAGCGCGGCAAGCAGCTTCTGCAGATGCTTTTCGCCCAGCCAATCGGCCCTGCCCGAGAGAGACACCTCAGCGCTCACGCATAGAGCCTTTCATAGAGTGTGCGGATGATACCGGCGGTGACGCCCCAGATCCGCTGGCCGCCATAGGGCATCTCGTAGAAGAACCATTCGAGGTCGTTCCACATGCGGCTGTCGCGCGCGTGGTTGACAGGGTCCATCAGGAAGCGCAGCGGCACCTCGAAGGCGGCGTCGACCTCGTCGGCGTTGAGCATCAGCGAAAAGCCGGGCCGCACCACCGAAAGCACCGGCACGATGCGGTAGCCGCTGCCGGAGACATAGTCGGGCATGCGGCCGACAATTTCGATGTGATCGCGGTCGAGGCCGATCTCCTCGAATGTCTCCCGCAGCGCTGTGGCCTCAGGACTGGGATCGGTCGGATCGATGGTGCCGCCGGGAAAGGCGACCTGGCCGGAATGGCTGCGCAGCTTCTCGGCCCGCTTGGTGAGCAGCACCGTGGCGCCGTCGGCGTGATCCACGACCGGGATCAGCACCGCGGCGTCGCGCAGCGGTTTTATATGCTTCAGCCTGGGATGCCCTGGATTGAAGCGGTGGTCGCCGAACTCGTCGCCGGATTGCACCTCGGCCTGCGCCGCTGCGCGGGCGCGAAAATCCGCGATCGAGAACGGCACCGGAGCCACCTGGTCCATCACGCGCTTAGCCGCTCGAGCTTTTCGGCCGGCATGATCGGATAGACTTCGCCGCCGGAGCGGACGGCGAACATTGCCCTGCCGCCGACGTCGATCACTTCTCCATGCTCGACCAATTCGTACATCACCGGCCGCGCCACCAAGGCTTCCAGCCGCCCGCGCACCAGCACATAGGGCTTGAGCCCGCCGGTGGTGTCCTCGTCGACGAAGCGCAGCGGATGGCCGGGCCCGGCGGTAACCACGTCCCCGACATTGGTGCGGAACGTGATGACCTGGCCGTCGCCGGTCCCGGACACGTTCATCTCGACGGCGATGAAGGGCGCGTCGGCGACGCGGATGCGGACGCGCTCCACCGGCGTCACCAGGTAGGTCTTGCCGTCGGCGTCCTTGCGCAACACGCTGGAAAAAAGCTGCACCAGCGGCATGCGCCCGATCGGCGTGCCGAGGTAGAACCAAGTGCCGTCGGCCCTGATCTCCATATCGAGGTCGCCGCAGAAGTCCGGATTCCAGCGCTCCACCGGAGCCGGCCCCTTGCCGGCGCGCGCCGCGCGCGAGATCAGCGCCTCCAGCCCGCGCGCCTCGGTGGCGCTGGTCAGGCCCTTTTCACCGGATTCTGTGCGATGCGTCATGGTCACGAAATAGTCACTGTTGTCCGGATTGTCAGCCTTGTCAGCCCAAGCCTGTGATTTAAGTTCAATCGCAGGCGCCGGGCGAGGCCGAATCGCGGCATTCTGCGAATCGAGAATGCAAGCCGGTATTTCCAACCACAAGGATCGAACGGCATGAGCGTGATGATCAAGGAAAGCCCGTTGAGCGACAAGGCGATGATCGAGCAGGCCGAGAAGGCGCTGTCCGACATCTCCAAGGTCCGCGACGCCGTAGGCCGCGTGATCTTCGGCCAGGAAGCCGTTGTCGAGCGCACGCTGGTTGCGCTGCTTGCCGGCGGGCATGCGCTCCTCGTCGGCGTGCCAGGCCTCGCCAAGACCAAGCTGGTCGAGACACTGGGCATCGTGCTCGGCCTCGATTCCCGCCGCATCCAGTTCACGCCCGACCTGATGCCGTCCGACATCCTCGGCTCCGAAGTCATGGAGCAGGATGAGCTTGGCAAACGATCCTTCCGCTTCCTCCGCGGGCCTATCTTTTCGCAGCTTTTGATGGCCGACGAGATCAACCGTGCCTCGCCGCGCACCCAGTCTGCGCTGCTGCAGGCGATGCAGGAATATCACGTCACCATTGCCGGCGCTCGCCACGACCTGCCGTCGCCCTTCCACGTGCTGGCGACGCAGAACCCGCTGGAGCAGGAAGGCACCTATCCGCTGCCGGAAGCGCAGCTCGATCGTTTCCTGATGCAGGTCGACATCCTCTATCCGGAGATCGAGGCCGAACGCCGCATCCTGCTCGAAACCACTGGCGTCGAGGAGGCCAAGGCCGACAATGTGCTGCAGCCAGCCAGGCTGAAGGAAATTCAGACGCTGATCCGCCGCATGCCGGTGCCCGAAAGCGTCGTCGAAGCGATCCTCAAGCTGGTGCGCTCGGCTCGTCCCGGTCAGGGGATTGCCGACACCGACAAGCATGTCGCCTGGGGCCCTGGTCCGCGCGCCAGCCAGGCGCTGACCCTGTGCGCCCGAGCACGCGCTCTATATGATGGCAGGCTGGCGCCGTCGGTCGACGACATCCGTGCCCTCGCCGAACCGGTGCTGCAGCATCGCATGGCGCTGACCTTCGCCGCCCGCGCCGAAGGCACATCCGTGCGCGACGTGGTGGCGAAACTGGCAAAAGGCATCTGATGGGTCGAATAGGCGAGGTCCAGGCACCGGTTGCGACGCGCGACGCGCTCGCCCGTGGCCGGTTGCGGGCCTCTCTGGTGCCGGATCTGCTGGTCGAGGCGCGCCGCATCGTCAACACGGTGATCGCCGGCTGGCATGGCCGCCGCAAGCGCGGCATCGGCGAGAATTTCTGGCAGTTCCGCCCCTATGTCGAAGGCGATGCCTCACGCATCGACTGGCGCCGCTCGGCCCGCGACGACCACACCTATGTGCGCGACCGCGAGTGGGAGGCGGCCCATACCGTCTGGCTCTGGTCGGATCCTTCCCCGTCGATGCTCTACAAATCCTCGGGAGCCGGCGTTTCCAAGGAATCGCGCGCGCTGGTGCTGGCGCTTGCGTTGGCCGAGCTCCTGTCGCGCAGCGGCGAGCGCATCGCCTGGCCGGGCCTCACCGACCCGTTCACCGCCCGCAACGGCGCCGAACGCATCGCAGCCCAGCTCAGCCATGCCGGCAACCTGGCGGCCAAGCCCGATCTCTCCACCATCCGCCGCTTCTGCGACATCGTCATCGTCAGCGACTTTCTCGATCCGGTCGAGGAGACCATGGCCTGGCTCGACGTGCTCGCCCGTCACGGCGTGCGCGCGCATCTGATCGAGGTCGCCGACCCGGCCGAGGAAACCTTCCCCTATGCCGGCCGCACCGAATTCACCGATCCCGAGACCGGCGACAAGCTGACCGCCGGCCGCGCCGAAACGCTTAAAGACGAATACCGCCTGCTCTATATCGCTCGCCGCCAGGAACTCGCCGGCTGGTGCAAGCGCCTCGGCTGGAGCTTTACCGTCAATCATACCGACCGCCTCGCCTCCGAGGCGCTCGTGCGCGTCCACATGGCGATGACCGCCGACAGCAGCCGTCCGGGACTGACCTCGGGTCATGCCGGGCTGACCGCAGGCGGCGACGCCGGAAAGGCGGTCGCATGAGTTGGCTGCCGCTTTCCTTCGGCGCGCCGATGGTGCTGTGGGGTCTGCTGGCCCTGCCGGTGATCTGGTACCTGCTGAGGCTGACGCCGCCCAGGCCGCGGACCGAGGTCTTTCCGCCGCTGAGAATCCTCGCCCGCGTCCTGAGGCGCGAGGAGACGCCGCATCAAAGCCCCTGGTGGCTGACATTGCTTCGCTTGCTGATGGCCGCCCTTGTCGTCACCGCGCTCGCCGAGCCGATCTTCAATCCGCGCGAAAAGCTGCCGGCGGAGGGCTCGGCGCTCGCGCTGGTCATCGACAATGACTGGGCAAGCGCCGCCGACTGGGGCAAGCGCGTCGCCACCGCCGAGCGGCTGATTGCCGACGCCGGCTCGAACGGCGTGCCGGTCGTCATCGCCTTTACCGCCGAGAAGCCGAATGCCGAGATCGGCCCCTTCGATGCATCGGCCGCACTCGACCGGCTGCGCGCGGCAAAGCCGCGCCCGATCCCGACCGACCGCCCCGCCGTCTATGCCCGCGTCGCAGCCACTTTGGAGCGCCTGCCCGGCGCCAGCGTCGCCGTGCTTGCCGATGGCCTTGCCGCCACCGGCGACGAAGCGGCGTTCAAGACGCTCCTGGAAAGGAATGCCGCGAGGCTGGTCTGGGCTACCTCGGACCGGCTCTCGCTCACCGGCCTGACCGGCGCCGACAATCAGGTCGACGGCTTCACGCTCACCGCCATCCGCGCGCCGGGCGATCCGGCGCCGGCGCAGGTCACCGCGGGCGCCTTCGACGACAAGGGCCGCCGCATCGCCGACGCGGCTCTGACCTTCGCGCCGGGTCAGGCCACCGCCACCGGAACGATGAAGGTGCCGTTCGAATTGCGCAACGACTTCGCCTCGATAGCTCTCGATGGCGAGCACCAGGCCGGTGCCGTTCGCGTGCTGGACGAGAGCTCCAAGCGCCGCCGCGTCGGTCTGCTTTCGCAGGCCGAGGCAGACCAGGCGCAGCCGCTGCTGTCGCCGCTCTATTACATTCGCCGCGCCCTGCAGCCTTTCGCCGATCTGGTGGAGCCGTCGAGCGCCGATCTGGCCGATGCCATTCCGCAGCTTCTCGACCAGAAGCCGGCGATGATCATCATGGCCGATGTCGGCACCATCCCTGCGCAGGTCCGGCAACGGCTGGTCGACTGGGTGAACAATGGCGGCACGCTGGTGCGTTTTGCCGGTTCAAGGCTGGCTGCCGCCGGCAACGACGATGATCTCTTGCCGGTCCGGCTGCGCAGCGGCGAGCGCGCGCTGGGCGGCGCGCTTTCGTGGACGACGCCGCAACCGGTCACCGAATTCCCGAAGAACGGCCCGTTCGCCGACCTCGCGCCGCCGACGGAGGTGACGGTCAGCCGGCAGGTGCTGGCCGAGCCGACGCCCGACATCGTCGAGCGCACCTGGGCGACGCTTGCCGACGGCACGCCGCTGGTCACGGGCATGAAGAAGGACAAGGGAACGCTGGTGCTCTTCCACGTGACACCGGAGGCGACCTGGTCGAACCTGCCGATCTCCGGCAGCTTTGTCGAAATGCTGAGGCGCATCGTGCAACTGTCGCGCAACCAGGGCGCCGCGGTCGCCAATGCCGAGGCCGCCGCCGCCTCGCTGGCGCCCTATCGCATGATCGGCGCCGACGGCGCGCTGGTGCCGCCGACGCCCGATGCGCGGCCGCTCGTGCCCGCCGCCGGCCCGCTTCCGGTGACACTGGAAAACCCCCCCGGCCTCTACGGTTCGGAAACCGGCGTTTTCGCGCACAACCTGCTCAACGCCTCGAGCACATTCACGCCGCTTGCTCGGCCACAGGTCTCGCTGCCGGTGACGGCCATCCCTTACGCCTTCGACGAATCGGAGAACCTGAAAGGCCCGCTGGTCACATTGGCCCTCTTGCTGATGGTGCTCGACACGCTTGCCGTGTTCTGGATGGGTGGGCTGTTCTCGCGCCGGCCGCGCCGCGCCGCGGCGACCGCCGCTGCCCTGCTGATCGTGTTCGGCGGGCTCTTCGGCCACGCCGACTTTGCCCGCGCCGATGATTCGAAGCCGGGCGATGCCCAGGCCATCGAGGACATTTCGAAAACTCGCATCGCCTATGTCATCACCGGCGAGCCCGGCGTCGATTCAATCAGCCGCGCCGGCCTTGAGGGCCTCACCCGCTTCCTCATCGAGAAGACCGCGCTGGAACCCGGCCCGCCGGCGGGTGTCGACATCTCCAAGGATGAACTGACCTTCTATCCGCTGATCTACTGGCCAATCGACGCTACCGCGCCGATGCCCAGCGAAGCCGCGATCGCCCGCATCGACGCCTATATGCAGCAGGGCGGCACGGTTCTCTTCGACACGCGCGACCAGTTCTCCAACGGCATCGGCGCCGGCTCGGCAAGCCCGGCCACCGAGCGGCTGCGCGATATTCTCGGCAATCTGAACGTGCCGCCGCTGGAGCCGGTGCCCTCGGACCATGTGCTGACGAAGTCCTTCTTCATCCTTCCCGAGTTTCCCGGCCGCTTCAACGGCAGTCCGCTCTGGGTCGAAGCCTCGCTCGATGCCAGCAACACCGAGAACCGTCCCGTGCGCACCGGCGACGGCGTCTCCCCGATCATGATCACCGGTAATGATTTCGCCGGCGCCTGGGCGGTCGACGAGAACGGCGATCCGATGCTGCCGACCGTGCCGCCGGATCCGATGCAGCGCGTCTACGCGCTGCGCGCCGGCGTCAACATCATGATGTACATGCTGACCGGCAACTACAAATCCGACCAGGTGCATGTGCCCGTCCTGCTCGAACGGCTGGGACAGTAGTTCATGAACTGGTCGATCTCCTTCGAGCCGCTCGTTTCCTGGCCGCTGTTCTGGGTCGTCATCGTGCCGCTCGCGCTGCTCGCGCTGGCCGGCCTGTGGTTCCGTCAGCGCGGCTCTGTCCTGCGCTTCATCGCCCTGCTTGCGCTGGGCGCGGCACTGCTCAATCCCGTTTTCCTCGACGAGGAACGCGAGGCATTGAAGAGCGTCGTCGCGGTCATCGTCGATCGCAGCCAGAGCCAGGACATCGGCGACCGCACCAAGCAGACCGACGAAGCGCTGACGGGCCTTCAGCAGCGCCTCGGCCGCTTCAAGCAATTCGACGTCCGCGTCGTCGAGGCCGGCAAATCCGAGGCCGCCGATGAGCGCACGGAAACCAGGCTGTTCGGCGCGCTGGAAAGCGCTTTCCGCGATGTGCCGCCCTCGCGCATCGGCGGCGCCATCATGATCACCGATGGCGAGGTGCATGACGCGCCGGCCGGCGCTCCGGAATTCAACGCGCCGCTCCATGCGCTGATCACGGGCAACGAGCACGAGAAGGACCGCCGCATCCGCTTCGAGAACGCGCCGCGCTTTGGCCTCGTCGGCAAGCCGCTCGACATGAGCTATCGGGTGCTTTCCACGGAAGGTCAGGGCGGCCCGGTCGACGTGCGGGTCTCGGTCAATGGCGAGCAGGTCTCTGTCGAGCATGCGACCATCGGTCAGCCGATGAAGTTTGAAGTCACCATTCCCAACGCGGGCCGCAACATCGTCCAGCTTTCGATCGACCACGAGCCGGGCGAGTTGACCGACACCAACAACCGCGCCATCGCGCTGGTCGACGGCATTCGCGATCATCTGCGCGTGCTTCTGGTCTCCGGCGAGCCGCATGCCGGCGAGCGCACCTGGCGCAACCTGTTGAAATCCGACGCTTCGGTCGACCTCGTCCACTTCACCATTCTGCGACCGCCGGAAAAGCAGGACGGCACCCCGATCAACGAGCTGTCGCTGATCGCCTTCCCGACGCGCGAGCTGTTCGTCGAGAAAATCAAGGATTTCGATCTGATCATCTTCGATCGCTATCAGCACCGCGACGTGCTGCCGATCCTGTATTACGACTACATCTCCGAATATGTCGAAAAGGGTGGCGCGCTGCTGATTGCCGCCGGCCCCGAATATGCCGGCGAAAGCTCCATCGCCCGAACGCCGCTGATGTCGGCCCTGCCCGCGATGCCGAGCGGCGAGGTCGTCGATAAGGCCTTCTATCCGCGTCTCACCGATCTCGGCCAGCGCCACCCGGTCACGCGCGGGCTCGACGGCTCCGCCGCCGATCCGCCCCGCTGGAGCCGCTGGTTCCGCACCATCGGCGTCAAGAATCCCGAGGGCGCGGTGGTGATGAAAGGGGCCGACGACCGCCCCCTGCTTGTGCTCGACCGCAAGGGCGAAGGCCGGGTCGGCATGCTGCTTTCCGATCAGGGCTGGCTGTGGGCGCGCGGCTTCGAAGGCGGCGGGCCGCATGTCCAGCTCTATCGGCGCATCGCCCATTGGCTGATGAAGGAACCCGAACTTGAAGAAGAGCGGCTGACCGCCGACGGCCGCGGCATGGTGCTGGAAATCCGCCGCCAGACGATGAGCGACGATCCCGGCCCCGCTCAGGTGATCACGCCTTCCGGCAAGACGATGACCGTCAAGCTGGAAAAAGCCGAACCAGGGATTTTCACGGGCAGCCTGCAGACCAGCGAGATCGGCCTCTATCAGGTCGGCAACGGCGACCTCTCCGCGCTTGCCCATGTCGGCCCGATCAATGCGCCTGAATTCGCCGATGTCGTTTCCACCGAGGACAGGCTGAAGGCGCCGGCCGAGGCGACCGGCGGCAGCGTGCGCCGGCTCGCGCCATCCTCCATGCTTGGCGATCTTGCCGGCGGTGTGGCATTGCCTTCGATCGTACCGGTCCGCTCCTCGGGGGCGGCATCGGGGAACGATTGGATCGGGCTGCGCACCACCGACGACAGCACGCTGAAGGCCGTCTCGCGCGTGCCGCTGTTCGGCGGCTTCCTCGGCCTCGGCTTGCTGCTCCTGGCCATCGGCTCCATGTGGTATCGAGAAGGAAGGTAGAGCCTTTTCCGTCTCCCCCTTCCGGGGAAAGGTGCCCGAAGCGCCGATGAGGGGCGTCGTCCACCAATCGAATATGGCGGCTTGGTCCCACCCTCACCCTGCTCGGCCGCGGCCTCGCTTTCCCTCTCAGTACACGGGCGAGGCAGAGCCGCCCTACTCTTCCGGCTCGGTCGTGAACAGCAGCGGATAGCCCTTGGCCTTGCCGGCGTCGGTTGCTCGCGCGGCCTTGGTCTCGGCAACGTCGCGCGTGAAGACGGCGACCACGCAGACGCCGCGCGTATGCGCAGTGATCATCACGCGATGCGCCTGATCCTCGCTGAGCTTGAACTCGCCTTTAAGCACCGTCACCACGAACTCCCGCGGCGTGAAGTCGTCATTGACCAGGATGACCTTGTAGAGCTTCGGCCGCTCGGTCTTCGGCTGCGTCTTGGTACGCGGTTTGAGGACGGTCTCAGACATTGGAATTCACCAGTTGGAAACTGGGTCTGGCTTGCACTCCCTCAGTCAGGGAAGCATTTGCCCATTTGTCCGCTGGAGGGCGGAGAATCGAGGGACGATGAAGCTTATGTGGGATAGCGTTGTTTGCGCTTCAACGCCCCTGCCGACCGATCGTGCGACGCACCGTCGTCCATGTTGGAACCGCGCTCCATGAACGCGCCAATCATCCAGGCGGCGAAGCCGATCAGCGTTGCGCCCGTCAGCACGATCAGGATCCAGCTCTGTGCCGGCGTGATGTAGTCGAAGCTCGATGAGATGGCCGGCGCGAAAAGTTCCGGCTCGGTCCTGCCGCTGGCGGGATCCGGCACTGGGCTGGCTGTCAAGATGATCAGCGCTCTTGCTGCCGCGGTGGCAACCAAGCCGCCGAGAGCCAGCGAGCGCATCATGGACGAAAGCCGCTTCTTCATGCGGATTGTCCTACGGCACCGGCATTGCGATCGGGTTAAGGAAGTGGCGGGGCGCAGGCTGCCGGTGTCAGGATCTGGCCGCCGGAAGCCGCCCCGGCCGGTTTCGGCCGGAGCGGTCTTGAAAGATCAGGATCGAAGCCGGGATTAGGACTTCTTCGCGTCCTTCTTCGGGGCCTTCTTGACCGGGCACTTGTGGGTCTTGGTCACCTTGCAGGCCTTCTTGGCGGCGACCTTCTTCGGAGCGGTCTTCGCCGTAGCGTCAGCGGCCGGAGCCGTGGTCGTGGTCGAGGCGGCCGGAGCGGCGGTCGTCGTGGCGGCGGCGTTGCTGACAGCCGGCATCGAGAAAGCGAGAGCAACAGCGAGGCCGAGGGCGGAGAGGAGGGACTTTGTCATGGCTTCATTTCCTTTTTCATGCGGGTCGAGGAGTTGAGCGTCACTGAACCGGGTCGATCGGTGTCACTCCAAGCAGCTTCAAAGCGTTTGCGAGCATCCGGATGCCCTGCGCCTGTTTCTTGGCAGCGCAGAACCGGTTTCCCTTTCTTTGAAGCGCCTTCGCCGCGGTGACCTGCGTTGCCGCGGCATGGGTTTCGAGGGCTTCGTCAACTTGACGGTTGAGATTGGTGCAGCGCTCGGTCCGGGTCAGCGGCGTTACCTTTGCGTTGGAGGCCCCGACTGCGGCTGTGATGAGCGACATGCTAAGCAAAGCACCCATCACGCTGATCCAGAACCTCTGCATCGGTCTTGCCCGTTACTCCGGAAACTTGCGTCGCAGCCGATGACCTGACCGCCACGGCACCAGTTATGCCCTTGAAATTTTTCACGAGTTTTTCCCGACTGTAGAATTTTGTTTCTGAATTGTTTCTGGGGAAGTCATTCCGTCCCACGTGGCCGCCACTGGCCAAGATATGGCCCGAATTCTATCGTGTGGGTGCTCACCGAAGGGCGGCTTGGCTACAGCAAATCGCGGGGTTCTCGTGAAATCCGACTCGCACATACTGATCGTCGATGACGACAAGGGCATACGCGACCTGCTTCAGGAATTTTTCCAGAAGCGGGGGCTGCGCACGACAGTGGCCGCCGACGGCACCGAGATGGAGTCGATCCTGCGCCGGGCGCAGGTCGACCTGATCGTGCTCGATGTGATGCTTCCCGGTAAAAGCGGGCTGGAACTGTGCCGCGAGATCCGCGCCAATCACACGACACCGATCATCATGCTGACCGCGGTGACCGAGACGACGGATCGCGTCGTCGGGCTCGAGATGGGGGCTGATGACTATGTGCCGAAACCCTTCGATCCGCGCGAATTGCTCGCCCGCATCCGAGCGGTGCTGAGGCGCAACGGCACGGCCGAGCCGCGCCGGCCCACAGCCAAGCAGATCTACCGCTTTGCCGGCTGGACCATGGATTGCTCGCGCCGCCGGCTGACGGCGCCCGACGACGTGCGGGTGGAACTGACGATGGCGGAGTTCAACCTGCTGCAGACCTTCGTCAAGAGCGCGCAACGCGTTCTCACCCGCGAGCAGCTCATCGAGTTGTCCGGCGGCGACACCGGTTACAGCTTCGATCGCAGCGTCGACATCCTGGTCAGCCGCCTGCGCCGCAAGATGGAGGACGATCCCAAGACGCCGAAACTGATCTTGACTGTTCGCAGCGGTGGCTATCAGTTTCTGCCCGAAACGACCTCCGAATGAGACGCTTGCTGCCGCAAACCCTGCCTGTCTGGGTTCTGCTCATCGTCATTGCCGGCCTGATGATCAGCCAGATCGCGACGCTTTATATCGTGGCGCGCGACCGCGCCGCTGCCAACGATGTGGTTGATCTCTACCGGCTGAACGACCGCGCCTATTCGCTGGTGCAGCTGATGCATGACGCCACGCCTGAAGAACGCAAGACGACCGCGTCCGGCCTGTTCAATGCCACCTACGCATTGACCGTTTCGGATACCCCCGCCGTCACTTCCTCGATCGCCGGCGATGACCAGCTAGCCGAGCTGGAGGACATCCTGGTCGGCCGCCTGTCCAAGTTCGGCATCACCGACGCGCGTGTGCGGCGCGATCCGGCAACGCAGGAAGCCGATGTCCCGGACGGTCAGGTGATGAACAAGGATGTCGGCCAGGTCGAGCGCGATCTGCTGGTGCTGGCCGCGGATTTCGCCCAGAGCGACAAGCTGACGGCATCGCTGCGCTTTTCCGACGGCCAGTGGCTGAACTTCACCGAGCCGATCACGCCGGCTGGGCCGATCCTGAGTTGGGACAGCCTGCCGCTCTATTCGCTGATAGCGGGACTGATCATCGTGATGTCGATCTGGTCGCTGCGCCGGCTGACCGCACCCTATCGCATGATGGAGACCGCGGTGAACCGCATCGGCAAAGACCTCAAAAGCCCGCCCATCGCCGAGACCGGCAGCCGCGAGATCCGCGCCGCGGCAAAGGCAGTCAACGCCATGCAGATGCGCCTGCGCGACTATGTCGAAGACCGCGAGCACTTGGCGGCGGCACTGGCGCATGATCTGCGCACGCCGCTGACCAGGATGCGATTGCGTCTCGAGCTGCTGCGCAAATCGCCGGCCCGTGAAGCGCTGGCGCATGACCTTGCCGACATCGAGAGCATCGCGAGCTCGGTGATCGACTTCGCCAAATTCGAGGTCACCGAGGAAAAGGCCGAGCGGATCGACTTCTGGTCGCTGGTGGAGGCGGTCGCCGACATGTTCGAGGACGCTTCGTTCGACGAGGACGCCACGCCTTCGCGCGGCCTGGTCTGCATCGCGCGGCCGGTGGCGCTGCGCCGCTGCATCACCAATCTAGTCCAGAACGCCGTCACCTATGGCAAGAAGGCGCATATCGGCGTGCAGCGCTCTGGCGACACAATCACGCTCAGCATCCGCGATGAAGGGCCGGGCATTCCGCAGGCAAAGCTGGATCAGGTGTTCGGTTCCTTCGTGCGCCTCGAACAGTCGCGCAACCGCGAGACCGGCGGGCTCGGCCTCGGCCTGACCATCGCCCGCAACATCGCCCGCGGCGCCGGCGGCGAGATCAGCCTTTCCAACCATCCCGGCGGCGGCCTGCTGACGGAGCTGCGCCTGCCGCTGGCAGCTTGAGTCAGCAAGCGCTTTCCCGGCTGCTCCAGAGGACTGGATCAACCGCGCCATCCTTGTGATAGTGCAGCCCGCCCTAAAGCGCCGTGCGTACTCCAGGACGCGGGATGCTGTAGCACTTCAATTTGGTGCATGACCCTTACCGAACCGAAGGTCAGCGACGCAAAAATCGATTCTGATTTTCGGATCCCCGCACGAGGAACCGAACCATGTTCTACGCAATCCTTGCCTATCACGTCGAAGAGACCGTCCAGTCCTGGACGCCCGACGAGGATGCAGCCGTCATGAAAGACCTGCTCGAGATCAACGACAGGCTGACCCGCGCCGGCAAGCTGGGCCCGGCGGCAAGGCTGGGCGAGACGGCGAAAGCCGTCACGCTGCGCGGTCCGGGCGACGGCATGGTGATCGACGGCCCCTTTGCCGAGACCAAGGAGCAGTTGCTGGGCCTCTATGTGCTGGATTGCGCCAACCAGGACGAGGCGATAGCGGTGGCGCGCGATCTCAGGCGCGTCAATCCCACCGCCGTCTACGAGATCCGGCCGATTGCGCTTTATCTGCCGGGCGCGCCGCTGGCCTGAATTCCGGGAGAAGCGACGGATTCACCGCAGCGGGCGGCGCCCGGCGGTGCGGCTGCGCGCCGCAGCATCCGCGGGGGCTTCATCGGCCGGATAGCCGAAATCCTTCAGCTCCGAAATGGACAGACCGGCCAAAGCCCTGCGCTGCATGGCGTCCTGATACCGGCGCTGGAACCCGGCGAAGATTAACGCGATCTTGGCGGCGAGCGTGCCGGCAACTCGGGTGCTCGGCTGGCAGGTTCTGATATTGATGTAGGTCATTGTCATTCTCCCTCGTTCGAACTCACGAGGGCAGTGTCTCATCGGCGCGCTTTGGCAACGTTCGTCCAGGCGTGAAACCGCAGGAAAAACCCCGCAAAATCGTCGTTAAGTCGGCGGCGGGACATGGTATTCTGCTTAACGCTGTTTCACGGGGCCCCGGATGCACATTCGATTGCTTGGCGGCATCGAGGCTGTCTCCGCAGGCGGGCAACCTCTGCACTTCGCGACGCGCAAGACGTCGCTGCTCTTTGCCGCGCTGGTTCTGGCCGGCCCGAAAGGGCTTCGCCGCGAGAAGGTGGCGGCGATGCTGTGGACCGGCAGCGGCGAGCAGCAGGCGCGAAACAGCCTGCGCCAGGCCCTGGTCGACATCAGGCGGCTGTTTCCGTCCACCGGCAACGAGGCCATTCGCATCGAAGGCAATGCCGACACCATCTGGCTGGTGGCGAATGACAACGAGGCCGACATCTGGATTTTCGACCGGAACTGCCAGGCCGATGACGGCGCGAGCCTCGCGGCAGCTGCCGACCTGTACCGGGGCGACCTGCTGGACGGACTGCCATCCCCCGGCGAAATCGACGAATGGCTTGCGCCGCTTCGGGCGAACTACACCCGCAAGGCGTTGGACCTGGCCGAACGGCTGAGCCTCCTGCCGGAACTCGGTGAACGCGAGGAGCAGGCCTGCGAAAGACTGGCTGAGCGGCTAGTGACGTCCGACCCATGCGCCGAGCAGGCCCACCGCGCCCTGATCCGCGTCTTCCGCCGCCACGGCCGGACCAACGACGCCTTTCGTCAGTTCCTGGCCTGTAAGGAAGCGCTCAAGCGCGAGCTCGGTGTCGAGCCTGAGGAAGCGACGCGGGCGCTGATCGAACGCATCGAGGCGCCAATGGAGCTGAAGGGTTCGATAGCCGACTATGGCCAGCCCGAGGCCGAACTTTCCCGCCTGGAAGCGAAGGCGCCTCGCCCTGTCGTTTCGGTGCCGGAAAAGCCGTCGATCGCGGTCCTGCCGTTCCAGAACATGAGCGGCGACGCCGAGCAGGAATATTTCACTGACGGCGTTGTCGAGGAGATCACGACGGCGCTGTCGCATGTCAGCTGGCTGTTCGTGATCGCGCGGAATTCCGCCTTCGCCTACAAGGGCCAGGCGGTCGACGTCACCCGCGTGGCACGCGAGCTCGGGGTGCGCTATGTGCTGGAGGGCAGTGTCCGCAAGGCCGGCAGCCGGCTTCGGGTGGCAGGTCAGCTTATCGAGGCGTCGGCGGGAGTAAATCTCTGGGCCGACCGCTTCGAAGGCGATGTCTCGGAGGTGTTCGAACTGCAGGACCTCGTTGCCTCCAGTGTCATCGGCGCAATTTCACCCAGACTCGAACAGGCCGAGATGGCGCGGGCCAAGCGCAAGCCCACCGAGAGCCTCGACGCTTATGACCACTATCTGCGCGGCATGGCGAGCCTTTACCGCTGGACGAGAGAAGGGCTGGAGGAGGCGTTGCCACAGTTCTACAGGGCCATCCAGCTCGACCCCGATTTTGCCGCCGCGGAAGGCGCTGCCGCCTGGTGCTATTTCTGGCGCATGGCGAATGGCTGGATGACCGACCGGCAGAAGGAAACAGCCGAGGTATCCAGGCTCGTCGGCGACGTGGCTATCGCCGGCAAGGACGATGCGGTGGCGCTGGCTTTCAGCGGCCTGGCGCTGGGTTATGTCACCGGCGACTACGAGGCCGGATCGGCACTGGCCGACCGCGCGCTCGTGCTCAACCCGAACTGCGCAGCCGCCTGGAGCGCCAGCGGCTGCCTCAAGGCCTGCCATGACGACCCGGACATCGCAATCGAGCACATGTCGCGGGCAAGGCGGCTGAGCCCGCTCGATCCGCTGACCTTCTTCATGCAGACCTTCACTGCCTTCGCTCACTTCGTGGCCGGCCGCTACGACGCCGCCTGGCCGCTCGCCGAGGCGGCGTCGCGCGCGCAGCCCTATTATCTCACCGGCCTGCGTGTGGCGGCCGCCAGCAACGCCATGGCCGGCAGGCGGGATGCCGCGAGCAGGCACATCGCGCGCTCACTGGAGCTCGACCCGCAACTGAAGCTTTCCAACCTCAAGCACCGGGTGGGGCAGATCAGGCCAGAATATTTCGCCAAATATGTCGAAGCGCTACGGCTGGCCGGCCTGCCGGAATGACATATCTTGCGCAATCTCGTCAGTCTGGTAGCGCCGCGGCCCTGATTTCCGCTCCGATGCGAAGCGTCTCACGCAGCAGGAGATCGAGGTCGTCGCGCCGCGTTCGGTGATTGGTGATCGCGACCCGCAGGCAATGCTGCCCGTGCACCGTGGTGTCGGAGACGGCTGCAATGCCTTCTTCCTGCACCCGGAGCATGATTTCGGTGTTGAACGCCTTGAGCTGTTCCTCGGAGGCGCCGTCCAGGCGATGGCGGAAGCAGACGATGTTGATGGTGGTCGGCGCCGTCAGCTCGAGCGCCGGCTCGGCCCGGATCAGCTCGGTCAGATAGCCGGCCTGGGCGATGTTCTGGTCGATCAGCCGCCCGAATTTCTCGATGCCATGCTCCTTGAGCGACATCCAGATCTTGAGCGCGCGAAAACCGCGCGATGTCTGCAGGCCATAGTCGTGCAGCCATTGCCCCGAGGCGAGGCCGCGCGGCGTCGATTCCAGATATTCCGGCGTGACGGCGAAGGCGTTGCGGTGGGCGACGGCGTCGCGAACCAGCGCACAGCCCGCTTCGAAGGGCGCGTGCAGCCATTTGTGCGGGTCGAGCGCGATGGAATGGGCGCGTTCGATGCCGGCAACGAGCGATCTGTTTTCAGGCGCGATGGCGATCAGGGCGCCGATGCAGCCATCGACATGAAACCAGAGGTCTTCCTCTGCCGCCAACACGGCCAGCGCCCGCAAGTCGTCGATCGCGCCCGTGTTGACGGTTCCTGCGGTGCCGATGATGCAAGCCGGCTTGAAACCTGCCGCGCGGTCATCCGCGATGGCGGTCTTGAGCGCATCGACATCGATGCGCAGATCGGCGTCGGTCGCGACCCGCCGCAGCGCCCGGTTGCCGAGGCCGAGCGCTTCCATGGCCTTGCGGTGGCAGGAATGGACCTGGTCCGAGGCATAGAAGCGCAACGGTTTTGGGATCGCCCCGACACCCCTTTCGCGCACGTCGACGCCTGCTTTGGCATTGCGCGCCACGGTCAAACCGATGAGGTTGGCCATCGAGCCGCCGCTGACAAGCGTGCCGCTGGCCGAAGCCGGGAAGCCCACCATCTCCTTGCACCAGTCGACCACTTGGCTGTCCATCAGCCCGGCGGCGTGATTGCCACCGCCGAGGTTCGAGCCCTGGATCGCCGCCAGGAAATCGCCCAGCGCGCCCGTGAAATTGCTTGACCCCATATACCAAGACCAGAAGCGCGGATGGATGTTGCCCATCGGATAGGCCATGACGTTGCGGGCGACATCGCCATAGACCTCGACTATCGGTGCCGGCGAGCGCGGCAGCGGCGCCGAAAAGAAGGCGCGAACCTCGACCGGCATTTGGCGCCACACCGGACGGTCCCGGACATCCTTGAGATAAGCGACGGCATCCTCGACGATCCGATGCGACAGGGCCTGCATCTCGGCCCAGTCTGGCGGGTCGAGCGTCTCATCCATCACCGCTGCTTCCTGCAAAGTGTCCATTCGCTGCTCCCCCGCCATCATTCCTGGATCGTCGCGCGGCGCCGCCATCCGAGTGGACAGCAGCGCCGCGATTTGTCCTCAGGCGTCGAACTGGCAGCCTGGTGTGGAGCGCGACAGTGCCGTCTCCTCGGCATCCATCTCAGCCTCGATGCCGTCGAAGAGCGGGGTCGACATGTAGCGCTCGCCGGTGTCGGGCAGCATGCACAAGATCACCGAGCCAGCCGGAGCGGTGCCCGCGATCTGGCGCGCGACGGCGAAGGTAGCGCCGCCTGAAATGCCGGTGAAGATGCCTTCCTGCTGCGCCAGGGCCTTGGCCCATTTAATGCCTTCCGGGCCGGCGATCGGCACCACATCGTCATAGTAGCGCTTGTCGATCGCCTCCTGCAGCACGTTGGGGATGAAGTCCGGCGTCCAGCCCTGGATCGGATGCGGCTCGAAGGCCGGATGGCTGGCGGACGGCGCACCGCCCTGGCCACGCTCCTGCGGCTTGCCGCTGCCGATAAGCTGCGCGTTCGCCGGTTCGGCAAGCACGATGCGGACATCCGGCCGCTCGCGGTGCAGCACCCGGCCGACGCCGGCCACGGTCCCGCCGGTGCCGTAGCCGGTGACCAGCACGTCGAGGCGCGACCCTGCGAAATCGTTGATGATCTCGCGCGCCGTGGTCGCCTCGTGGATGGCGGCATTGGCTTCCGTCTCGAACTGGCGCGCCAGGAACCAGCCGTTGGCGTCGGCGAGTTCCACCGCCTTCTTGTACATCCCGAAACCCTTCTGGGCGCGCGGCGTCAGCACCACCTTGGCGCCAAGCATGCGCATCAGCTTGCGGCGCTCGATCGAGAAGCTGTCGGCCATCGTCACCACCAGCGGGTAGCCCTTCTGCGCGCAGACCATGGCAAGGCCGATACCGGTGTTGCCGCTGGTCGCCTCGATGACGGTCTGGCCCGGCTTCAGCTTGCCGCTACGCTCGCCTTCCTCGATGATGTTGAGCGCCAGCCGATCCTTCACCGAGGCCGCCGGATTGAAGAACTCGGCCTTCACATAGATGGTCGCGTGGCCGGGGCCGAGATTGTTGATACGGATGACCGGCGTGTCGCCGACGGTGTCGAGAATGCTGTCGAACAGCCGGCCGCGACCGGCAGTGGTCCTGATTTTCAATTTCTGCAACATGGGCTTTTCTCCTCGCGATCTCACGCGCCGGTTACAGACCGGCGGCTTGGGCGGCGCGGTTTCGACACCTTGCCGCGTTAGGTTGCTTGACCTGCCGCGAATGCGGCAACGGCGGCATTCCGGCATGGAATTGGGCTGCCGGATGCTTCCTGTCGTCTTTGGTGATAGAACATGGACCAACTGGTGAGCGTTGGAGAAAGCGTGGGAACATACGTGGAATCCAGCCGATCGAGCCCGAACGACACTGCCGCCGGCCTGTCCTTGCGACTGCTTGGGCAACTGACGATCGCGCGTGGCGGCGAGCCGGTTAAATTGCCTTCTTCGCGCAAGTTGCGCGCGCTGCTGGCCTATCTGGCGCTCGCGCCACATCCCGTCAGCCGCAGCCGGCTTTGCGAGCTTCTGTGGGACGTGCCGAACGATCCGCGCGGCGAGCTTCGCTGGTGCCTGAGCAAGCTTCGCGGCGCGCTTAACCAACCGGGCCGGCAGAGGGTCGAGACCGAGGGCGACACCGTGGCGCTTCGTCTTGCCGATACGAACGTCGATGCCGTTGAAGCCGCCGCAGCGGTCGCCGAAGGGATCGAGACGCTCAGCCTCGGGCGTCTTCGGGCGCTTGCGCAGCTCTTCGCCGGCGATTTCCTTGACGGGCTGGAGCTCGATCGGAGCCCGCATTTCACCAGTTGGCTGACCGCGCAACGCCGCCGTTTCAGCTCGTGCCACGTCGCCGTTCTGGAGCACATCATCGGCCTGCTCCCCCAGGGAGCCGATGAAGCGGGCGCCTATCTGGACAGATGGCTGGAACTCGCGCCCTTCGATGGCCGCGCCCATGTGGCGCTGCTGGAAAACCTTGCGCGGCGGGGACAGATCGGCGCCGGTGAGGAGCATATTGCGACCGCAGGGGAACTCTTCCGCTCCGAGGAGCTGGATGTCGCTCCCTTGCGGGAAGCATGGCATGAGATAAAGGCACGCCACTCCAGCGCAACGCCATGCGCGCGATCCGGGCTAGCTCTTCCGGCCACGCAAGCACCGATCGTTGCCGTCGAATCCGAACCCGCCGCCGTGCGCCGGGCCTCGCTGGCGGTGATGCCGTTCGCGGAAAGCGACGTCAATTTCCGTGGCGGGCTTGCCGACGGCTTGACCCACGACATCATAACGCGGCTCGCCAAGCTTCGCGATTTCTTCGTCATTGCCCGCGGATCGGTCTTCGCGCTGGCCGAGAAGGACATCGCGCCGGAGGACGCCGGGCGCCGGCTGAATGTCGACTATGTGGCGACAGGCTCGGTCCGCAGCCTTTCGGGCAGGGTGATCGTCTCGGTCGAGCTCGTCGAGGTCCGCACCGCGAGGATTGTGTGGGCCGAGACCTTCGAGCACAGGCCGGACGAGATCTTCACGGTGATAGACGACATCGGCAACAGCATCGTCTCTTCGATCGCCGCCGAGATCGCGACCGTCGAGCGAAACCGGGCAATGCTTAAGGCGCCGAATTCGCTGAATGCGTGGGAAGCCTATCATCGCGGGCTCTGGCACATGTACCGCTTCACCCGCCAGGAAAACGAACTGGCGCAGCAGTTCTTCAATGACGCCCTGAAGCTCGACCCGACCTTCGCCCGAGCCTATGCAGGCCTCTCCTTCACGCATTGGCAGAATGCCTTTCAGCGTTGGGGCGATCGCGACCGTGAGGCGTCGCTGGCTTTCTCAACCGCGGGTCACAGCCTCCTGGTCGATGACCGCAATCCGGCCGCGCACTGGGCGATGGGCCGCGCCTTGTGGCTGCGCGGCGAGCAGGACGGCTCGCTGCTTGAGCTGGCGAAGGCCGTCGACCTCAGCCCGAACTTCGCGCTCGGCCACTATGCCCTGTCCTTTGTCCATTCGCAGTCGGGCGATCCGCAATCGGCGATCGGCTCCTCCGATCACTCGCGCCATCTCAGCCCCTTTGACCCATTGCTGTTCGGCATGATGGGCGCGCGGGCCATGGCCCATGCGCGGCTGGGCGAATACGATGAAGCCGCCGAATGGGCGCTGAAAGCTGCGGCCAGGCCCAACGCCCATGTCATCATCCTGGCGATCGCCGCGCATTGCCTGGCGCTGGCCGGCCGCCAGGACGAGGCACGAAACTTCGCCACCGCGATCCGCACCACGTGGCCCGACTATCGGGCGGACGATTTCATTGCCACCTTCCGCTTCGACCGGGACGCCGAGGCCCTGTTCCGCAGAGGCGCGAAGCTGATCGGATTGAATTGACCGAGGTCTGGCCGAGCCGAGAATGGCGACCAGGAACGCGGCGTTTGCAGGCCGGCATCAACTGAATATCAATAGACCTTAGTGGATCAGCGGACCGCTGGCCTTCCGCCACGCATCGATGCCGCCCTGGATGTGGCGGGCGCTCGATATTCCGCGATCCTGCGCCGCCTGCACCGCCATCGCCGAGCGCTCGCCGAAGGCGCAATAGAACAGGATCTGCTTGGCTGTCGATTTCGCCAGCTCGTGCAGCATGCCGCCGGCGGCGATATTCTCCTGCAGCCGCGCATAGGGCAGATGGATCGCGCCGGGGATGACGCCGTGACGATCCCGTTCGGATTGCTCGCGCAGGTCGATCAGCGCCACGTCGGGCCGACCGACCAGCGCCAGCGCCTGTTCGGCGGTCACTGCCCAGCCGCGACTGGCGATGTCGTCCTGATGCAGCCCCACCCGCATGTTGGCCGGCACGGCCACATCCATCATCTTCGGATTGGACAGCTTCAGGTTGTTCATGATGTTCACGTATTCGTCCACCGACTTCACCTGCAGGCGCGGATTGAAGGCCTTTTCCTCGCCGATCGTCGACACGGTTTCGCCCTTGTAGTCGTGTGCCGGAAAGATCAGCGTCTCGTCGGGAAGCTTGAGCAGGCGGCCGAAGATCGATTCGTATTGCTGGCGCGGATCGCCGTTCTGGAAGTCGGTGCGGCCGGTGCCGCGAATGAGCAGCGTGTCGCCGGTGAAGACGCGGTCCGGCAGGACGAAGCTGTAGGAATCGTCGGTGTGGCCGGGCGTATAGACGACGTCCAGCGCCAGTCCCTCGATGGCAAGCTTGTCGCCGTCGGCAAGCCGCATCGACACGACGTCGGCCTTGGTCTGCTCACCCATCACGGTGACGCAATGCGTCCTGTCGCGCAGCGCGCCGAGCCCGGTGATGTGGTCGGCATGAAGATGTGTGTCGACCGCTTTGACCAGTCTGAGGTCGAGCTCGTTGACCAGTTGCAGGTAGCGTTCGACCTTCTCCAGCACCGGATCGATGATCAGTGCCTCGCCGCCGCGGCGGCTGGCGAGGAGATAGGAATAAGTGCCCGAAACGGAATCGAAAAGCTGACGGAAGATCATTTTATCGGCCCCATGCGCGAGCGGCCCACCCCGGCTGCCGACCAAGTCTAGATCAAGCATGAGGTGCCCGCCAGCGAACACTTCATGCTTGAGCTAAGGCCGAGCTCCTACCGCCTGAGCACCGCGCTCAGCACGTCGCGGATGCCGATCGCGCCGACGAAGCGCGAGCCTTCGTCGAACAGCGCCACCGGTGCCGTCTGCGAGCGGTGCATGGCGAGCATCACCGTCTTCAGCGACGTGCCGGGATTGGCCCAGAACACCTGCGCACCCTCCTCCGGCTGCCTCTCGACCTCGGCGCAGGATACCCACACCGCCGGCTTGCCGTCGCGTTCGGCCGCCGCCACCAGGCCATGCTCGTCGATCTTGAAGCGCGTCGTCTTGCGCCGGTCGAGCCAGACCCAGCCATTCTCGCCCTGCTCGAGATCGCGGCGATCGCGCATCACGTTCCAGGCGGTGAGCACCGAGAGCGGATTCACATTGGCGATGAAGTCGCGGACATAGTCGTTGGCCGGCCTGAGCACGATGTCTTCCGGCGCGCCGGTCTGGACGATGCGCCCGCCTTCCATGATGGTGATGTGGCTGCCGATCTTCAGCGCCTCCTCGAGGTCATGGCTGACGAAGATGATGGTCTTCTTCAGCGCCGCCTGGAGCTGCAGGAGCTCGTCCTGCAGCTTGGTGCGGATCAGCGGATCGAGGGCCGAGAACGGCTCGTCCATCAACAGGATCGGCGCCTCGGTGGCGAAGGCGCGGGCGAGGCCGACGCGCTGCTGCATGCCGCCAGAAAGTTCATGCGCGTATTTCTTCGACCACTGGTCGAGATGGACCAGCTGGAGCTGCTTCTGCACCCGTGCCTTGCGCTCGGCCTCCGGCACGCCGGCGAGTTCAAGGCCGAAGCCGACATTCTCCTCGACCGTGCGCCATGGCAGCAGGCCGAACTGTTGGAACACCATCGCCACCTGCTTCTGCCGCAGTCGTCTCAGCGTCGGCTCGTCGCAGGTGACGACGTCGACCGTGCGGTCGCCGTCATTGACCAGCACCTGGCCGCGCGACACCACGTTCAACCGGTTGACGGCTCTCAGCAGCGTCGACTTGCCGGAGCCGGAAAGCCCCATCAGCACCGAGATCTCGCCCTCATGCACGGTGAGGTTGGCGCCGGCGCAGCCCAGCACGTTGCCGGTCTTTTCGAGGATTTCGGCGCGGGTTGCGCCCTGGTCGATCAGCGCGAGGGATTGCGCCTGGTCGGCACCGAAGACGATATCGACATTCTTGAAATCGACGGCGACGGTCATTTCTTGCCTCCAACGCCGATGCGGGTCATGCGATCGAGCACGATGGCGAGCACGACGATGGCAAGGCCTGCTTCAAGCCCGAGGTCGATCTTGCGGGAGCCCAGCGCGCGGTTGATTTCGGTGCCCAGACCGCCGGCGCCGATCAGCGCCGCGAACACCACCATCGACAGCGACAGCATGATCGACTGGGTCAGCCCCGCCATGATCGTGGGCAGCGCCGAGGGCAATTCGACCTTCCACAGAAGCTGGTTCTTGGTGGCGCCGAAGGACTCGCCCGCCTCGATGATCGCCTTGGGCACCGAGACGATGCCGAGATGGGTGAGACGCACCGCCGTCGGGATGACGAAGATGATGGTGACGATGAGGCCGGGCGCGTTGCCCAGCCCGAACAGCGTCAGCACCGGGATCAGGTAGACGAAGGTCGGCAGCGTCTGCATCAGGTCAAGCACCGGCAGCATCACGCGGTAGACCTTCGGCTTGTGCGCCGCCCAGATGCCGAGCGGCACGCCGATCGCCATTGCCATGGCGGCGGCGGCCACCACCAGCACCAGTGTCTGCACCGTCTGCTTCCAGAGGTTCTGGTTGATGATGAAGATGAGGCCGATGAAGACGCCGATGGCGAGCGGCCGCGAGCGTTGCAGGAACCAGGCGATGACGGCGACGACCAGCGCCAGCAGAACCGGCGGCAGCATCAGCAGGAGGTCCACCGCCCCGTCGAGGATGAAGTTCAGGCCGTTCGAAAAGGCCCTGAAGACGGTATCGAAATTCTCGGTGAGGAAGCCGAAGAAGGCCTTGCCCCATGGACCTATGGGAATCTTGTAGGCGACCAGAAATTTCGAGATCGGATCCATCTTTCCCCTCTTTGATCCTTGCCGCCCTTGCCGAGCGGTCACCTTCTCACAGCATATGAAAAAGGGCAGCCTTTTCCAGCGGCTGCCCCTTTCCGGAGATCATGCCGGACTCAAAGCCGGCTCAGCTCCCGAGCGCAGTCTTGATGGCCGCAGCCGCATCGCCGCCGTCGAAGGTGGTCACGCCGGCGATCCAGGGCGCGATCGCGTCCGGATGCTTCTTCAGCCAGTCGGTGGCGACCGTCTGGGCATCGCCGCCTTTCAGGATCGCGTCCATCATCTCGCCTTCCATGTCGAGATTGAATTTCAGGTTGGAGATGAACTTGCCGGCATTCGGGCACTCGGTGGTGTAGCCCTTGCGCGTGTTCGTATAGACGGTGGCGGCGCCGAAACCGCTGTCGCCCATCCCGTCGAGATAGGTGATCTTCATGGCGCCCATCACCGGATGCGGCGTCCAGCCGAGGAAGGCGATCCACTCATTGTTCTTCATCGACTGCTCGGCCTGCGTCAGCATGCCGGCTTCCGAGGACTCGACCAGCTCGAAGCCTTCGAGATTGTCCTTCGGGTTCTTGATCATGTCGAGGATGATGCGGTTGCCGTCATTGCCGGCCTCGATGCCGTAGATCTTGCCGTTGAACTTGTCCTTGAACTTGCCGAGATCGGTCAGCGTCTTGACGCCCGCATCCGCGACATAGGTCGGCACGACGATGCCGTAGCCGGCGCCGGTCAGATTGGTGCTTACCGTCTCGACCGAGCCGTCGGCGGTATAGTCCTTGATGTCATTGGTCATCGACGGCATCCAGTTGCCGAGAAAGACGTCGAGGTCCTTGTTCTTCAGCGACGCATAAGTTACCGGCACCGAAAGCTGGATCACCTGCGGCTCGTAGCCGAGCGCGGTGAGCAGCACCGAAGCCACCCCGGTGGTTGCCTGGATATCGGTCCAGCCGACATCGGACAGACGCACGGCCTTGCAGCTCGCCGGATCGCCGGCATAGGCCGCGGTCGTGGACAGAAGCGCCGCCAGCCCGAGGCCGGCGACGAAGGATTTCATACGCGACATGAACTTTCTCCCATTGCGGTTTTTTAAAGCGGCGCGAAGTCACGGTTCTTGCGCCCGCCTTGTTTCGCCAGCCAAACACCATTTTGATGCGGTTTCAAGCGGTTCCACACCGCGATCAACGGCGCGCGCTTGCCATTCAGCGACATGCCGCGCTTTCCGGCGGGCCCGCTTTTTTGGTGGAAGGAGCCCGCGGCCCCTTCCCCGCGCCGCGGCAATTGAGCTTAAACACCCATATGGCCAAGCTCTACTTCAACTACGCAACGATGAATGCCGGCAAGACGACGATGCTCCTGCAGGCATCCTACAACTATCGCGAACGCGGCATGACGACGATGCTGTTCGTCGCCGGCCATTATCGCAACGGCGACAAGGGACTGATCTCGTCGCGCATCGGTCTCGAAACCGAGGCCGAGATGTTCCGCGACGGCGACGATCTCTACGCCCGCGTCGCCGAGCATCATGAGCATACCACCGTGCATTGCATCTTCGTCGACGAGGCGCAGTTCCTCGAGGAGGAGCAGGTCTGGCAGCTGGCCCGCATCGCCGACCGGCTGAACATCCCGGTCATGTGCTACGGCCTGCGCACCGATTTCCAGGGCAAGTTGTTTTCCGGCTCGCGCGCGCTGCTCGCCATCGCCGACGATCTGCGCGAAGTGCGCACCATCTGCCGCTGCGGCCGCAAGGCGACGATGGTCGTTCGCCTCGGTCCCGACGGCAAGGTGGCAAAGCAAGGCGAGCAGGTGGCGATCGGCAAGGACGTCTATGTCTCGCTCTGCCGCCGGCACTGGGAAGAGGAAATGGGCAGGGCTGCGCCCGACGACTTCATCGGCTTTGCCCGCAACTGAGACGGGGAGCCTCGCGACTTTCGACTAAGTTGGGCAATCGCTGCCATCGGCCGGCTGATGGCCGCTTGATTGCCACGATTCGGCACAACACTTCCCAGCGCCGCAGCTTGTCCGCAAAAACAAGAGCTTAAGGCATACCAGCTAAAGCTGCCTGAAGGCGGCGCGCATTACTCCGGCATGAGCATGCTTGCCTTATCTTTCAAGGACCTGGCCAATTCTTTTGTTTTGCCACGTCTCCCTGTCTTCCTTCTTTCAATCGCTTGAGCCCCCACATATATTCGGCGACGTGCGACACGAAACCGGATGCCGAAGCGGGAGGCCCCTATGGCGACGTTGCAGAATTTCGATGCCGAAATTGCCAAGACCAAGCAGGTCGTCGAGGACATGCGCACCAAGATCGAGCAGTCCGGAACCGTGCTCGACACGCTGGCGCAGGCCGACAGGAAGATCGGCGATGCCAATTTCGACCTCGAGAACGCCCGCATCGAGGACGTGCTGAAACAGCAGAAGGTCATGGAAGGCAATATCGCCGACCTGATCATCGGGCTGGAGGACGCCACCAATGTCTTCGGCGCCGAATTCGAGAGCATGAAGAGCTACACCGGCTGGGAAAATCTGGTCGGCGTCTTCTCCGAGCAGCGCAAGCAGCGCATGCGCACCGACCGCGTGCGCAACATGTCGCTCGCCGGCAATTTGCAGGAGCTGCTGGCGAAATCGGACACCATCGTCGGCATCCTGAAAGCCCAGAAGCAGATCCTCGACCAGCGCTACAAGACCTCCGAAGCAAGCCTGTCGCAGGTGATCGAGCGCCGCAAGGCGACCATGACCAATCTCGAGGCGGTGCAGAAACGCATCGAGGAACTCAACCCGATGCTGCTCGACGTCGAGAACAAGATCGCCGCCTCGACCAGCCAGAAGGAGCGCACCCAGCTCGAGGGCGAGCGTTCGAAGATGGCGACCGAGTACAACGAGAAGCAGGCCAAGGAGCAGGAGCTGCTGGCCGAAAGCCAGACGCTGGAGCGCTACACCTCGATGTTTCAGACGTTTGTCGATTCCCTCAACAACCAGATCGCCGCGCAGTCGACGCTGATCAACAAGCTGACAATCGACACCGAGCAGCGCATCGTGCTCTACAAAGCTCTGGAAGACTCGCTGAAGACCGCCGCCCAGCAGGACGTCGCCCACAAGATCAACACGCTGGGCAGCCAGGTCGACAACACGGCCGAGGAGACGATGGCCGGCATCGGCGCCGCTTCGCAGAAGCACATCGGCGATCTCTTGGAGATGCACGAGAAGAATATGGTGGCCACCGCCGACATCCAGCGCCGCAAAAAACTCGCCGACGATGCCTTCGCCCGCCGCTTCGACGAGGTGATGAAGAAGCACAATTCGGCGACCTACGTGCAGCAGTAGGCGGTGTGACGGCATTCTTCGACACGGCGGTGCCATGACCCCCGAAAATGAAGCGGCGGCGCGCTACTTCTTCGCCATCACCGCGGCGCTGAGCGGGCTGGAAGTGTTCATGCGCGACGACCGCTCGCCGCTCTACCGGCACGGCATCGTCGCCAAGATCGTCGCCCAATATATCGCCCGGCTGGAGAACTCATTCGACTGCTGGCGCAACCGGCTGGGCTTCATGGATACGTTCCGCATTTCGCGCGCCGACAGCGGCTATCCGGTGTTCCAGAACCTGCTCGAATTGGAGAACGACCGCCGTCAGGCAGACAGCCGGCTGGCCAACATTCCGCAGGCCGGCGAGTTGCGCGAGGAGATAGCCGACTTCATCCTGCGCCACAAGGAATTTCCTGTGGCGCTGCAAAGGTCGATGGCCGAGCGGCTCTATCTGGAGGGTGTCAAGAGCGAGACCACCTTCGGTCCGTTCACCCTGGCGCAGACGGCCAAAGTCTCGGTCAATCCCAAGACCATGCGGCCTTACTACCTCGTCCACTGGGCCTCGTTCGACGGCAGCGCCAACCTGCCGCTGATCTATATGGTGACGGTCGAGGACTCCTCCGAGAGCATGGTGCGACAGCTCGTCGACGCGAACGGCAAGCTGAACGAGAAGATCGACATTCCGCTTCCTGTCGATGGCCTGCTCAACCCCGAGCTTGCCCACCGCTTCGACGATTTCACCGAGAAGAATTCCGCCTACACGCTGTCGCCGGCGACCATCGCGGTCAATCTCGACAAGGATTTCGAGCCGCTGCACCCGAAGCAGTTGCGGCGCGTCGTGCTCGGCCCGTTCTATTCGGCCGGGATCACCGAGAACAATTCGACCGTGACCGAGGTTCTGGCCAAGGTGCGCAAGCCGGAGAACGCCTGGCTGCTCACCTGGACCATCCAGGAAGTCTTTTCCAAGTCCGAGAAGCCCGGCCGCAAGGGGCTGTTCTCCAGCGAAAAGACGACGCAGGAATTCTTCATCAACACCGACGACCTCGAAGCCGCGCGCCAAGGCGTCTCCAGCTATGAAAACCACGCGCTGATCCCGCACGAGGCCTATCAGGCGCTCTATGCCGCGGACGAAGCGCAGAAGATCTTTTCCGGCTACAAGGTCCACATCCTGTCCAAAGGGCAGGTCATCAGCGATGTGTGACCGTCGAACCGCGGAGCATCCGTAATGGACACCGGGCTGACCACGATCTCGGAATCGACAATCGAAAAGCATCGCGCCACCGCGCAGAGCTTCATCACCCGCATCGTCGTGCTGGAGGATCCATCGCGCGAGTCCGGCACCGCGCTCGCCGGCACCAACCGGCGCTTCGTCTCGACCGTCTCGGCCGGTTCGGTGCGCCGCACGCGCGAGGTCGAACTGTCGAAAACGGTCGCCGCGATCCATCCCGACGACCAGCTGATGAGCATCCCCCAGCACATGCTTCTCTACCGCGCCCGCCGCGGCCTGGCGATCGCGCTGGCCATATCGGATGTCTTTGCCGAGGGATCCGATCTCGAAAGCCTGCAGGCCAAGAACGCGCGTGCCCCGCTCGAAGGCGACGAGGCGGCGACATTCAAGAAGCTGCTGTCGGCCTCCGCCTACGTTTCGGCTTTCAGCTTCGCCTCCTACCTGTTCCAGCTCATCGACAGCGACGGCGAGGCGCCGAACGACAGTCCCGAACCCGACTTCCTGTTCGACACGCCACAGGACGCGGTGAAGTCGATCGTGGCCGGCCTCGACAAGGCGATTGCCGGCTCCAAGGACGATGCCGATCTGATGACCAGGGCGCGCGCATTCGCCCGCGTCGCCATCGACGGGCTGCTCGCGCGCAAGGGGCGCTTCGACGGCATCGGTCCGTTCGAGAACGCGCATATCCGCATTGATGCCGACGACTTCACCCTCGACGGTTTCGACGTCGCGCCCGGCAAGCGCTTGAAGCCGCTGGTGATGACCTTCAAGAAGCCGGAAGAGGTCGTCGGCAATCACATTGCCAAATACCAGTCGGTAAAGCTTGCCAAGATGCTGATGGCCTATGATTTCGACCGCGAGCTGAACCCCTTCGTCGAGCTCGGCGGCTTTCTGTTCACCTTCATCGGCGACGGCGCGCCAGGCACAGGCAAGACGACGCTGATCCAGATGATCGCCGGCCTCGTCAACAACTACTGTCAGGTCGCCGGCTATCCCTTCGTCTACGAGAATTTCGGGGTCGACCAGATTTCTTCCTACCAGGGCAAATCCGGCCAGAACTGCCGCCAGTTCATCAACAATGTGCTCAATCCGCGAACCATCGGTTTCGGCACTATCGACGACATCGACCAGGTGGCGGCGCGCCGCTCCGACGACCGCGCATCCGCCGGCCAGCAGGAGATCACGGGCGTCCTCATGGACGCCTTTGCCGGCGCTTCCACCGTGGTGCGCGGCAACTGCTCCTTCGGCATGTTTTCCAACTACCCCGAAAATGTCGACGACGCACTGCGCCAGCGCGCCGGCGCCCGCTGGCTGGTCGACGGCCCGCAGAGCCGCGACGACTACATCGACATCTTCGTGCTGCTCGCCGGCAAGAACCACAAGATCCCGCTGGGCGAGCACGAGCTCTATGCCGCGCAGGAAATCCAGCGTGCGGTGACTGCGGCTTATGAGGAGCACGAGAAGCCGCAGGAAGATGGGCTGATGAAGGTCTATGAGCACTATATGAAGGAGAACGGCGCGCCGAAGACGATGGCCGATATCGGCACCTACCTGCACATGATCAAAGATGCCGAGCCGCGCTTCACCGGCCGCGCCATCAAGAATGTGACCGACGCCATCAAGATGCGCGCCATGGACATCGAGCTGCCGGACGACTGGTTCGAGAAGCCGGAAGCCTTCATGCACAAGAGCTACGACGACAAGAAGGCGATGATCGAGGAGTTGCGCGGGCCGTTCTCGATGGACATGGTCATGCAGGAGATCAACCGCTACGCCGATTCAGAATTCCGCTACTCCGACAAGTCCGACGACGCGGCGGTCGAGAAGCTTTTGCGCGACGCGCGGCTCCGCGAACGCGCCGCGCGCGAGATGGAGGAGCTGAAGAACAAGGGGCTTTGGAATGCGTAGGCTTCCTTCGCTGCCCGCAAGTGCGGAAGGATGTGGTGCCAACGTCGGCGCCTCCCTCTCCCCGTCCTTCACGGGGGAGAGGGGGGCGTCGGCGTCGCCGCTTCGCCTTTCGAGGCTACATCCGTCGGACCTTTGCCAATGACCCGTCCCGCCAAAAAGCCCGACCTTCTGCGCGACAACGAGCTGATCTATGGCAGGCTGCTCGTCGTCGATGAGCCGCATCTCATCCAGCGCTACAACAAGGCTCTCGTCGCCTTCGGCCTCGAGCCGACCAAGCTGACGAGCTTCCAGATCGACCGCACCGGTTTCTCGCCCGAGGTGGCCGAGGAATGCGGCGATTACGGCTATCTCGATCCCAACGAGGTCAACCGCCGCTTCATCATCCTGACCCCGTCGCAGATCGATTTGCCGGTCGTGCACACCGCCTTCTCCAACACCTCGCAGCTGATGTTCGAGTTCATGTCCAAGAACCAGCGTGCCATCGACGCGCTGACCATCAAGGACGTCATCTACGGCGAGATCGAGGACTCCGTCCCCAAGGTCGACGACATCGAGGACCTGCTGTCGATCAATCAGGTCGAGTTCAAGGTTTTGTCGGCCGAGGACGTGCTCGGCAAGGCGGCCGAGCTCGGCAAGCTGGTCGACCGGCTGAAGCAGGAGCCCGACGCCTGGCGCGACAACGCCATGCTCGAGCGCATGGTCGGCCTCGCCAAGGTCTGCGGCGACATCCGCGAGAACGCGCTGGTGCCCGATCAGGTGATCTTCCGCCACAACGCCTACTGGACCAGCCATTTCGGCGGGCTCTACGTCTTCGTCGACCCCGACATGACGACGGTGATCAGCGATCCGGCTGCGCCCGGCTTCCGCCGCTCGCGGCCCTGGCAGGTGAGCTATCTGTCGATCAACGACGCCGACAGGGTGTTCCGCTTCCTCGCCGCCACCGGCCGTCTTGACCTGCCGCGCGCTTCCTGGATCGAGACCTCGGGTTATCTGGAGCACCGCGCCGAGATGGTGGTTCGGGCGCTGATCCGCGATGCCGAGCCCAACCGCAACCTGACGGACGTCGACAAGGTCTGGCTGCAGACCTGGATCCACAGCCATGCCGACCTGATTGCCAGCGACGGCAATTTCCCCTTCCTCAACGCCGCCAAGCGCGAGATCGCCCAGTTCGGCCACCTCAAGCTTGAAGATGTGCCGCCGCGCCAGCGCTTCCTGGTTGTGCGCGCCAAGCCCGATCATCCCGATGCTTGGCTCACCAATCAGTTGATCTCGGATTTCGTGCCGCAGGACTTCGTCTCGCGCTACGTCTTCAATAAACCGGGCTTCTACAAGGACTTCGACGGCTTCAGCGATGCATGGCGATCGCATGTTGTGGACGTTCTGAAAACCACATATTTGAAGGACAAGGCGGCATTCCGCGCGCGCCTTTACGGCTTGACGGACTGAGGGGGAACGAGAGCCATGCTTGATCCGATCGTGAGTTTCTTCACCCGGATTTTCCAGTGGATCGGCCGCGGCATAGGCTTCGTCGTCGGCATTATTCTCTGGCCGTTCATATGGGCCGGCCGCTGGTACGGCCAGCGCGGCTGGATCCTGAAGGCGGTGGTCGGCCTTGCCTTGCTGGTTTTGATCGGCCTTTACGCCAACTTCTTCTACGCCACCCAGTGGTGGAACAATTTCGACCCGAACTATCCTGACAAATACACCTTCGAGAAGCGCAGCGTCTCGGCCGGCGAGCAGGTCTCCGCCGGCGCTGGCACCGACACCGCCAAGACCTGCGGCAACTCAGGGATAGCCCAGGTGGCTGCCGATCTGACGGACTTCAACGTCAACCAGAATGCCTGGGTCTCCTCGATGATCCTTTACAAGCTCGGCTTGTTCGGCATCGACTGGGACCATACGCCGTGGATGGACAACAAGGCCTCTTTTCAGCGCGGCATCAACCAGGCGGTCCGGCGCACCGCCACCGAGCTTGCCGACAATCTCGGCCGCGTGCGCACCACCTCGCAGATCGACGCCGACCTGCAGGATGCACGCGGCAATCTGCAATTCGACGAAGAGACCTGGTATTTCGGCCTCAACCCGTTCGGTCCCAAGACGCCGACGCCGAGCTACTACCGCGACGCCGTGCGCAAGCTGCGCTCCTTCAACGCTCGCCTTGCCAGCTGTCAGGCGACGTTCGATGCCCGCGCCGACAATCTGAAGCAATATATCGACCGCATCGCCAGCGACATCGGCTCGACCTCCGCGATCTTGAAGGAGCGCGCCGAGAACCATAATGACGGCTGGTTCGACTTCCGCGCCGACGACCGCTTCTGGTTCGCCTATGGCCAGCTCTACGCCTATTACGGCCTGATGAAAGCGGCGCAGGCCGACTTCGAGGACGTGATCAAGGAAAAGCACCTGCAGAATTTGTGGGACACCATGGACGCGCAATTCGTCTCGGCACTGCGCATCCAGCCCTTCATCATCGCCAACGGCCGCGAGGACGGCTGGCTGTTGCCGACGCATCTGACGACCATGGGCTTCTATATCCTGCGCGTGCGCTCCAACATGGTCGAGATCAGCAACGTGCTCAGCCAATAGCGCTGCCGCCACAGCAGGAGGGTGGCGGATTTGCGTCGTCGCGTCTGTCGCATTCCGTGCATTGCGCGGCTGTTTTGAGACGGCGGAACGATCCCTGCTCTGGCTTCTATACGCTCGCAACGACCGGGCGCCAAAGACCCTTGGGAAGGTCGGCCGGGAACGCAATAATTTCTTCGCAGGAAACATAGTTGCATGAAAGTTGACGCCGTGACAGCGATAGGGTTAGAACATGCCCTTGCGTCCGGGCGGAAACGCAGAACCGCCCTGTTTCCTCGTTTTAACGCAATTCCGGACGGCAGACCGTCTCACACTTTTCCTGGAATTGCTGTAGTGATCGAACCCCTCCCCTCCACCGCCCAATCCAGAGGAAAGCCGTCATGGCCGAAGTGAAGTCCGACATCGAGATCGCGCGCGCCGCCAGGAAGAAACCGATCCAGGAGATCGGCGCCAAGATCGGCATCCCTTACGAGCACCTGCTGCCCTATGGCCACGACAAGGCGAAGGTCTCGGCCGAATTCATCAAATCGGTGCGGGGCAACAAGGACGGCAAGCTGATCCTCGTCACCGCCATCAACCCGACGCCGGCCGGCGAAGGCAAGACGACCACCACGGTCGGCCTCGGCGACGGCCTCAACCGCATCGGCAAGAAGGCGATCGTGTGCATCCGCGAAGCCTCGCTCGGCCCGAACTTCGGCATGAAGGGTGGCGCCGCCGGCGGCGGCCTGGCCCAGGTGGTGCCGATGGACGATATGAACCTCCACTTCACCGGCGACTTCCACGCCATCACCACGGCCCACAACCTGCTTTCGGCGCTGATCGACAACCACATCTACTGGGGCAACGAGCTCGGCATCGATACCCGTCGCGTCGCCTGGCGCCGCGTCATGGACATGAACGACCGGGCGCTGCGCGAGATCATCTGCTCGCTGGGCGGCGTCGCCAACGGCTTCCCCCGTGAGGCCGGCTTCGACATCACCGTCGCTTCGGAAGTCATGGCGATCCTGTGCCTTGCCACCGACCTCAAGGATCTCGAGAAGCGCCTCGGCGATATCATCGTCGCCTACCGCCGCGACAAGTCGCCGGTCTATGCCCGCGATCTCAAGGCCGACGGCGCCATGGCCGTGCTTTTGAAGGACGCCATCCAGCCCAACCTGGTGCAGACGCTGGAGAACAACCCGGCCTTCGTGCATGGCGGCCCGTTCGCCAACATCGCGCATGGCTGCAACTCGGTCGTCGCCACCACGACGGCGCTGAAGCTTGCCGACTACGTCGTGACCGAAGCCGGCTTCGGCGCCGACCTGGGAGCCGAAAAATTCTTCGACATCAAGTGCCGCAAGGCCGGGCTCCAGCCGGCGGCCGCCGTGATCGTCGCCACCGTGCGCGCCATGAAGATGAATGGCGGCGTCAAGAAGGAAGATCTCGGCAAGGAAAACATCGAAGCGGTCAAGAAGGGCTGCCTCAACCTCGGCCGTCACATCGAGAACGTGAAGCAGTTCGGCGTGCCGGCGGTGGTGGCGATCAACCACTTCACCACCGACACCGACGCCGAAATCCAGGCGATGAAGGACTTCGTCAAGGCGCAGGGCGCCGAGGCGATCCTGTGCAAGCACTGGGCTCAAGGCTCGGCCGGCATCGAGGACCTGGCGAAGAAGGTTGTCGAGATCGCCGAATCCGGCGCCTCGCAGTTCTCGCCGCTTTACCCGGACGAGATGCCGCTGTTCGAGAAGGTCAACACCATCGTCAAGCGCATCTATCGCGGCGACGAGGCGATCGCCGACAAGTCGATCCGCGACCAGTTGCATGCGTGGGAACAGGCAGGCTACGGCAATCTGCCGGTCTGCATGGCCAAGACCCAGTACTCCTTCTCGACCGACCCGAACCTGCGCGGCGCGCCGACCGGCCATACCGTGCCGGTGCGCGAGGTCAGGCTCTCGGCCGGCGCCGGCTTCGTCGTCATCATCTGCGGCGAGATCATGACCATGCCCGGCCTGCCCAAGTCGCCCTCCTCGGAGAAGATCTTCCTCAATGAGCAGGGCCAGATCGAGGGCCTGTTCTAGGCAGCGTTGGGAGCTGAAACGACCAAGGGCGCCGCACTGCTGCGGCGCCCTTTTTCTTTCGGAGTTGGTGCGGCTAGAGCAGTTCCAGGAAAAGTGTGAGCGGTTTTCCGTCCGGAATTGCGTCAAAAACAAAAAGCCAGAGCATTTCGCCGTTTCCGTGAAACGGTGAACGCTTTAGGCAGCGTTCCGCTTCAGCGCCCGCTGGTTCGACGCATAGATCGTGTCGCGCTCCGGCAGGGCGCCGGTCTTCAGGCAATCGATCCATTCGGCGGTCTTGAGCACCGCGGCGAAGCGCGACTGCAGCACCACGCTCACCACGCGATGGATGTCTTCGGCAGACGCGTAGCCGGCGCTGTTGGCGTAGGGAACCGAGCCGCTGGCATCCGAGAGGAACTCGACGGCAAAGCCCATATGCACCGCATGGATGATGGTCGACAGGTCGCAATTATGCGTCATGTAGCCGACGACCGCGATCGTATCGATGTGGTTGGCGCGCAGCCAGTTCTTGAGGTCGGTTCCCGTGAAGGCGGAGGGCAGCGTCTTCTCGACATAGTGGTCGCGGGCGCGCCCGGCGATCTCGGGATGCAGTTCGCCGCCATGGCTGCCCTCGGCGAAGATCGGCGAAGTCTCCGGCGCCATCTGCTTCACGACAACGACCTTGATCCCGGCAGCATTGGCGGCGTCCATGGCGCGCGCCACGTTGGCGACGCTGTCGGCGAAGGGCGGATGCTGGATGGCGAGATTGCCGCCATTGTAGTCGTTCTGGACATCGACGACGACGAGTGCGCGGCGTGGCTGGGTGGCTGGTGCTGACATGGAGGTTCCTTTCGAGCGGGTTGATAGGTGGCGAAGCTAGGCCGAGCATCTATTCCCAGAAAGTGGCCCAATTGACATTATTCGAAAGAATTGGGACACTCTTTGCCGTAACCTGGTGATGTCTGCCATGCGCAATCCGATCGTCGCCGTCGTCGCCTTCGACGGCATCAGCCCGTTCCACCTTTCCGTGCCTTGCCTGGTCTTCGGCACGGACCGCACCAAGCTCGGTCTGCCGCGCTTCGACTTCCGCGTTTGCGCGGCGGAGCAAGGACCTATCCATACCGATGCCGGTTTGAGCATTTCGGTCCCGCACGATCTTTCGGCGCTCGACCAGGCCGACATCGTCATCATCCCAAGCTGGAAAGATCTCGATGCTCCTCTGGCCGCGGCGCTCAAGCATGCGCTCGAACGGGCACATAAGCGCGGCGCGCTGATCGTCGGCCTCTGCCTCGGCACCTTCGCCATCGCCGCCGCCGGACTGCTGGCGGGACGCAAGGCCACCACCCATTGGGCCCATACCGACCAGTTGCAGACGCTGCACCCCGATATCGCCGTCGATGCCGACGTGCTCTATGTCGATGAAGGCGACATCGTTACCTCGGCCGGCGTCGCCGCCGGGCTGGACTGCTGCCTGCACATTGTGCGCGCCCGCTACGGCGCCGAGGCAGCGCTTCGGCTCGCCCGCCACGTCGTGCTGTCGCCGCACCGGCAGGGCGGACAGGCTCAGTTCATCGAGCGCCCGCTCGCGCCGACGCCAAACGCCGACCGGTTCACAAAGGCACTTGACGGGGTGCGGGCAACGCTTGGCGAAGCTCACACCCTGGACAGCGTCGCCGAATCAGCTGGCCTCACCCGCCGCACCTTCACGCGTCGCTTCCAGAAGACGACCGGCACCAGCTTCGGTAACTGGCTGGCCGAACAGCGCGTGGCGCTGGCGCAGAGGCTGCTGGAACAGACCGACAAGTCGATGGACATGGTGGCCTTCGAGGCCGGCTTCGGCAGCGCCACGTCGCTGCGCCAGCATTTCGCGGCGCGGCTCAGAACCTCCCCGATGCAGTACCGGCGCGAATTCTCGAAGGGCGGCGCACAGGTCGCCATCAGCAGCGTGTAACCACCCGCGCCGGGTTGCCGACCACGGTCGCATTGGCAGGCACGTCGCGCGTCACCACCGCGCCGGCGCCGACGATGGCGCCTTCGCCGATGCTGACGCCGGCGAGGATCACCGCGCTGCCGCCGATCCACGCGTTGTCGCCGATCGTCACCGATTTGGCGATCTCCAATCCGGCCAGCCGCCCGGCGGCCTCGCGGTGATGCTCGGCGCAATAGATCTGCACATTGGGGCCAAGCAGCGTCCTCCTGCCGATCTTCACCGGAGCGGTATCGAGAATGGTGCAACCGGCGTTCAGGAAGGCGCCCTCGCCGAGGAACAGGTTGAAGCCGTAAGCGCAGTGGAACGGCGCCTCGATGCGCGCGCCCTCGCCTAGGCCGCCGAGCAGCGCTTGCAGGGCCGCGCCGATGTCGCCGCGCTGCCGGGGCGGCATGCTGTTGTGCTCGAACACTGCGTCGCGGGCGGCCACCCGCATCGCCTCCAGCTCCGGGTCGATGCAGCTGTACCATTCACCCGCCGCCATCTTCATGCGCTCGCTTGTCGTCATGGCTGCTCCTCCATTCCCGTCCCGCTGCCAAAGCACAATCCGCCCGACCGGAAAAGCCCATGGCCAAACGCCAGGCCTATGCTAGCTTGCCATCCGCGGAGCCGTGCGGGGCTCCGAATTTGAGGGGGTGATGATGCTCTACATTCTGGCATTGCTGATTGGCGTCGTCGCCGGCCTTCGCGCCATGACCGCGCCGGCCGTCGTTGCCTGGGGTTCGTATCTCGGCTGGATCCCGGTTGCCGGCACCTGGGCAAGCTTCATGAGCCACTGGATCGCGGTCGGCATCTTCACCGTCCTGGCGATTGTCGAACTCGTCACCGACCAGTTGCCGTCGACGCCGAGCCGCAAGGTGCCGCAGCAGTTCGGCGCGCGCATCGTCACGGGCGCCTTCTGCGGCGCGGTGATCGGCGCCACGGTCGGCGCCACCATCGGCGGCCTCATCGCCGGCGCGATCGGCGCGGTGATCGGCACGCTGGGCGGCGCGGAAGCACGCGCCAGGATGGCTGCCGCCTTCGGCAAGGATCCGCCCGCCGCCTTCATCGAGGACGCGGTGGCGATCATCGGCGGCCTGCTGATCGTGGCGGCGGTCGCATGAGCGCGAAAAACTTCGACGCCATCGTCATCGGCGCCGGCCAGGCCGGCCCTTCGCTCGCCGGCCGGCTCGACGCCGCCGGCATGAGCGTTGCGCTGATCGAGCGCAAGCTTATTGGCGGAACCTGTGTCAACACCGGCTGCATGCCGACCAAGGCGATGGTGGCGAGCGCCTACGCCGCGCATCTTGCCCGCCGCGCCGCCGACTATGGCGTCGCGCTCTCCGGTCCGGTCGGGGTCGACTATCAAAGAATCAAGGCACGCAAGGACAAGGTGACCAATGACGCCCGCGGCAATCTCGAAAGCTGGATCGCGGGGATGAAGGGCTGCACGCTTTATCGCGGCCATGCCAGATTCGAATCCGCTAATACAGTGCGCGTCGCCGACGACCTGCTGACCGCGCCAAAAATCTTCCTCAACACCGGCGGCCGGGCCTCCGTGCCGGACCTGACCGGCGTCAACGACGTCCCCTATCTCACCAACTCCTCGATGATGGATCTCGATGTGCTGCCCAGCCATCTGGTCGTCGTCGGCGGCAGCTATATCTCGCTCGAATTCGCCCAGATGTTCCGCCGTTTCGGCTCCGAGGTCACGGTGATCGAGAAAGCGCCGCGGCTGACCGGCCGCGAGGACGAGGACGTCTCGGCCGCGATCCAGTCCATCCTCGAAAACGAAGGCGTCACCGTCCATGTCGGCGCGGAGGACATCGGCTTTGCCAGGCAGGGCAACGGTATCGCCGTGACCTTCTCTGCCGGCAAGCCGCCGGCGGTCGGCTCGCATGTGCTGCTGGCACTCGGCCGCGTCCCCAACACCGACGACCTCGGCCTCGACAAGGCCGGCGTCGAGGTCGACAAGCGCGGCTACATCGTCGTCGACGACCAGTTGCGCACCAATGTGCCCGGCATTTGGGCCATGGGCGACTGCAACGGCAAGGGCGCCTTCACCCACACCTCCTACAACGACTACGAGATCGTCGCCGCCAATCTGCTCGACAACGATCCGCGCAAGGTCAGCGACCGCATCGAGGCCTATGCGCTCTACATCGATCCGCCGCTCGGCCGCTGCGGCATGACCGAGACCGCTGTCAAGAAATCCGGCCGCCGCGCGCTTGTCGGCCAGCGGCCGATGACCCGTGTCGGCCGCGCCGTCGAAAAGGGCGAGACGCAAGGCTTCATGAAGATCCTGGCCGACGCCGACACCGGCGAGATCCTCGGCTGTTCGGTGCTCGGACCGGGCGGCGACGAGGCGATCCACTCTGTGCTCGACCTGATGTATGCCAAGGCGCCGATCTCGACGCTGGCGCGCGCCATGCACATCCACCCCAACGTCTCGGAGCTTCTGCCGACCATCGCCCAGGACTTGAAGCCGCTGGCGTAACGGCAGATCGCCGCTCCACGTCGGGGCTTCTCGATCTTGGCAAACAGTGCTCAAGGCGTCCGACGGTCGGCTTGCGCCTATCGCGCGGGCGGACTGGACCACTGACACCCTGGCCGTAACCATGCATGTCTGGCCACCCACCGGAGGAACCCCATGCAAAAGACCATCGAGCGCATCGCAGGCGACAGCGAAGGCGTTGCTTATGAGTTCCCAGTTTTCCGCTTCGAGGGCACGGACAAGTCGGCGCCCTCGGTCTATCTGCAGGCGGCGCTTCATGCCGGAGAATTGCCGGGTGTCGTCGCCATCGACGCGCTGATGCCGATGCTTGCCAAGGCGGAAGCGGAAGGCCGCATTAGAGGCGCCATCACGTTGGTGCCCTGGGCCAATCCAATCGGTCGGGCGCAATACCATTTCGGCGAGCACCAGGGCCGCTTCAATCTCGGCACCCGCACCAACTTCAACCGTGCCTTCCCGCTGCTTGCCGCGCCGGACGCCAGGCTTTTAGCGGATGTCAACCTCGGCGGCGCCGACCGCCGGCTGAAGAAGCGGCTCGTCGAACTCTCGCTCGGCAACGACATCGTGCTCGATCTCCACTGCGACGATGAAGGCCTTGCCTATCTCTACATTCACACCAGCCTGTGGCCGCATATGGCCGACTGCGCGGCTGCGATGGGCATCGATGCCGTCTTGCTGTGGAGCGAGGACAGTAGCGGCACCTTCGAGGGCGCCTCGATCATGCCCTATCAAAATGTGCCTGCGAGCGTCGCGCGCTTCGACCGGCGCGTCGCCACCACGGTCGAATATCGCGGCATGCTGGATGTCGACAGCGGCTTGGCCGCCTCCGATGCCGGCGGCCTCTACCGCTTGCTGGTGACGCGCGGCGTCATTCAGGACCCTTCCGTCCCGAAGGCGAGCAGCTTCTCCGGCGCCGTCGTACCGCTGGAAAACATCGAGATGATGCCTTCGCCCAAGGCCGGCGCCATCCTTTACGACGTCAAGCCCGGCGACCGCGTCAACAAGGGCGACCGGCTGGCGACGATCGTCCATGCGCCCGGCGAAGCCGGCGGCCGCACCGAGGTGTTCGCGCCCCAGTCGGGTTTCATCCTGACCCGTCGTTCGCGCCGCATCATCCGCGCCGGCGAGGATCTTTTGAAGCTTGCCGGCGACGAGAGGAGCGCCGACGCGCGCTCCGGCACGCTGGAGGACTGACGGGCCGGCTTTACCGTTCGCGTGAAATCCAGTTGCGCGGGCCGTCATTCGCCGCTATGGGAGTCGCCATGAACATGCGTTCGAACAAGACCGTTTGGTGGTGGGCTCGCTGACAGCGGCCGGTTCGAACGCGCATGCGTGAAAATGAGGGTGGCCGCAGCGGAATGTCCGGGCGGCCATTTGTTTTTTCAAGCCATTCCCGGGTCCGTTGCCCAAAACGCTGGTGGAGACGGCAATGACGACTACAGTTCTGGACAACGGGGCGGAGCGCTTCGTCACCGCGGGCGGGGTGACGATCACCCGCGAACGCCATGACCAGCCCTATGAAGGCGCGATCGACGCCTATGTCGACGGCCTGAATTCCCGCCGCGGCGCGGTGTTCTCCTCGAACTACGAATATCCGGGCCGTTACACGCGCTGGGACACGGCCATCATCGATCCGCCGCTGGTGATCTCGGCGCGCGGCCGCGCCATGCGCATCGAGGCGCTCAACCAGCGCGGCGAAGTGCTGCTGCCGGTGATCGGCAAGGCGCTTGGCGAGCTGAGCGAGGTGGCGATTGCCGAGAGCTCGAGAAAGCTGATCCGCCTCGATGTCGCCAAGCCCGGCCGCGTCTTCACCGAGGAGGAGCGCAGCCGCGTGCCGTCCGTCTTCACGGTGCTGCGCGCCATCACGGCTTTGTTCAAGACCGCCGAGGACGCCAATCTCGGCCTTTACGGCGCCTTCGGCTACGATCTCGCCTTCCAGTTCGACCCGGTCGACTACAAGCTCGAGCGTAAGCAGAGCCAGCGCGACCTGGTGCTGTTCCTGCCCGACGAGATCCTCGTCGTCGACCACTATTCGACCAAGGCCTGGACCGACCGCTACGACTATTCCGGCGAAGGGTTTTCCACGGAAGGCTTGGTGCGCGATGCTCATGTCGAGCCGTTCAGGACCGCCGACCGTATCCCGCCGCGCGGCGATCACGAACCCGGCGAATATGCCAATTTGGTGCGCCGGGCGATGGAGAGCTTCAAGCGCGGCGACCTGTTCGAGGTTGTGCCTGGACAGATGTTCTACGAGCGCTGCGAGACCCAGCCCTCCGAGATTTCCCGCAAGCTGAAGTCGATCAACCCCTCACCTTATTCCTTCTTCATCAATCTCGGCGAAAACGAGTACCTGATCGGCGCCTCGCCGGAGATGTTCGTGCGCGTCAACGGCCGTCGGGTCGAGACCTGCCCGATCTCCGGCACCATCAAGCGCGGCGACGACGCCATCTCCGACAGCGAGCAGATCCTCAAGCTGCTCAACTCCAAGAAGGACGAGTCCGAGCTCACCATGTGCTCGGACGTCGACCGCAACGACAAGTCGCGCGTCTGCGAGCCGGGCTCGGTGCGCGTCATCGGCCGCCGCCAGATCGAGATGTATTCGCGCCTGATCCACACCGTCGATCACATCGAGGGACGGCTGCGCGAAGGCATGGACGCCTTCGACGCCTTCCTGTCGCACGCCTGGGCGGTCACCGTCACCGGCGCGCCGAAGCTGTGGGCCATGCGCTTCATCGAGCAGAACGAAAAGAGCCCGCGCGCCTGGTATGGCGGGGCGATCGGCATGGTCAATTTCAACGGCGACATGAACACCGGGCTGACGCTGCGCACCATCCGCATCAAGGACGGTATCGCCGAAGTGCGCGCCGGCGCCACATTGCTTTTCGACAGCGTTCCTGAGGAAGAAGAAGCCGAAACCGAACTGAAGGCATCCGCCATGCTCTCCGCCATACGCGACGCCAAGACCGGCAACGCCGCAGGCACCGAACGCACCACCGCGCGCGTCGGCGACGGCGTCAACATCCTGCTCGTCGACCACGAGGACTCCTTCGTCCACACGCTGGCCAACTACTTCCGCCAGACCGGCGCCACTGTTTCCACCGTGCGCACGCCGGTGCCGGAAGAGGTGTTCGAGCGGCTGAAGCCCGATCTCGTCGTGCTCTCCCCCGGCCCGGGTACGCCGAAGGATTTCGATTGCGCCGCGACCATCAGACGAGCGCGCGCCCGCGACCTGCCGGTCTTCGGCGTCTGTCTCGGCCTGCAGGCGCTGGCCGAAGCCTATGGCGGCGAGTTGCGGCAGTTGCACATTCCGATGCACGGCAAGCCCTCGCGCATCCGTGTCTCGAAGCCGGGCATCATCTTCTCGGGGCTGCCCAAGGAAGTGACCGTCGGCCGCTATCATTCGATCTTCGCCGATCCGGTGCGCCTGCCCGAAGGTTTCGTGGTGACGGCCGAGACCGAGGACGGCGTCATCATGGCCTTCGAGCACCGCAAGGAGCCGATCGCCGCCGTTCAGTTCCACCCGGAATCGATCATGACGCTCGGCCACAATGCCGGCATGCGCATCATCGAGAACATCGTTGCGCATCTGCCGCGCAAGGCCAAGGAAAAGGCTGCCTAGCAACGATGGCCGCGGTGGAAGACACGGCGACGGCGGCCGCAAGAGCCGCCGCGAAGCGCAAGATCGCCAGCCTCGCTTTCTGGTCGATCGTCATCGCCTTCCTGGTGATGGGGCTGAAATTCGTTGCCTGGCAGATGACCGGCTCCGTAGCCCTCTATTCCGATGCTTTGGAATCCATCGTCAACGTCATCACTGCGGCAGCCGCTCTCTGGGCGATCCGCATCAGCCATAAGCCGGCCGATAGCGACCATCCCTTCGGCCATCACAAGGCCGAGTATTTTTCTGCTGTGCTCGAGGGTGTTCTGATCGTCGTTGCGGCGCTGCTGATCATCGCCAAGGTGTGGCAATCGCTGCAGAGCCCCGCATCGCTCGAACAGCCCTGGCAGGGCTTGGCGATCAATGCCGGCGCGGCGCTCGTCAATGCCGTCTGGGCATTCGTGCTGATCCGCAATGGCCGCACCGAACGGTCGCCCGCCCTGGTCGCGGACGGCCAGCACATCATGACCGACGTGCTTACCTCGGTGGGCGTCATCGTGGGCCTCGTCGCCGCGGTGATGACTGGATGGCATATCCTCGACCCACTGCTTGCGCTCCTTGTTGCACTGAACATTCTCTATCAGGGCTGGAAGCTTACCGGAGAGTCGCTGAGCGGATTGATGGATCGTGCCGTCGACACCCAGGAGCACATGCAGATCCGCGATATCATCTCGGCCAATTCGAAGGGTGCGCTGGAGGTGCATGACCTGAAAACCCGCATCGCCGGACGAGCGACCTTCATCGAGTTCCACCTCGTCGTCGACGCCGACATGACGGTCGGCGCCAGCCATGTCATTTGCGACCGCATCGAGGACGCGCTGAAGGCCGAGATCCCTTCGGTGCGCGTCACCATCCATGTCGAGCCGGACGACGAGGCGAAGCTGCCGAAAGGCACGGCGGCAGTGCCTTTCGCCTGAAGCGATTTCCAGGCACGCCTTGGAAAATTGGCCGGGCCTCCGCGGTGTCGTCATCCCTGGGCGAAGCAGGAGCGAAGCTCCGTCGCGGAGACCCTGGGACCCATGTCGTGACCTTGGCCGAAGCATGCAGCGGAGCAGAATTCTGCACCGTTTCAACGCCTTAGCATAACGGCTGCATCCTATGGCTGCGCCGCGTCGCTTCGCTCCTTGCTCCGCCATAGGATGACGAAGCGCCACACTTTAGAGTGACGAAGTGGCACACTCACGGCGTGCAGGCCGACAGCGGCATCGGATTGAGCCTATACACCTTGTCGTCGGACTTGGTCTTGCCGCCCGCCATCTTCGAGCAGAGGTCGATGATGGCGAGCGCATTGTTGGGGTTGGCCAGTAGCATCGTACCGCTGGCGCCGCGCTTGAGAAATATCTCCTTCTGCGAGATGTCGCAGGCAAAGTCGCTCATCTTGGAGCTGGCCGAGCAGCGCCACTGATCGGCCTCGCCCTGGCAGGAATAGGTCTGCGTAACCTTGGCCTCTTTCTGCCTGGTCGTCACCGAGATGGCGATGTCGGCGCCGTCTGGCCAGTTGGCGGCATCGCCACCGGCGGCGAAAGAAGCGAGCTCGATCGGCCCCCGGAAGACGCGGATCGACTGCGTCATCTGGTCCGGATGGGATTTCAGATGCGCGTCGTCATAGTCGCGGCCGTAGCAGAAGGGCTGGTCCGGCTTCAGCCGCTCGCGCAGCGGGGCCCCGATCGCCGGGTCGATCGGATCGATGCGCGCGAACTCCGCCTTGCAGGTGTCGGCCGGCATCGGATCGAGACGGAAATTATCGTCTTCGCTGCCCAGCGCCTGCTCGTTGTATTTCGCCTTGCCGAGATCCTCCTCCGCGCCGGCGTCGAGATAGACGTCACGCTGCACGTTGGAGAGGATCAGCCGGCCCTTGTCGTCGACTTTCAGCGAGGCGAGCGTGCGGTCGCATTCCATGCCGCAGCGAATGCCGCTCGCCTTGTCGCTCGGATCCTCCTTGTTGCACCAGCCAGCCGCCCATTCCGGCTTCTTGGCGCCGCGCACCGTGGTGGTGAGAAAGCCGTTATAGGCAGCGTCGGACATCGAGCTCGGCTCCTCGTTCGGCCGGCTGACCGGATCGTGGCCATGGTAGAAGAAGATGCGCGCCACCTTCTGGTGCGGATGCGCCTTGAGATGGGCGGCATCATAGACCCGGCCGAAGCAGACGTCGGCGCCGTTCGGGCTGAGTTCGGTCAGCTTGGGGGCATCATCTGCGAGCGCCGCGCCGGCAAAGAACAGCGCGGCACCCAGCACCGCACCTGCCACCATCCTCGACGTCATGTGATCCTCTCCTCGCACCGACAGGACGTGATTGCGATTCATGCTAGTCTAGGCACGAAGGCTGGGCCACGCAAACTTGCGAGGGCCGCCGGATCGAGGAGGATGCGATGCTGCGCCGTGACGTTTTCCGCGCCGGTCTTGCCGGAGTGGGCGGTTTTTTCGGTCTGCGACAGGCGAGCGCCGCCGCCGCCGAAGACAGGCTGAAGGTCGCCTACCATCTCAGCGACGCCGACAAGGTCAACTTCGTCCTCGGCAACATCAAGAACCACTATGAGGGCACCGGCGGCAATGTCGAGGTCGTGCTGGTCGTGCACGGGCCGGCGCTTGCGGCCTTCAAGGCAAAGAGCGCTTCCGGAGCGACCTCCAGCCGCTTTGCCGGCCTCGTCCAGCAGGGACTTGTTCCGCAGGCCTGCGGCAACACAATGCATGGCATGGACATCGCACTGACCGACCTGCTTGCCGGCTTCCAGGTCGCGGAGAAAGGCGGGGTGGTCAAGCTCGCGGAGCTGCAGCGCCAGGGCTATTTCTATCTGCGGCCCTGAATTCGCGCCCTGATCTTGCCTTGACTTGAACACCTGGCCGGGAAGCGTCTACCAATTGCCAGCGCAATCCTGGAGATATCGACGTGCCAACTGACCCGACCACGCTTGTCATTCCCGATCTTGCCGGCAAGGCGGTGCTGGTCACCGGCGCGTCGACCGGGATAGGAGCAGCCCTCGCCCTCGCCTATGCCCGGCAGAAATGCCGCGTTGCGCTGCATTACAATTCAAGCCGGGAAGCCGCCGAAGAGGTCGCCAAAACCATCCGCGACGACGGCGGCGAGGTGTTCTTGACGCAGGGCGATTTTTCGGTTCCCGCCGACGTCGAGCGTGTGGTCGAGGAGAGCGCTGAACATTTCGGCCGGCTCGACGGGCTGGTCAACAATGCCGGCGGCATGCTCGGCCGCGTTGCCTATGCCGACCAGACCGAGGCGCATTACGATGCGGTGATGGATCTCAACGCGCGCTCGGTGCTGACGGCCTCGCGCAGAGCGATCCCATGGCTGAAGCGCCAGGGCGGCTTCATCATCAACACCACCTCGATCGCCGCCCGCAACGGCGCCGGCGGCGGCGCCGGCCTCTATGGCTCGTCCAAGGCCTTCGTCTCCAACGTGACGCGCGGCATGGCCAAGGAGTTGATCGGCTTCGGCATCCGCGTCAACGCCGTGGCGCCCGGCACCATCCTGACCCCGTTCCACGAGCGCTATTCCACCGCCGAGCAGATGAAGGGCATGGTCGCCACCATTCCGCAGGGTCGCGCCGGAACGGCCGAAGATTGCGTCGGCGCTTACCTGTTCCTGTCTTCCGACCGCTTGAGCGGCTACATCATCGGCCAGGTGATCGAGGTCAATGGTGGCCAGTTGATGCCGTGAGCTGGCGATTGCATACTCAGCTCAGCGTGCAACCTGGAGGGAGAGGAAGGGAATGTTCGGACTGATCGGCAAGATGCGGGCGGCACGCGGCCAGCGCGATGCAGTCATGGACGTGCTGCGTGAGACGACCGGTGCCCTGCCCGGCTGCCTGAGCTACATCATCGCCACCGATCCGGCCGATGCCGACGCGATCTGGGTCACCGAAGTGTGGACCGATCAGGCAAGCCATAAGGCGTCCCTGCAATTGCCTGAAGTCCAGGCGGCAATCGCCAAGGCGCGTCCTTTCATCGCCGGCTTCGAATTCCAGGTCGAGACCCATCCTGTCGGCGGCTTCGGCCTTCCGGCCTCCGAGAAGGGCAGCTGAGCACGAGACCGGCGCGAACGGCACTTCCGCGGGAAAATGGGTTCGCATTTGTCCGTGTCCGGGCTAAGAGCCGGATATGGACTCTTCATCAGAAGGACCGTCACTGGAGCAACCGTCTGTTCAACGCATGACGCGATTGCGCCCGCTGCAGCAGTGGCTGGCGCTGGTGGTGCTCTCGCTGCTCTTTGCCGGCGCGCTGGAATTGGCCGCCTTGCCTGCGGCGCTGCTGATCGGCCCGATGCTTGCCGCGATCCTGGCCGGCACCAACGGCGCCACGGTGCGCGTACCCCGCGCGCTGTTCGGTTCCGCTCAGGCCGTGGTCGGCTGCCTGGTGGCGAATTCGATCTCGGTCGACATATTTCCGGTCTTCTACGCCGAATGGGCGCTCTTCTTCGGGACGGTGGTGGCGACGCTCACCGCCTCCAGCCTGCTAGGCTGGCTGATCAGTCGCTGGCGCATCCTGCCAGGCACCACGGCGGTCTGGGGTTCCTCGCCGGGCGCCGCCACCGCCATGGTGCTGATGGCCGGCGCCTTCGGTGCCGACCAGCGCCTCGTCGCCTTCATGCAATATCTGCGCGTCATCTTCGTTTCGGTGACGGCGGCGCTCGTCGCCAAGATGTGGGTCGACACGTCGGGCGTCGAAGTGCCGCCCATCATCTGGTTTCCGCCGATCGATCCATTGGCCTTTGGCGCCACCCTTGGCATCGCGGTCGTCGGCGGCCTGCTCGGCAAGCTGCTCAGACTGCCCTCGCCCTTCTTCCTTGGCACCTTCATCTTTGGCGCGGTAATCCATCTCGGCTTCAGCGTGCCGATGCAATTGCCGCCCTGGCTGCTGGCCGTCAGCTACGCCATTGTCGGCTGGTCGATCGGGCTGAACTTCACCCGGCCGATCCTGCGCCACGCGGCACGCGCCCTGCCGCAGATCATCGCCTCGATCGTAGCGCTGATCGCCTTCTGCGGCGGCATGGCTTTCGTCATCAGCCGCGTGCTCGGCATCGATCCGCTGACCGCCTATCTGGCGACCAGCCCCGGCGGCATGGACAGCGTCGCCATCATCGCCGCCGCCGCGCAGAACGTCGACATCTCCTTCGTCATGGCGCTGCAATCGGCCCGTTTCCTCGTCGTGCTGCTTGTTGGGCCAAGCGTCGCCAAGCTTGTGGCGCGAAACGTCAGGGACTGATCCGCGCTAACCAAGTGCATGGAGAAGCAGAGGAATTGGCCATGAACCGTCGTTTGAATGCTGTCGATCTCTCTGGCCGCGTCGGGGTCGTGACGGGCGGCGCGCAAGGCATCGGCCTTGCGGTCGCCCGACGCCTGCTGTCGTCGGGCGCAAGCGTCGCCATCTGGGACATCGACCAGGCCGCGATGGCGAGCGCTGTGGCCGAGCTTGCTCCCTTGGGCCGGGTCGAAGCCTTGCTTTGCGACCAGTCGCAGATCGAGGCCGTCGACCGCGCCGCCATCGAGACCGAGCAGGCGCTCGGGCCTGTCGATCTCCTTGTCAACAATGCCGGCATTGCCGGGCCAGCCGCGACCGTGGTGGACTATGACCCCGCCGCCTGGCGGCAGATCATCGAAATCGACCTCAACGGCGTCTTTTACTGCTGCCGACGCCTAGTGCCCGGCATGATCGCGCGCAACTACGGCCGCATCGTCAATGTCGCTTCGGTGGCCGGCAAGGAAGGCAATCCCAACGCCGCCGCTTATTCGGCCGCCAAAGCCGGCGTGCTTGCGCTGACCAAGTCGCTCGGCAAGGAACTCGCCGGCCGCGACATCGCCGTCAACGCGCTGACCCCCTCGCCCGCCCGCACCCGCATCCTCGAACAGCTCACCGAGGCCCAGGTGACCTATATGCTCAGCAAGGTGCCGCGCGGTCGATTCGTCGAGGTGGAGGAGGCTGCGGCTATGGTCGCCTTCATGCTGTCGGACGAGAATTCCTTCACCACTGGCGCCACCTTCGATCTGTCCGGCGGGCGCGCGACCTACTGAGCGAGGATCGCGACAGCGCGCCCACGCCGCCATTCCACATGACCCGAGGTGGCGGCCAACCCCGCGACGCGCATCAAAAGGGATTGCAGGCCCATACTGTCGGATTGGTTCCAGCGCGCGATCTCTTACGTCCGCGGAAGGAACGGCCCCAACCGGTGAGCAAGGCATCGGCGGTGAGGGTTCGAGAAAGGCCCCGGGTCGCCGGCGTTGGTGGCTTCGACAAGCGGCGGATCGGGTCGGGCGCGGTCATCAGTCGATCCTGTGCATCAGGTCGTCATCCAGCCAGCGGCCAAAGAAATAGACGAGTTGCTTGTGCCACCACGGCCAGTCGTGACTGACGTCGCCGCCCCAATAGTCGACCCAGGCCGCAATGGATTTCTCGCGCAGCACCTGCTCCAGTTCGCGCGTTTCGACGAGCATTCGTTCTTCCCAGGCGCCCTGCCCGCAGCAGAAGATCAGCCTCAGCGCCCTCAGCCGCCCCAGCAGCTTCTGGTCGACGATGCCCGGCAGATAGTCGAGCGGCGAATTGTAGAAGATGCTGCCCTCCAGCACCCGACCGAAAAAGTCGCGGGTCGAATAGACGCCGGATAGCGAGATCACGCCGCTCGCCAGCTCCGGAAAGCGGAACACGAAATTCGACGAGTGGTAGCCGCCCATCGAGCAGCCGCAGAACAGCGGCTTGAGGGCGCGTCCGCCATTGGCCTTGGCGGCAACCGCCTGCAGCTCCGGCAGCGCCTCCTCGCGCACATAGCGGAAATAGGCTTCGTGGCGGGCGATGCGACTGACGGGATCGCCATGCTTGTCGAAGAAGGATTCCGAATCGATGCCGTCGAGCGTGAACAGCTGGATGCGGCCGGTGTCGACGAATTCTGCGAGTGCTGCGACGCCTCCCGAATCCTCGAACTGGTAAAAACGCCCCTGCGAGGTGGGAAACACCACCACCGGCCGCCCGGCATGGCCGTAGCGCTTGTATTCCATGTCGCGGCCGAGATTGCGGGCATGGGCCTTGTGATAGGAGACGTCCATCGGCTCACGCCTTTTCCGCGTGGATATAGTCGACCGCGTGACGCAGCGCCTTCTGGTCCTTCGAGCGCATCTGGTAGGCGTAGTTCCCCATGGCGCGGCTGAAAACCTCTTCGATGGCCTGATGGCGGACGATCTTGTCGCCGTGGGCGGCTAGCACGTCCTCATGGCTGTGCAAATAGTCGAGGTGCCGCTTGCGGCTGGCATAGGCCGTGAAATACTTGCCCTTGTAGGGCCCGCCGGCCGCGTCCTTCACCACCATGTTGGCCCATTCGGCGTAGACGTCGATGTCGAAAGTGTAGTTGATTGCATCCGTCATCCAGGCGCCTGGCGGCCGCATGTTGACCTCCAGCGCAATGATGCGCTTGTCCCTGGTCTCGAACAGTTCGATGTGGAAGAAGCGCTCGCGTACGTCGAACGCCATGAGGATCTTGCGGCCTGCCTCCTCGACCGCGGGCTTGATCTCGGGGAAGCAGGTGTAGCTCATATGGCGGTCGCGGTTGACCACCTCCATGACGCTCTGGTCGTAGCGGTGGCTCGCCGCCAGCACCACCTCGCCGTCGCGGTTGACCAGCCCGTCGAAGGTCACCACCAGCCCCTCGATGAACTGCTCCATGACGAAGGTCACGCCTTCGGGCTTGTCCTTGAAGAATTGGTCGAGCTCCTTCGCGTTGGAGATCTTGAACGTGTTCGAGGCGCCGGAGCCCGAATCCGGTTTCACCACCACCGGATAGCCGACCCGGCGGATGAAGGTCATAGCGCCGGCGCGATCGGAGCATTTGCGTTGCGGGATTGTCTCGACGCCGCTCTTGCGGAAGAAGGCCCGCATGCGGCTCTTGCGCTTCAAGTTCTTCACGAAGTCGAGCTTGGTGCCGAAGATGTTGAAGTCGGTGCGGATATTGGCCTCGAGCTCCAGCCAGTGCTCGTTCAACGACTCGAAGCGGTCGATGCGGCCCCATTTGTGGATGAAATGGCCCATCGCCCGGAATACGGCATCGTAGTTCTCCATGTCCGCGACCCGATAATATTCCGAAAGCGCCGCCTTGAGCTTGCTGTTCAGCGTCTCATAGGGCGCGTCGCCGATGCCGAGCACGGTAGCGCCGGCCTTCCTCAGCCGGTCGCAGAAATCGGCGCCGTTGGCCGGAAAATGCGGCGAGAAGAACACGAAATTCATGCACGACCTCCCCCTCGGATCAGGTCCTCCGGAAGCGAGTGTGGCGCATTTGCCTGATGCGGGGAAGAGCTGCGCCAAAGCATGTCGACCAAAACTGTGCAGCGGTCTTAGGAAGACGATATGCATGAAACCAAAGACTTAAAGCCGGGCCGGCACTTGCCTCCGGATGCCCGCTCCTGTAAGAGAGCCGGCATGACCACGCGCACCCGCTCCGTCGCTTCTCCTCGCCCCGGCTTTGCCGGCGAGACCGTGCGCGCGCTTGCTTCGACCCTGCTCCTTCTCGGCCTTATTGGCGATCGCCGGGTTCGCTGAAGGAGCGCCCGGCGGTCGAAAACCGCCGCTTTGGGCGCCTGCTCCTTGGCTAGATTGGCAAGTCACATCAAGCAAACGCAACTCTTTGGTAAAGGCGCCGCTCGGCACCGATCCGCCTGAAGGCGGTCCCACGAGCCGCCGGGAGAAACGACGATGAATAGAAGAGAAGCAATCCGCGCCGGCGAGGCCGAAACGGGGGCGCAAGCGCCCGGCCACATGGCCGATGCCGCCCGCAAATATCAGCCCTACCCGACCGTCAACCTCGCCGATCGCACCTGGCCGTCCAAGGTGATCGACAAGGCGCCGATCTGGTGCTCGGTCGACCTGCGCGACGGCAACCAGGCGCTGATCGACCCGATGGGCCATGAGCGCAAGGCGCGCATGTTCGCGCTGCTGCTCGACATGGGCTTCAAGGAGATCGAGATCGGCTTCCCGTCGGCCTCGCAGACCGACTTCGACTTTGCCCGCTGGTGCGTCGAGGAGGGCGGCGTGCCCAAGGACGTGTCGCTGCAGGTTCTGGTGCAGTGCCGGCCCGAGCTGATCACGCGGACCTTCGAGGCGCTCGAGGGCGCCCACCGCCCGATCGTGCATTTCTACAACTCGACCAGCGAGCTGCAGCGCCGCGTCGTCTTCGAAAAGGACGTCGCCGGCATCAAGCGCATCGCCACGGATGCCGCCAAGATGATCACCGACATGGCCGCCAAGGCCGGCGGCGGCTTCCGTTTCGAATATTCGCCGGAGAGCTTCACCGGTACCGAGCTCGAGGTCGCGCTGGAGATCTGCAACGCCGTCACCGAGATCGTGAAACCGACGGCCGACAACAAGCTGATCGTCAACCTGCCGTCGACGGTCGAGATGTCGACGCCCAACGTCTACGCCGACCGCATCGAGTGGATGTGCCGCAATCTCGACAACCGCGACAAGCTGATCATCTCGCTGCATCCGCACAACGACCGCGGCACCGGCATCGCCACCACCGAGCTCGGCCTGATGGCCGGCGCCGACCGCGTCGAGGGCACGCTGTTCGGCAATGGCGAGCGGACCGGCAATGTCGACATCGTGACGCTGGCGCTCAACATGTACACGCAAGGCGTCGATCCCGAGCTGGACTGCTCCGACATCAACCGGATGAAGGACGTCTACGAATATTCGAACCAGCTGAAGATCCCGGAACGCCACCCCTATGTCGGCGAGCTCGTCTACACCGCTTTCTCCGGCTCGCACCAGGATGCCATCAACAAGGGCATGAAGGCGCTGCGCAAAGCCAACACGCCGGTGTGGGAAGTGCCCTACCTGCCGATCGACCCCGCCGATGTCGGCCGCACCTATGAGGCGATCATCCGCATCAACTCGCAGTCGGGCAAGGGCGGCATCGCCTACGTGCTGCAGGCCGACTATGGCCTCAATCTGCCGCGCAACCTGCAGATCGAGTTCAGCCAGGACATCCAGGCGATCACCGACGCCGAAGGCAAGGAAGTGCCGGCCAAGCGCATCCACGAGCGCTTCCTCGAAGCCTATGTCGACCAGCCCGGCGCCAGGCTGAAATTCCTCGACCATCGCACCTATCCGGACACCGCGGTAAAGGGCCGTCGTGTGGTCGAGGCCGAAATCGTCGACAAAGGCAAGGAAGTCACCATCACCGGCACCGGTACCGGCCCGATCGACGGCTTCGTCGATGCGCTTTCGCGCCATATCGGCGTCGACATGTCGGTGCTCGACTATTCCGAACATTCCTTGCAGCGCGGCTCGAACGCCTCGGCCATTTCCTATGTCGAGATGGAATATCCCGGCGGCAAGCTGTTCGGCGCAGGCATAAACACCAACATCGTCGCCGCCTCGCTGGAGGCCGTGGTCTCGGCCGCCAACCGCATCCTGGGCCGCAAGCCCGCCTGATTGTTCGATTGATAAAGCGTGGCGCGTTCATCGGACGTGCCACGCTTCATGGCAGGCGCGAGCCGCGTTCAAATTCGTTAACCGGCCGGTAAATTTCCCGTGGCTTACGCGATCACATAACAGAAGGTTCCTTGTGCGCTGGAGCGCGCGCTATATTATCGCGCCCTAACCTGTGCCGACTCTGAAAGGTCCGACACTTGGAGCCTGCCACGCCTGCCGCCCCCGCAGTGCGCGAGACATTGGAGCGACTGCTTGCCAGCGAAACGTTCGGACGATCCGAGCGGGCCCGCAGGCTGTTACGCTATCTGGTCGAACGCGAGCAGGCAGGCGAAGCCGACCGGCTGAAGGGTGTGTCCATTGCCATGGATGTCTTCGGCAAGGACGGCGATTTCGACGGATCGACCGACGCGGTCGTCAGGGTCCAGGCGGGGCGGCTGCGCGAGCTTTTGGATCAATATTTCGCCAGCGAAGGTATTGGCGAGCCGGTGCGCATCGCCATTCCGCGCGGCGGCTATGTGCCTTCTTACGAGTTGAACGCCATACGGCTCCCAGCCGACGCCAAACCCGCGGATGACCCGATCGCCCGGCCTTCCAAGCATTTCGAGAAGCCCGAGGCCGCCGCCGCACCGGTCGACGCCGTGCCGCTGACGACGACCCCGGCACCGACCGAATCCGCGTCATCGCTGACGCGCCAGTTGCGGTTCTTCTGGGCCGCCATGGTGCTGGTCATCGCCATGCTGGGTATCCTTGTCGTCCGCCAGGGTAACGCCTTTCTTCGTGGTGACGACGCGGCCGCGCCGGTTGAAGTCGAAACGGCAGGCGCGACCAGCAGCGTCGCTTCCCAAACGTTCGACGGCCTGCCTTTGATCTACTTGGCCATCAAAGCCGACGGACCCGAGGCGGCCCGTGTTGCTTCCTCGCTGCGCGCCGGTCTCGCCGGCTTCGATACGATAGACTTCATCGGACGCGACGCCGACTCTAGGCGCAACCGTTCCGCCGATCCGATCAGCTTCGTTTTCGATCTTATCCCCGGGACAGCCGCCGGCGACGTCATGATCGAGCTGCAGAGCGTCGCGACGGGACGGGTTCTCCTGTCACGCAACCTGACACCGGCCGAAAGCGCGCCTGGTGCGGTCGAAAGCAACATCGCCAATCTCCTGACCTCTACCGTCCCCGCTTCGGGCGCTATCTACAGCTATATCGACCAGAGCGATATCCGGACCAGCCAGATCGGATGTCTGGTGCTCGACGACCTCTACTATCTCGACCAGAGCGCCAAGGCGCACGAAGCTGCGTATCGCTGTCTGGAGAAGCTGGTCAGGGAAAGCACCAAATCATCGCTCGTCTACTCGGAACTGGCTTCCCTGCATCTGGAAGCCGTCAACAACCGCTACGCCTATCCGCCCGGCGCAACGGTCGAGCAGGCCATGTCGTTTGCCCACCGCGCCATTCAGATGGCACCGATGAGCCCGCACGCGCATCGCGCCTATGGCTACCTCAACTCGCGCCTCGGCAACACCGACGAAGCGATCCGCTGGATGCGCAAGGCTTATGAGCTCAACCCCTACGATCTCGGCATGGCCGCCGCTTATGGCTATGGCCTGATCTTCGCTGGCAGATACCAGGAAGGGACGCCGATCCTGGGCCATGCCGTCGAGGCCTTCGGCGGTCATCCGACCTGGTGGGACTATGGCCTGTTTGTCGGAGCCTTCATGCAAGGCGACACCCAGAGGGCAGCGATTGCCAGCGAGTCGCTGCGGACCACCGCGTCCAAGTCGCATTATTTGGCGGCACGCCTGATCGGCGCCAAGATCTCAGGCCGCGACAAGCTCGCAAACGAATTGGCGAACGAGCTCACGGCCGAATTCCCGAAATTCGCCGCCAATCCGCGCGCCACTTTTGTTGACAGGAAGTACCCCGCCGATCTCATCGACCGGCTGGTGCAATCCTTGCGCTCTGCGGGCATCGGCAATCCGAGCTGAGCGAACGTGGAGCATTCGCTGACGCGTGCGAGCCTGTTGAATTCGCTCGCCGGATCTGCTCGGCACAGCGGGCGTCGACACTCAACGAGTCTTAGGCCTGCTTACGCGTTCGATTGGGGCGCGCACGGCGAATTCGCGAAGATTTTACTGGCTATCGACCTGCTCAGGGAGCAATTCAGCCACAATCTTGAATTGCCCCTCATACTGCTTCACAGCCAACAATCTCGATGCTTAACTCTCTTCACGTCGCCGAAAGCGGTGCTGGCTCGAAGACGATCGTCTTCCTGCACGGCTTCGGCGCTTGCCATTCGATCTGGCGCGACGTGATTGCGGGATTGACGCCCGATGTGAGGACACTGGCCTACGACCTGCCGGGCCACGGAAACTCCCTGGAGTGCCAGGCGGCAGGAGTCAAGCAGGCCGCTGGGGTTATCCTGACCGATCTGGGCAAGCGCCGCCTGGGCAAAGTTCACGTCGTCGGCCATTCCATGGGCGGCGCGATCGCGACATTGATGGCATCTGCCGATCCCGAAAGGGTGGCCTCGCTGACCTTGCTGGCGCCCGGCGGCTTCGGCCCCGAGATCAACGGTCCGTTGCTGCGGCGCTATGCGGCCGCGGCCGATCGAGATGAGATCCGCGCCTGTCTTGCCGCCATGTCGGGGCCGCAAAGTTCTCCTCCTCAACACGTGGTGGAGGCGCTGTGCGGCATGCGCAAACGGCCGGGCCAGTTGCGGACCCTCGTCGGTGCTGCAGCCGTGATCACCAGGGAAGACCGACAAGGTATCATCCCGAGCGAACGTCTGGAAACCCTGAGCATGCCGGTGATGGTGCTTTGGGGAACGGACGATCCCGTCCTGCCCGTCGCCCAGGCCGAGGACTTGCCGCCGCATTTCCACCTGCACCACGTGCTGGAGGCGGGCCACATGCTGGTCGAGGAGGCGCCTGACCTGATTGCAGAGGCCGTGCGCCGCAACACGCGTCGCCGCAGCAGAATCCAGAGACCGGTGTTCAGCGCAGCCGCAAGCTGAGCCCATCTCGCAGTGCATTTTGCCGGCGACTGTGTTAACTCGCTGTTTACCAACAGCGAGGCAGCGCCATGAAGGATGCAGGCGACAAAATCACCCCGATCGAGCCATCGCGAAAGCTCGCGGACGCGATCCGCGACGTCAAGAACGCCTTCGCCGACCGCGATGATGTGGTGGTCGACATGCGCGAGGCGCACCGCATGCGGCTCGAGTTGCTGGCCGCGGAGCTCGCCCCCGTTTTCGCCGACGTGCCGGCGGATATCGACAATTTCGACTTCGCCGTCTCCTCCGGCCTGCAGCCGCGGCTGTGGGTCGATGCCGTCAGCCATGTCGCCATGGGGCGGGATCGCCGCACCTTCCGCTTCCTTAAGGACACGCGCATCGGCCGCGTGGTGCTGGCCGAATCGACCGACATGAAGCCCGTCGCCGATGCCGTTACGCGATACGTGGCCGAGCGTGTCGTCGAGCGGCAGCGGATGATGGAGGGCGCGGTCGAGAGCGCGGTGACTGGCCTGCATAGAGCCGAGGTCCAGGAAGCCGAGCCGCCCTTGCAGGCTGCAACGCGCCGCAACGGCTGGACGACCTTCTTTGCCGGCCTTGGCTTGATCGCCGCCGGCGCCCTGGTCGGCCTGGCGGTATCGCTGGTGCTGTTCTGGGACCGCATCGCCCAGATGAAGATCAGCTTCTGACGACGGGCTCGCGCACCACCGGCATATCGGCACCGAGCTCGATCACCTGAATGTCCGACGGCGGCAGTGCCGGACCGGTCAGGCCGCGCCGTGTCAGGCGGATGATCCAACCACCTTTTTTTCCGCCGATCTCGAACAGATTGTACTGAGCGGCGGGATGATCGCCGCCCGGCGCCTGACCGGCGGCGGCCACGCCGACCACCGGCACCTTGGCGCCGCGCGGACCGATGGTGAACAGCGAAGGCAAGTGCGAGTGGCCGTGCAGCACAAGCTCGGCGCCATACCGGCGAATGACTTTGTGGAAGCGCGCGATACCGAACAGCCGCTTATGCTGCGAGACCGCGCCGCGCACCGGCGGATGATGGATCATGATGGCGCGAAACAGCCCCTGTCTGGCCGTCGCGTCTAGGATGTTGCCGAGCCGCTCCGCCTGGCCCTCCATGAAGAAGCCGTTGGCCATGAAGGGCGCCGTGGCCCGCGCCGTCGTGACGCCGATCAGAGCGACATCACCGCGAACCCGCAAATAGGGAAAGGAATTGCGGTCGATTGGGCTGTTGATGCCGTCGCCCGTCATCCACGGCGCCCATGACCGGCAGACCTTGTCGAAGGCGCCCGGCACATAGGCATCGTGATTGCCCGGCACCACGGATACGTCGTTCGCAGAGCCCAGCGTCTCCAGCCAATGTTTCGCCATCTCGATCTCGCCATCGAGCGCCAGGTTGACGAGATCGCCGGTGACGGCGAGGTGGTCGGGGGCGTTGGCTTTGATATCGCCGACAATCGTGTCGATCACCGCATCGTGCATATGGCGGCGGCGGTTGCGTTGCCAGTTGACGTAACCCAGCACGCGCTTGGACGCGAGATCGCGATAGGTTACATCGGGCAGCGGCCCCAGATGGACATCGGAAATATGTGCAAGCCTGAGCATAGCCCCTTCTTAAGCGACCCGGTCCGGGCTTTCTACTCAACGTTTCCTGTCCGCTCGCGGTTTCGTGGATGACCGGCGCCGATCCGGAACAGGCGTTCCGCCAGACCGGCTGGGCGGGACTGCGGGCAAGGCTGTTCCATCTCTATTTCCTGCTGCGGCGCCCGATGACGCTTGGCGTGCGCGGCTTGATCTACGACCGCGCATCCAACTCCATCTTCCTCATCCGCCACACCTATGTTCCGGGCTGGCAGTTGCCTGGCGGCGGCGTCGAGGTCGGCGAGACGCTTGTCGAGGCGCTGGCGCGCGAGCTCGCCGAGGAGGGCAACATCGCGTTGACGGCTCCGCCGGTGCTGAGATCGATGCACTTCAACCGTCGCGCCAGCACACGCGACCACGTCGGCCTCTATCTGGTCGAAGCCTTCAACCAGACGGCGCCGAAATCGGCGGACCATGAGATCGCCGAGGCGGCGTTCTTTCCGCTCGACCGATTGCCGGCAGATGCGACGCCGGCGACGCGACGTCGGATTGCCGAAATTTTCGGCGGCGAGCAGGTCTCGCCCTACTGGTAACTCATGCCGCCTTCCTGAACCGGCCGCGATCATGTGGCGCGGCATAGTCGAGTTCAGGTCCCACCGGGATGATCCCCGTCGGATTGATCGATTTGTGGCTGCCGTAGTAATGCGACTTGATGTGATGCAGGCTGACCGTGCCTGACACGCCAGGCACCTGGTAGAGGTCGCGCAGATAGTTCGACAGGTTCGGATAGTCGGCGACCCGGCGCAGATTGCATTTGAAGTGGCCGACATAGACCGGATCGAAGCGCACCAGCGTGGTGAATAGACGCCAGTCAGCTTCGGTGATCCGCTCGCCGACAAGATAGCGCTGCTTTGACAGCCGCTCTTCCAACGTGTCGAGTGCTGCGAAGAGCTCGCCGAACGCTTCCTCATAGGCTTCCTGCGAGGTGGCGAAGCCGGCGCGATAGACGCCGTTGTTGATCGCCGGATAGACCAGCGCATTGATCCTGTCGATCTCGGAACGCAACGCCGGCGGATAGAAGTCCAGGCTCGCATCACCCCATTCGTCGAAGCCGGAATTGAGCATGCGGATGATTTCTGACGACTCGTTGCTGACGATGGTTTCCTGTCTTTTGTCCCACAGCACCGGTACGGACGCGCGGCCCGAATAGCCGCGATCGGCCTTGGCATAGATCTGGTGCAGGAAGTCGAGGCCGTAGAGCGTGTCGCCGGTTGCGCCGTCCTCGGCTGTGAAGGTCCAGCCGTTCTCGCCCATGAAATGGTGCACCACGGAGACGGAGATGATGTCTTCCAGCTTCTTCAAGACGCGGAAGATCAAGGTCCGGTGCGCCCAGGGGCAGGCGAGCGAGACGTAAAGGTGATAGCGCCCGGGCTCCCCCTTGAAACCGCGTTTGCGCCCTTGCGCCGGCGCACCGTCGCGCGTCACCCAGTCGCGCCATTGCGCTTCGGCACGCACGAACCTGCCGCTGCTGTCGGCAACGGTCGAGCGGTCCTGCCATTTGCCTTCAACCAGCAATCCCATGCGAAATCTCCTTGAGGTTCCAACAGACATCTAGGCGCTTACCCGGAATGTCGAAGCCCTCAGGCGCTGAACAGTTCGTCAAACGACGAAAAGAAAGGTGAAAAGGGCCGATTGCAGCCGGGAACATTTGATGCTAGCGGAAGCGCCCATGTTTGACTTTGCCACGATCCGGTTCGACCGACGACGAAAGGACGCCCGCGCTTGATGAAGCGCTGACTGGCGAACGCTGCCGCTTGCAGCAAACCTTTCCTCGCATACCGGAACGCAAAGACCATGAGCCTTGCCGACGTGAAATATCTGCCGGAGACCCCGGCGCACGATCCTGAAATCGAAGCCATCAACGACGAGGCCTTCGGGCCGGGCCGTTTCGTGCTGGCCGCCTATAAGATCCGCGAGGCGGGCGGGCACGACCGCTCGATGTCCTTTGTCGCCGTCAAGGACGAGACGGTGATCGCCTCGGTGCGCATGACGCGCGTGGCGGCAGGCGCCGGACGCGCCATGATGCTTGGCCCGCTTGCCGTCCGGCCCGCCTTCAAGAATCTCGGTATAGGCCGCAGGCTGGTCGCGATCGCGCTCGAAGCCGCCGCGAAGGCCGGCGCGCCGGCCGTCATGCTGGTCGGTGATGAGCCCTACTACGGGCCGCTCGGCTTCAAGCGCTTCCCGCGCGGGCAGATCACCATGCCTCGTCCGGTCGATCTCGACCGGCTGCTCCATCACGAAATCAGGCCTGGCGCAGTGGCCCGGTTCGTCGGTGAGGTCTGTCATGCCGATACGGCGCGAGTTGCCGACCTGGCCCAGGTCGCGGTCCGCGCCTCGGCCAATCCGCAGTCCTCGATCGATCCGGTCATTCAGGTTGCGCCGCAGCAGCGCGCTTCGTAGCATGATCCGAAATTCTGGGAGGACGCCGGCATGACCCCGAACGGCCAGATCGCGATCGTCACTGGCGGTGGCTCCGGCCTTGGCGAAGCGACGGCGCGCGCCCTTGCCACCAAGGGCGCCAAGATAGCGATACTCGATATCGGTATCGATCGCGCGGCCAAGGTTGCCGCCGATATCGGCGGCATCGCGGTTCGATGCGATGTCAGCAGCGCAGACAGTGGCAGCGCGGCGATCGCCGAAGTGGCGGCAAAGCTCGGCGAACCGCGCATCCTGGTCAATTGCGCCGGCATTGCCATTGGAGTGAAGACGGTCGGCAAGGATGGCCCGCACCCGCTGGATCAATACCGCAAGGTGATCGAGATCAACCTGATCGGCACCTTCAACATGATCCGCCTGGTCGCCGACCGGGCGGCGAAACTCGACCCGCTCGCCGGCGGCGAACGCGGCGTCATCGTCAACACGGCGTCGGTCGCCGCCTATGACGGCCAGATCGGCCAGGCTGCCTATTCGGCGTCCAAGGGCGGCGTCGTCGGCATGACATTGCCGGTGGCGCGCGACCTGGCGCGCTCAGGCATTCGCGTCTGCACCATCGCCCCAGGGATCTTCAAGACCCCGATGATGGCCGGCATGCCGCAAGAGGTGCAGGATTCGCTCGGCGCTTCGGTGCCCTTCCCGCCTCGCCTCGGCGAGCCCTCGGAATATGCAGCACTCGCGCTCCACATCATCGAGAACCAGATGCTGAACGGCGAGACCATCCGCCTCGACGGCGCGATCCGAATGGCGCCCAAATAAAAGCGAATGAGCACGCCGCCGACAGCCGCCGACAAGACAGGGCCGTTGGCTGGCCTCAGGCTGATCGAGATGGCGGGCCTCGGCCCGGTGCCGCTCGCCGCCTTGATGCTGTCGGAGATGGGCGCAGACGTCCTGCGCATCGAGCGGGCGGACGCCAAAGAGCCGCTTCTGTCCTTGCCCGAGGCTTACGACCTCGACCGCCACGGCCGCTCCATCCTCAGGCTCGACCTGAAGCGGCCGGACGGCGCGGAGCTTCTGCTGCGCCTTGCGGAAAAGGCCGACGTTCTCATCGAAGGTTTTCGCCCAGGCGTCATGGAGCGGCTGGGCCTCGGGCCTGATGTCGTGCTGGAAGGCAATCCTGCGCTGATCTACGGCCGCCTCACGGGTTTCGGCCAGGACGGGCCGCTATCGCGCCGCGCCGGTCATGACATCACCTACCTCGCCTATGCCGGCCTGCTGCATGCCGTCGGCCGGCAGGGAGCGCCGCCCGTGCCGCCGCTGAACCTTGTCGCCGACCAGGGCGGCGGCGCCATGATGCTGATCGCCGGCGTGCTGGCGGCCCTGTTCCAGCGCTCGCGCACCGGCAAAGGTCAGGTGATCGATGCCGCCATGGTCGAGGGTGCATCGATGCTCGCGGCTCCGATCCATGCCTTCATGGCGGCCGGCCTCTGGAGCGAGCGACGCGGTGAGAACCTGCTCGATTCCGGGGCCCCCTTCTACGACGTTTACGAGGCGGCGGACGGACGGCATGTCGCCATCGGCTGCCTCGAACCGCAATTCTTTGCCGAGTTCGCCCGATTGTTGCCGCTCGACCGGCGTTTTGTCGGCGGTCAATATGACAGGACATCGTGGCCCGACATGCGCGCTGCCATTGCCGCGAGGATCAGAGAGAAGACACGCGACGAGTGGGCCGAGGTGTTTGGACCGACCGACGCCTGCGTCGCTCCGGTCCTGTCGCTGACCGAAGCCAGGGATCATCCGCAGGGCCGTGCCCGGCAAAATTTTGCAAGATCGGGCGAGCTCGAACGTCCGACGCCGGCGCCGCGCTTCTCCAACGCCGCCTCGACGCTTGCCGCGGCGCCGACCGTCGCCGACCGCCGGCCTTCGGCTGTGCTGGCACGCTTCGGCATCGACGAGACTGAAATTGAAGCCCTTGTCAGGTCCGGCCTGTTTGGCAGATAGCCGGAGAGTAGAAATCAACTTATCGCGGTGAGCGCTGTGACCGAGACCAGGAAGGATGTCATCCGCGAGACCGACACCGAGGCCGTCAGGCTGGCGAAGACTCTGGTCCGCTCGGCCCGCTTCGGCGCGCTTGCGGCGATCGAGCCCGGCACCGGGGCGCCGCTGGCAAGCCGGGTCGGCGTGGCGACCGACATCGACGGCGCGCCGCTGATCCTGGTCTCGATGCTGTCGGCGCATACCGGCGCGCTTCTCGCCGACCCGCGCTGCTCGCTGCTCGTCGGCGAACCCGGCAAGGGCGATCCGCTCGCCCATCCCCGCATCTCGCTTGTATGCCAGGCGCTGCGGTTGGAGCGCGGATCGGCGGGTCACGCCCGCGCCGAACGGCGCTATCTCAACCGCAATCCGAAGGCGAAACTCTATGCCGGGCTCGGCGACTTCTCGATATTCCGGCTCGAGCCTGAACGCGCCAGTCTCAATGGCGGCTTCGGCAAAGCCTATCTTCTGGATCGCGCCGACCTGATCGCCGGCGGCCCGATCGTCGAGGAGCTGGCGGCCAGCGAACAGTCGGCGGTGGACCACATGAATGCCGACCATCGCGATGCGCTTTGCATTTATGCGCGCCATTTCGGCCGGGCCGAAGGCGATGGCTGGATCGCTACGGGTTTCGATGCGGACGGCATGGATCTGGCTTCTCCGGATGCCACCTGCAGGGTCTTCTTCCCTCGGCCTCTCGGCACTGCCGGCGAGTTGCGGTCCGTGCTGGTCGAGATGGCAAAGGCCGGGCGCGCCGCAGGCCGGGCACAGTAGCGAAAGTTAATCGTCCCGGATCGAAAGCAACTCTTGAGATTTAGGTAAAATGATCTACCTTTTGTTGCAGCGCCGATTCAGCGGCGCTCCCTGACCTGAATATCGTGGAAATCAGCCGCCATTGCCCCCATGGCAGCTGGATGAGCCAGAAAACATGGGGGATCCATGATCTCAAGCAAGCTAGTCGCCAACGCCGAATCGGCTGCCGCGTTTCTGACGCTCATGGGCAATGAAAAGCGGCTGCTGATCGTCAGCTATCTGATCGAGGGCGAAATGTCCGTCGGCGCCATCGCCGAGAAAGTCCAGTTGAGCCAGTCCGCTCTGTCGCAGCATTTGGCCAAGCTGAGAGCGCTTGATATCGTCGAGACGCGTCGCGATCGCCAGATGATCTATTATTCCTGCAACTCCGACGCGGTGCGCGAGCTGCTTCGCACGCTGGAAGGCATTTTCGGCGACGGCGACCTGTCTCAGATGGCCTACAGGATGCGCCGCGCCGGGACTTGACCCGGGCTCTGCAAAGCCCCTTACCTTGCTGACGACCGTTCGCCGGCGAGATTTCTATGAACCTCATCCCTATCGACGACCCGCGGGATCCGCGTGTCGCCGCCTATCTCGATATCCGCGAGCGCGATCTCGTCGGACGACATGGGCGCTTCGTCGCCGAAGGCAAGGTCGTGCTGGATCTTCTGCTGTCGGCCGGACGCTTCGCGGCGGAATCGGCCCTCATTCTGGAGAACAGGCGGGCAGGCCTTGAAGGTGTCTTGCGCAAGGCGCCAGCCGACTTCCCGATCTATGTCGTCAACGGCGACGTCATGGACCGGATCGCCGGCTTCCACATGCATCGCGGCGTATTGGCGATTGGCGTTCGGGGCTCTCCTCGACCGGCCGAGGTGCTGCTCGAAAGCTTGCCGGCAAGCGCGTTGGTCGTGGTTCTGGTCGGCATATCCAATCACGACAATATGGGCTCGATCTTCCGCAACGCCGCAGCCTTTGGCGCGGACGCCGTGCTTCTCGACCCCACCTGCTGTGATCCGCTTTACCGCAAGGCGATCCGCGTTTCGGTCGGCGCGGCGCTGAAGGTGCCCTTCGGCTCCTTCGACGATGCGATGAGCGTGACCGCAACGCTTGACCGGATGGGTTTCGGCCAGTTCGCGCTCTCGCCGCGCGGCGAAACGGACATCCGCGCTGCGGAAAGAACGTCTCGGCTGGCCCTCTTTCTCGGCACGGAAGGCGAAGGCCTGCCCGAGACCCTGCTCAGTCGCCTCCGGACCGTACGGATCGGCATGGCGGAGGGATTCGACAGCCTGAACGTTGCAGCCGCATCGGCCATTGCCCTGCATCACTTCTCGAAACGATAGCGGCGCAGCGACCAAGACGCTCCGCTCGCCACGGCATTCGGATCAGTTGCTTGCGTTGGCCTTCTGCAAGGCCCTGACACGGTCCGCGAGGCTGATGCCGCGCTCGCCAATATCTTGCCGCTCGTCGCGAGGGGTCGCCAAGGCCTTGGCGATCGGAGAATCCGGCCCTTCCAGCCTCATCGTCAGGTTGACGACCTCGGCGGCCAGTTCGTTCATTTGTTCGCGAAGCGCCGCACCGGCGCGCGGTGCCTCGCCTGCCTGTTCGGGCTGTGCCGTTTCGAGCGCGGCAAGATCGGTCTTGAGCCGCTTGTTCTCCCGCGCAAGCGCCGTCAGCCGCGCCTCTAGCCGCTCGCGATCGCCTTCGAGCTTGGCGATGGCATTGTCGATCCCTTGGACTTCGTCGGCCTTATGCGTTCCGCCATTTACCGCATGATCTTTGCTTGGGCGTTCGCGCATCCGCGCAAGCTCCTTTTCGCGCCTGTCCAGCTTTTCCTCGCGGTCGGCAAGGGTTGCAAGCAGCCGTTCGACCTTCTTGTCCAGCTCGGCCGTCCGCTTCTTCTCCGCCTTGAGCGCGTCCCTGGCGGCTTTGCTTTCCGCTGCCAGTTCCTGATTGCGCCGGTCCGCTTCCTTGCGCTGGCTGCGCAGCACCGCAATGTCATTGGCAAGCTTGTCCAGTTCCGATTCGCGGGCGACGAGCTCGATCTGGCGGTTTGAGGAAGAAAAGCTGGCTTCGTCATACATCTGCTCGAGCTTTTGCAGCTCCAGCGCGCGCTTCTCCAGCGAGCGCTCCGCCTGCGCCAGCTTTTCCGTAAGCTTGTGCAACTCTTCCTCGCGCAGCCTGAGCTCCGCGTTCTTGGCCTGCAGATCGGAAAGCGCCTGAGTCTTGTCCTTCTTCTCGACCGCCAGTCCCTTCAGGGCCTCCTGGGCGCGGCCGATCTCGACCAGTTGCTCGGCCACCTTTTCCTTCAGATTTTTGATGTTCATCTCGAGTCGGCGCGTGTTCATGGCGAACTCGGCGCGGATACGGTCCTTCTCGGCCAGCATCTCGGCAGGCGTCAGCGGCATCGAGGCCTCAAGGCGCCGGCGTGTCAACACGACGGCCCGCCGCCAGACGGCCGGCGCGATCAGCGACACCAGAAAGGCCGCGCAGAGGAAGCCGAGTGCGAAGAACAGGATCGACTGGACCAAGGTGGACTATCCGTATGCGAGGCGGCAACCCGCCATGCCGACTGTGCCACCTTGGCATGGCGGAAATCCAGCGCCGCGGCAAGAGCACGCCGCGGCACGATCAGTCTTATCCGAGCGGCTGTGGCAATCCTGTCCGGTCAGAACGGATTCCACGTCGCCCGCTCGGTCAGCTTCAGATAGCCGAGATTGACGCCGAGCCGGGCACCGACCCCGGTGCGGATCGGAACGAGCAGCACTCTGTTGCTTTGCAGCACGTTGAAGCCGACGCCCGCCACGACATAAGCCGATCCGGCGACGCCGCCGAAGCGGTTGTAGAGGCTGCTGATATCGTCGAGATTGTAGACCAGCATCATCACGCGCGAGCCTTCGCCGCCGAAATCCCAGCCGAGCGATGGGCCTTGCCAGAACACCTTATGGTCGCCGGCGTTCTTGGTGTACAGCGTGCCCTCGCCATAGGTCAGGCCGCCGATCAGCGCGCCGGAACCCTCCTCGCCGAGCAGATAACCGTTTGGCAGGCCGTAGGACGCGAACACCTTTTCGACCACGGTGGCGAGGCCTCCCGACGTCGCGCCGAAGAACTTGTGGCCGGAATCGACAATCTCTTGCGCGGTGTATTCCTGGGCCCGCGACGCCGAGGTTGAGAGGATGAGAGCACCCGAGAGGGCGATCGTCATGGTGAGGACGCGGACGAACATCCGGTCAAAGAATCGGGAAAACATGCTTCCAATCTCCGTCAGGGAGCACTTTCGCCGACGCCTCGTATCCCTACGGCTCTTGGCGGCCGTTTCGAGATGACTGTTACGGGCAAACTATGCCGTAATCCTTTTTCAACCATTAAGCTGGCGCGGGAAGATGGCGGTTCGAGGGCTGAAGAGCCTGACACGATCTCTATCAGCCTCAATTTCGCGGCATCACGCACCATTTTCGCTGTCCGCAGCTGTGGATTTGTTGATGCATGGACGGGCGCTGTGTATTCAGAAGGCCTTGGAAAAGAGCGTGATTCGCGTAGCGGGCGCGACAACGTTCGGCCATGACATGTGAACCAGCAGGGATTTCTCCGATGGCCGAGCTCTTCACCCTCTCCGCCCCCGATCTGGCTGCGCTTTTGTGCAGCCGCGTATGCCACGACATCATTTCGCCGGTCGGCGCCATAAACAACGGCCTCGAACTGCTCGATGAGGGCGGCGCCGATGAAGACGCCATGAAGCTGATTCGCCAGAGCGCCAGGAACGCCTCGGCGCGGCTGCAGTTTGCCCGCATCGCCTTCGGCGCCGCGGGCTCCGCCGGCATGATGATCGATACCGGCGACGCCGAGGCCGTGGCCATTGCCTTCCTGAAGAACGAGAAGCCGGAACTTGTCTGGAACGGCGCCCGCGCGCTGCTGCCCAAGAACAAGGTCAAGCTTCTGCTCAATCTCATTCTTGTCGCCAATGCCGCCATACCGCGTGGCGGCAGGCTGGTTGTCACGCTGGAGAACCTCGAGACCGAACCGCGTTTCTCGCTGTCGGCGAGCGGCCCCATGCTGCGGGTGCCGCCGAAATTCCTCGAGCTGCATTCGGGCCACAAGCCCGAGGAGCCGATCGACGCCCACTCGGTCCAGCCTTATTACACGCTGCTTCTGGCGCGCGAGGCGAACATGACGATCTCGATCCATGCGACGGCCGATGAGATCGTGTTGTCGGCGGCCTGAGGCGACAGCCAAGAACAGGTCAAGTATCCATTGTCACTGATCTTGCATCTGGCAGTGCGATCGAAGCATTGCCTGCCGCTTGGCACTGCAATGCATCGCTGGGCAAAAACGCGCAAAGCGGTTCTTTGGAAAAACTTTACCTAACCGCTTTTCGGCTTCTTTACCAGATTGTTCTAGGGTGCCTCACGGTTACCGGATTGCCGGTTCGGCAGATGGCAAAGAGGACCCGGAAATGAAACGCTGCCTGTTCGTGGACGACTCGAGCGTCATCAGGAAGGTCGCGAAGCGTATCCTTGGCGGCTCGGACATCGTGGTCGTCGAGGCGGCCAGCGGGCTTGATGCGATCGAGATCTGCTCCGGCGACATGCCCGATGTCATTGTTGTCGACGGCGGCCTGCCGGATATGCAGGCGGTCGACCTCATTCGCCGCATCCGTGCCATCGAAAACCCCGTCAAGCCGCAGATCCTGATCTCGCTCGTCGAAGTCGATGTCGGCTCGATCATGCGGGCGAAACGTGCCGGCGCCCAGGGTTACCTGCTGAAGCCCTTCAACCGCGCGCAGTTGCTCGAGAGCTTCCGCTTCCTGAAAATCGCGGCCTGAGCTTTTCGACACCCCAAACAAAAACCCGGCCTGAGCCGGGTTTTTGTGTGAATTGGCAGAGGATCAGGCGCTGACGCGGATGTCTTCCGGCTCACGCAGCACATAGCCGCGGCCCCACACCGTCTCGATGTAATTCTGGCCGCCGGACGCTGCGTCGAGCTTCTTGCGCAGCTTGCAGATGAAGACGTCGATGATCTTCAGTTCCGGCTCGTCCATGCCGCCATAGAGGTGGTTGAGGAACATTTCCTTGGTAAGGGTCGTGCCCTTGCGCAGCGAGAGCAGCTCAAGCATCTGATATTCCTTGCCGGTCAGGTGCACGCGCTGGCCGCCCACCTCGACCGTCTTGGCGTCGAGATTGACCACTAGGTCGCCGGTGGTGATGACCGACTGGGCGTGGCCCTTGGAGCGGCGCACGATGGCGTGGATGCGCGCCACCAGCTCGTCCTTGTGGAAAGGCTTGGTCATATAGTCGTCGGCGCCGAAGCCGAGGCCGCGCACCTTATCCTCGATGCCGGCCATGCCGGAGAGGATCAGGATCGGCGTCTTGACCTTGGAGAGGCGAAGCGTGCGCAGCACCTCGTAGCCCGACATGTCGGGAAGGTTAAGATCGAGGAGGATGATGTCGTAATCGTAGAGCTTGCCGAGATCGACCCCTTCTTCGCCAAGGTCGGTCGTATAGACGTTGAAGCTTTCCGATTTCAGCATCAACTCGATGCTCTGTGCGGTTGCACTGTCGTCTTCAATCAGCAGAACACGCATTTCATTCCCCTTTTCTGCCGCCGGGTCGCGTCACGACCCGTCCCGAACCCGGAGCAGTGATTGCCTGAACAGAAGGTGCCACCGACTGGTTAACAAATCCTAATTTCGTGTCGGTCACGATATCAGATTTTTTAACCGCTTTCTACACCCACTTGAATCTAATAACGAATCGTAGACCCAAATCGCTCATGTACCACATTAATAAGCAAGCCTAAGTGACTCCAGAGACTCGCAGGCCGCGCTTCCTGCCGCTGTCCGGAATTTTTACCCGGCCTTAAGTCCTCGCCCGTATGATTAACAATGCCCGTAAACGAATGGTTACCGCCGGCAAAAATCTTTAGGGCTTTGTTTCCCATAGAGTGGGGAAAGCCGGTGGAAACGGGCGACGCGTAGGCCTCTCGAGGTCGATGGGACGATATGCAGGTGTGCGTTTTGCGGAGTACCGAGTCATGAAGTCACGTGAAAACCTCGTTCGGCTGAAGCAGTTTCAGGTGAATGAGAAGCGGCGCCAGCTGTTGCAGCTGGACATGATGATCGCCGAATTCGAACGCATGGCCGTCGAGTTGGAGGCGCAAATCGTCGCCGAAGAGAAAAAAGCCGGCATCACCGACATCAATCATTTTGCCTATCCGACCTTCGCCAAGGCGGCACGCCTGCGCCGCGACAACCTCAGGAACTCGCAGAACGATCTCGCCCAGCAGCGAACCATGGCCGAATCATTACTCGGCGAAGCTGAAGCGGAGCTTTCCAAGGCGGAGATGCTGGAATCGCGCGACAGCAAGATCCGCGACGCGGAAGTGGGCGGCCGCAGCGCCATGATCGGCTGACCGCCGAGCGCAATTGATCCCTCGGAGCGCTGCCTGATCGCCGTTTCGAACCACAAGCCGAAAAAGCCCGGCCTCCGGCTTAGGGCAGCATCGCCGTTTCATCATCCTGATGGTCCACCGATGCCCGCGCTCGGGCTTCCTTGATGTCGGGGGCATGCTCTTCCGCCCAGGACCTGATCTGGCTGAGAAGTCCCGCAAGGTTCTGGCCGAGCTCCGTCAATTCATACTCGACCCTCGGCGGTATGACCGGATAGACCTCGCGCCGGACGAGCCCGTCGCGCTCCAGCACGCGCAGCGTCTGCGTCAGCATTTTCGGCGTGATGCCTTCCAGCTTGCGGGCGAGCTCGCCATTGCGCAGGCGACCGCGCCGCAACGCGCAGACCGTCAGATAGACCCATTTGCTGGCCAGCATTTCGAGCACCGTATGCGACGGGCATGTGCGCCGGAATGCGTCGTAGCCAAAGGAACCGCTGTCTTCACTATCCATGAGGTACCTATATATCCGAAAGGTGCATACTAGACAAGAGATTGTTACTATCCAAATGATAGCGGCAGCAATCAAGCAGGAGACCATCCAATGCGTGCCGTTACCCAGAATTCCGTTGGCGAACCCGACGTCCTCTTCGTCGCCGAACAGCCGGCCCCCTCGCCCAAGGCCAGCGAGGTTCTGGTCCGCGTCAAGGCCGCGGGCATCAACCCGGTCGATGGCGCGGTGCGCGCCGGCTACTTCCCTCTCATCGGCGAACCACCTTTCATTCTCGGCTGGGATATCTCGGGCACCGTCGAGGCGCTGGGCACCGGCGTGACCGCCTTCAAGGTCGGCGATGCGGTCTTCGGCATGCCGCGCTTCCCCAAGCAGGCCGCCGCCTATGCCGAGTTCGTCGCCACGCCGGTGGACGAGATCGCAGCCAAGCCTGCCGCCATCGACCATGCCCAAGCCGCGGCGCTGCCGCTGGCCGGACTGACCGCCTGGCAGGGTCTCGTCCGCCACGGCGGCCTGCAATCCGGCCAGCGCGTCCTGATCCACGCCGGCGCCGGCGGCGTCGGCCATCTCGCTGTGCAGATCGCCAAGGCGCGCGGCGCCTGGGTCATCGCCACTGCGAGCCCGGACAAGCTTGATTACGTCCGCTCGATCGGCGCCGATGAGGTCGTCGACTACACCAACGGCGATTTCACCGAACGGGTCCGCGATATCGACCTAGTGCTGGACGCAATGGGCGGCGACCATGCCGACCGGTCGCTGAAAGTGCTGCGCGAAGGCGGCGTGCTGGTGTCGTTGCTCAACGTCCATGATGCGACAAGGGCCAAGGCCGGGGAGCGCAACATCCGCGTCGACCGCATGTCGGTGGTGCCGGATCGCGAGGGGCTGGTGGAACTCGCCAGGCTAGTCGATGCCAGGAAGCTCGCCGTGCACGTGGCGAAGGCTTTTCCGCTGAACCAGGCAGGTGCCGCCCATGCCTTCCTCGCCACCCGACCGATCGGCAAGGTTGTGCTGACGGTTTGATCAGCGCAGATCCCGGAAGCAAAAGGGCGCGGAGTTCCGCGCCCTTCTTTGGTTTCCGGCAGTCGGAGCCTAGTGGCGATATTGCTGGATCCGCGTCGTGCGCAGCCCGGCAAGGCCATATTCGTCGATCGATGCCTGCCAGGAGAGAAACTCCTCGGTGGTCAGCTTGTAGCGCTGGCAGGCCTCTTCCAGGCTGAGCAGTCCGCCGCGGACCGCCGCGACGACTTCCGCCTTGCGCCGGATAACCCAGCGCCGTGTATTCGTCGGCGGTAGATCGGCTATCGTGAGAGGGCTGCCGTCGGGCCCGATAACATATTTGACTCTAGGTCTAACCAGATCGGTCATCGTACTCTCTACTAAAAACTCAAAGACCCAATCCCCGCCACCGTACCGCCACAGCTTTAAAAATTGCCTAAGCGAAGCCTAATGACTAGGTAAGGATCGTGAACGTCGCGTTAGGTTTTCGTTCGGCATTTGAGATAATCGCGGTCCGGCCCTGATTTTGCCCGATAAAATCGCTTGAGGAGCCAAGCTGGCGCCGCCGGGATGCTTGACCTATATTCCGGCTATTGGCAGCCAGCGCCACGCAGATTGAAAGAACCATGAACAGCCTCGATCTTCCCGGACGCCCAGAAGAAACCCGCGTCGTCGTCGCGATGTCGGGCGGCGTCGATTCATCGGTCGTTGCCGGCATCCTGAAGCGCGAAGGCTATGATGTTGTCGGCGTCACCCTGCAGCTTTACGACCACGGCGCGGCAACGCACCGCGCCGGTTCCTGCTGCGCCGGCCAGGACATCGACGATGCCCGCCGCGTTTCCGAGACGCTCGGCATCCCGCATTACGTGCTCGACTATCAAGAGCGCTTCCGCAAGGCGGTTATCGATCCCTTCGCCGAGAGCTACGTCGCCGGCGAGACGCCTATCCCCTGCGTGTCCTGCAACCAGACGGTCAAGTTCGCGGACCTTTTGGCCACCGCCCAGGATCTCGGCGCCGATGCTTTGGCCACGGGCCATTACATCCGCTCGCGCGCCAATGGCGCGCATCGCGCGCTCTACAGGCCGGTCGATGCAGACCGCGACCAGAGCTATTTCCTGTTCGCCACGACCCAGGCGCAGATCGACTATCTGCGCTTCCCGCTCGGCGGACTTCCCAAGCCGCAGGTGCGGGCGATCGCCGAGGAGATGGGGCTGACGGTCGCCGCCAAGCAGGACAGCCAGGACATCTGCTTCGTGCCGCAGGGCAAGTACTCCGACATTATCGCCAAGCTGAAGCCGGCGGCCGCCAATCCGGGCGATATTGTCCATATCGACGGTCGCGTGCTCGGGCGTCACGAAGGCATCTTGCGCTACACGATCGGCCAGCGCCGCGGCATCGGCATCGCTTCGGGCGAGCCGCTCTATGTCGTCCATCTCGACGCCGACCGCGCCCGCGTCATTGTCGGCCCGCGCGAGGCACTGGAGACGCACAGGATCTACCTGCGCGCCATGAACTGGCTCGGCGACGGCCCGCTCTCCGACGTTCCGGCCGGCGGGATCGAGCTTTTCGCAAAAGTCCGTTCGACCCGGCCGCCGCGCCCGGCCGTGCTGCATCACCGCGACGGCGTGACCTCGGTCGAGCTGGTCGACGGCGAATCCGGCATCGCGCCCGGACAGGCCTGCGTGCTCTATTCCGATGACGGCGCTGAGGCGCGAGTCTATGGCGGCGGCTTTATCGAGCGCTCCGAGCGCGGCGCCGAGGCCGAGGCGATGCTGTCCAGGCTTGCGCAGCGGCCCGCGCACGTCCCCGCCGAGTAACCCACGCCTTCAATCGGGCGCTTTGCCTCAGGATTCCCTTTTGTGGACGCGCCTTAAGCGGGCGACCCGCTATGCGCCACCGTCCCAGCCGTCAGGATGCGCAGCACCCGGATCGCTTCCTCGCCGTCGGTGCGGGGTTCGGCGCGCGTCTCGATGCACTGCATGAAGTGGGCGAGCTCGCGCGTCAGCGGCATGCCTTCGCCGACCGCAACGTAGGAAGGCTCGTTGGCGGTGAAGGCCCACTGGCCACTGTCCTGCCAGACCGCGTGCCTGTAGACCGCAAGCTTGCGCTCCCACGGCTCGACATCGTCGAACACCGCCATCGCCTTGGTTCCGACCACGGTCAGCCGGCGCTCGCGATAGGGATTGAGACGAGAAGCGAACAGATGGCTGCGCACGCCGTTCGGAAAGCGCATGTGCAGATGCGCGAAGTCGCTGAGGTTGTCGAGCAGTGCCGCGCCCTCGCCCCTGACCTCGATCGGCTCGGTGCCGGTGATGGCGAGGATCATCGAGAGGTCATGCGGCGCAAGGTCCCAGAGCGCGTCGTTCTCGGTGTGAAACTTGCCGAGGCCGAGCCGGTGCGAGTGGATGTAGCGCACCTCGCCGAGCTCGCCATTGTCGATCAACGCCTTCAGCGTCTCGAAGGCGGGGTGGAAGCGCAGCACGTGGCCCACCATGAAGACGCGGCCATTGTTCCTGGCCGCCTGCACCGAACGCTCGGCGTCCGCGACCGTCAGCGCGATCGGCTTCTCCACCAACACATCCTTGCCGCCCTCGATGGCGCGCAGCGCCATGTCGGCATGGAATTGCGGCGGCAGCGCCATGACAATGGCGTCGACATCGGCGCGCTCGAACAACTGGTCCGGCCCGATCGCCAGGCAGTCCTGCTCGCTGGCAAAGCCTTCGGCGCGGGCACGGTTGACGTCGGAAACGGCATGGAGCGCGCCAAGCGCCTTGAGGGTGCGGATGTGGTTGCTGCCCCAGTATCCGCAACCGAGGACGGCGATGCGCGGCTTCATTCGTTCAAACTCTAGAATTTCGTGGCCGAGACATAGCGACGTGCCCCGTCGAACTCAACCCCGATGCATGCGCTTCAGCGTCTGCCCGGCGCGGCTTTTCCGGGATGAGATTATGCTGATGCGTGCGGCTTGACAGCTTTGCCCTGCCAACCTTATATCCGCGCGACCTTGGCGAACGCCTCGAATTGCCCACGACCGGTGTGGTTCTTCGAGCCTCTTCGCCGCTCCTGGCGGAGTAGCTCAGTTGGTTAGAGCACGGGAATCATAATCCTGGGGTCGGGGGTTCAAGTCCCTCCTCCGCTACCATCTCAACCCATGTCCGGCCCGGATACATATGTCGTGACTTGCTCGGACGCGGCTTCGGTGATTTGCCGGCAGGCCCGGCGCCCAACTCCTACTGCCCGGGCTTGTGGGAAAGCCGGTCCAGCGCGTCTCGAAGCGCAGTGGCGGCACCGCCACGCTCATCGGCGGACATGAGCCCCGGTTCAAGTTCCAGCCTGAAGTGCGGCAGCTCGGTTCGAACAACGCGACAGGCGCCCGCTAGATTGGCCTTGATGACACGGTAGGTAGCGACCGGATAGGCGATGCCCTTGACCTGGACGTGCCCCATCTCCTCACAATCGATCGTGTCCTTCACTTGCGCAAACGTCTCGTAGGAAATGAGGATGGTCCCCGGAGCCGCCTCTTGTTCCAGGCGCGAGGCGAGATTCACGGCGCCGCCGATTATCGTGTAGTCCATCCGGTCCTCGCTGCCGAAGTTACCGACGGTGCAGTAGTCGGTATGGATACCGATGCGGCAGCGCAGCGGTGTTTCGATCCCCATGTCCCGCCAGACTTCCGTAAGCTCGCTGATCCGCTTTTGCATGGCAAGCGCCATCTGCACGCAAGCCAGCGCGTCCTGCTTGACGCCGCGCGTCTCAGGGTCGCCGAAAAACATCAGGATCGCGTCGCCGACGTACTTGTCGATCGTGGCACCATGATCCAACGCGATTTTCGACATTTCCGTCAGGTAGTGATTGAGGAGCTGGGTGAGATCCTCGGATTCCATCTTGTCGGTGGTCTCGGTAAAGCCGGCGATATCGGAGAAGCATATGGTCAGCTTCTTACGCTGGCTGGCGATTCTGACGTCTTGGCGGCCGGTGAATATCGAGCTGTACACTTGGGGCGCCAGATATTTGGCCAGCTTGCTGGAAAGCGCTTCCAGGGCAGCGGACTTCTCGGCGAGGTTCTCCTCCCTTTGCTTCAGCTCGGTGATGTCCGAATAGACGGCGACCGTGCCGCCGGCGCTGATCCGCCGCTCGCTTATCATGATCCATCGTCCGTCGCCCCGCCGCTGCACCCACGGTTCGCCGGGGTTACGGTGCCGCCACAGGCGCTCCGCGATCCACTCATCGACCCGACCCTCGGCATCCCTGATGTAGCCACGCTCCGCGGATCGGCGAATGATCTCCTCGAATGCCATGCCGGGGGTTAGCTCTGCCTCCAGACCGGCGTATAGCAGTTCGCGGTAGCGGCTGTTGCTAAGGACAAGCCAGTCCTCTTTGTCATAGAGAGCGAAACCTTCGGAAATGCTTTCGATGGCATCGACCAGCCGCTGACGCGCTTCTGCAACGTCGCGCAGGTTCTTTTCCTCGACCTCGACAGCGGTATCCCGGAAGAGACTCAGCGCCTCGGCCATGCGCCCGATTTCGTCGCTGCCCGCCGCCGGCAGCGGCGCACGAAGATCGCCGCCCGCGATCGCGAGCATGCCCTGACTCACCGCTCCCAGACGGGCGAGAAGGCTGCGGTCGACATAGAGCCAGACGACCAGAACCGAGCTCAACAGGCTGAGAAAGGCAGAGCCGAGGACAACTCCGGTGCCGTAGCGCTGGACGAGCGCGGCTTCGCGACCGGAGGCAGCGATCTCTCGGTCCGCTGCGGCGACAAGACGGTCGACGGCTGCGGTCAGACTGCGCGACAGCCGATTGTTTTCGGCCAGAAGTTTTTCGCCCTGCGCGAGGACCGCAAGCTCCTCCTCCCGTGCCTTCGGGATGCTGCTCTCACCATCGGTGAGTGCCTCGAACTCGTCCACCCGCAGCCGAAAACGGGTTTGCAGCTTTTCGTCGATCTCCGAGGAAGCCGTTTCCAGAGCGGCGAGCGAGCGGTGCAGCGGAAACAGGATCAACGCCAGGTCGCCTCGCGTCGGCGCGGTCGCGGCCTTCACCAGCGCGTCGTTGACTGCCGAGATCTCCAGCAGCGCCTTCTGCTGGGGGATGTAAGCCGCAATCGCATGGACCATGTCGGCCATTGCCGCTGCGCGTCGATCGGGCGACAGCGACGTATCGGCCGCGACCGCCCGCCATTGCGGGAGCCTGGAATCCATCACCACGATGCCGGTGGCCAGAAGGCGTTGGCTGCCGGTCGTCGTCGCGGCGAGGCGGTTCAGAAGCTCCTCCTTTCGGGCGACCACATCGAGGCGGGCGACAACAAGAGAGTCGAGCTCCTTCAGGTTGCGCCTCAAAACAACCGCAGCTTCCTCGATCTCAGCTAAAGGCACTGTGCCCAGCGTAGCATCTCTGAGATCCGTACGCAGGGCCTCGAGGCGGGACATCTCGAGCGCGACGGCCGCCGAGACCTTGCTGTGCTGAGCCCTGCTTGTCGCCGCCAGCACCGATGGCGCGGCAGCAGCGACCCGTTCGGCCTGGCGCGACAGCTGGAGGGAAGCCAACGCCGACGGCACCCGATCCCTGGTAATTCGGTCGACAACGTCGCCGACTCCGAGGAAGGCATAAAGCGCCGCGGCGGTAGCCAGCACCGCAAGGCCGCTGATCCCGAAAAAGGCGAGCAACAGCCGACCGCGTATGCCGAGGCGTTCAAGCATCGTGGGGAGTCGGAACAATCCAGCCACACTGGTCTGCATCAGACTAGACGTCTCAGCGTCACGCCGGCGTTCGGCGCACCCTATTCAACCGGCACGTACTCCCCGCCCCGCCAGACGTACCAAACCCAGCTCTGCCTCGTGAGGTCGCCCTTGGCGTCGAAATCGACCCTGCCAATGACGGTGTCGAATTGCTGTTCGCGCAGTGCCGCTATGACCGCCTTTGGCGCCAGCGAACCTGCCTTCGCCACCGCCTGGGCCCAGACCTGCACCGCGCAGTAGCTCAACAGCGTATAGCCCGCGGGCTCGAAGTTGTCCGCACGGAACTGCTCCACGATCGCGGCCGCGCCGGCGTTTCGCCGCGCGTCCGCCGGGAAGGTGAACAGGGTCCCCTCCGCCGCTGAGCCTGCGATCAGGGCGAATTCCTCGGTAGCCAAAGCATCTCCGGATATGAGCTGAAGCGTGTAGTCCCGGTCGCCTGCAGCGCGAGCGATCAGCGCAACGTCGGCATGATACCCGCCCACATACAAGGCCGAAATGCCGGCGGTCTGCAACGCAGCGACCTCGGCTGAATAGTCGTCCTTCCCAGGCCTGTATGCGTCGTAAAAAGCTTCAGTCACGCCCCGTTTGTTCAGCTGCTTCCTGGTCTCGTCGGCGAGACCCTTCCCATAGGTCGAATTGTCGTGAAGGATTGCAATCTTCTTGTCGCCCCAGTGATCGGCAAGGTAGTTGCCGGCGATGAAACCCTGCGCGTCGTCGCGGCCAATGGTGCGGAAGACATTGCCACGGCCCTGTTCGGTCAGCTGCGGATTGGTCGAGCCTGGGGATATTTGCACGACGCCCGCCGCCTCATACACTTTTGATGCGGGGATCGAGGCTCCAGAGCAATAATGCCCGACGACGAGCACCACCCCGTCGGCCACCAGCTTCTGGGCGGCCGCGACCGCCTGCTCGGGATCGCAGAAATCGTCGACCGAGATCAGCCTCACCTTCTGGCCGAGCACGCCACCCGCCGCGTTGAGGTCGGCCACCGCCCTCTCCGCGCCGCGTTGCCCCTGCTCGCCGATCCAGGCAAGCCGCCCTGTCATCGCAGACGAGACCCCGATCAGCACTTCAGCCCTCGCGGAACTGAACACGGCCGCCAGAACTAGGATCGCTAGGGCGATGACACGGTGCATGCTTGCACCCCCTGTGGACAACAGCTTACGCTAATCCAGTCTGCCCCGACAGCCCCTTCGGTAAGCGCGAGTGCCTCGGGATGTGACGCGAAAACAGCGTCCCGGCGCATCGGCCTGACGCTAGACCAAATCGTGGGGCATGAGCGCGCTGGGCCACTCAAGCCTGTTTTCAAGTCTTGTTTGCCTGCAGGAAATCGCCGGGTATGGTTTGGGACCTCTTGTTCTATCTTCGGAAGCAGGCGCGGGTAAGACGGCGTGGCGCATAGTCCTCTGGTTTCAATCGTGGTTCTTGCGCACAACGCCGAGGCAACGCTGGCGCGCGCACTCGATTGCCTTCTCGGTCAGGATATAGCGGATTGGGAGGCGATCATCGTCGATGACGCCTCCACGGACCAAACCCCCGAGATCATCGCCGGTTATGTTGAGCACGATGCCCGATTTCGCACATTGAACTCTTGCGCATATAGCGCCGCCGGCGCGCGCAACAGCGGGATTTCGGTCGCGCGCGGCCAATGGCTCATGTTTCTGGATGCGGACGATTGGGTGGATGCCAGCTTCCTTGCAAAAATGCTGGCCGCTCTGAAAACCGCTCCCGATGCGGTGGCCGCCTATTGCGGTTCTCGGCGCGTGATGCCCGACGGCGAGTTGACCCCGTCGAGCATCTCAACAGAGGTTGCGATCGAGCCCTTCGAAACTTTCGCGCGCCGGTGCGCCATCCGCACTCACGCGCTGCTGGTCGATCGGAAGACAATTGTCGAGTTGGGCGGTTTCGATGTGTCGCTGCGCACCTGCGAGGACTGGGACCTGTGGCAGCGCCTCGCACGTCTGGGCAAACGTTGGGTGATGGTCGACGAGCCTCTCGCTTTCCATCGGGTCAACGCCAACTCGCTCTCCCGCAATTCGACGCAGATGCTGGCAGATGCGGAAATCGTGATCGTCCGCGGCTTTTCTCCTGATCCCAGGGTCGAACACCCGGCATCGGCTCACGCCAATGGAGCGATCGACGCGAACGGCTGCTCCGCTGCCGAAGCACTCGCGTGGTTCGCGCTGTGGAACGCCGCGTCGGATTGCGGCCGCGGCGCCTGCTCAATCGACGCGCAGTCCCTGCGCGCGGTCCCGGCAGCACGCAAATGGGCGCGTGAGATCGCCAGGGTGGTCTTCGATGGCCTTATGGTAGGAAGCCTGTCGGTGCCAGCGCAATTGGCTGCCAGGTGGGACAGGTTCGGTGGCCCCCTCACCGAGTTGATCGTCGAACTCGGCAGGGTCTGGGACGATCCCGCAGCGGGTCGCCGCGTCCAGTATCACCTTGAGCAAATGCTTCTCGACTCCGACGATCTCGCCGCGCCGCGCAGATTGGCGCGGACACTGGGAATTCGCGTCGACGCCGGAAATCCGGCCTCCACCGAACTTCCGGAAGGAATCGATCGAATTTATGCCTATCTGATGATGGACGGCCGGATCGAGGCTCGCGTGCAGTTCGGCGCGCTCGGGAAAGTGACAAGGAGCCATTGGATCGAGTTGGCCTCGCAGAGCGGCGTTGCCGACAAGTCAAACATGTCTGAAGCCGGGGCATCGTTGTCCATGGCGGAGCCTCCGTCCGATCCGGACAGCCACTTCGGCAAGCTGGCGCGATTGGCCGCGAAAGCGCAGGAACTGGTTCGGTCGAGCGCCGAACCTGCAGAGCCATTTGCGGCACCGCGCCGTAAACCGGCCGCGGATGACAACGGTACTGATCGCACGTCGTTCTGGAATCGCCGTTTCGCGACCGAGGATCCCTGGAACTATCGTTCGCCCTATGAGCAGGAAAAGTATGAGCGGCAGCTCGAAATTCTGCCTGCCGGTCTCATCGGACGGGCGCTTGAGCTGGCCTGCGCGGAGGGCCACTTCACGCGGCAGCTGGCGCCGCGAGTCGGCCATTTGACCGCAACTGACATCTCCAGCGTAGCCGTCGAGCGGGCGCGCGCGCGATGCAGCGATCAGCCGAATGTCGACTTCGGCGTACTGGATTTCTCCGCGGAAACGCTTCCGGGCAAGATGGATCTGATCGTCTGTTCGGAAGTGCTCTACTACCTGGACGATCTCGCTGAGTTGCGGCGCATCGCCAAGAAATTTGTTGAGGCGTTGACGCCTGGCGGCAGTGTCGTCAGCGCACACGCATTCGTGCTCCGAGACAATGTTGAGAGGACGGGCTTCGACTGGAACACATTCGGCGCACAAGCGATCTCGGAGACGCTGGCGGCGACCGAAGGGCTCTTCCTCGAGCGGTCGATCCAGACCGAGCTCTATCGCATAGACCGCTTCCGCCGCCTGTCACGGGACGGCGTGGCGACGGCCCCGGTGATTGATCATGTGCCAATCCACGCGCCCATCGGTGTTGGAGTCGCGCGAAATATCGTCTGGGGCGGGGCACGGGCCTTGCGCCGCGACGTCGCGCGTAGCGAGCGGCGGCAGCATGTCCCTGTCCTCATGTACCACGGCATCGCCGATGATGGTCCAGCCGCGCTCGCCCGTTTTCGGCTCACGCCCGCCGCATTCGACCGCCAGATGGCATGGCTGCGCGCCAATGGCTTTCACGCCATCACGTCCGAGGAGCTGGGATGGTCCATCGCCAACCGTGAACCTTTCGCTGGCCGCCCGGTGCTCATCACCTTCGATGACGGCTTCCAGAATTTTGCCGACCATGCCTGGCCGATCTTGCGCGCGAACGACCTGACCGCGGAAGTGTTCCTGGTAACGGACTTGGTAGGGGAAAGTGCACGGTGGGACATCGACAGCGGTCCGCCGACGCAGCTTATGGACGCTGGGAAGGTGCGACGTCTCGCCGGCGAAGGTGCGTTCTTCGGAAGCCATCTGGCGACGCATCGCGCGATCGATGGTCTGTCGAGTTCTGATTTGGCCGCCGAGCTCCTGCGCTCTCGCATGTTCGTCGAACGGTGGACCGGTCGGCCGACCACGGCGTTCGCGGCACCCTTCTCTGTCACCGACCGACGGCTTGGCCGGCTGGCCAAGGAGTGCGGCTATCGGATCGGCTTCGGCGGCAAACACGGGCCGGCGGGCCTCGATTGCGATCCCATCGACCTTCCGCGCATCGAGGTTCGCGGGGATCGCTCGCTCGATGACTTTGTTGCACGTCTCGAGGCCGCGCTCGGATGAATTGTGAACAAACCGCTTCTGCTTTTTTGTCGGTGTCCCGCCCGACTACCTTGTTCGCAAGTCTATTGAACGACCTGGGACACGGCTGACATCAGCTCCTGCGGGTTTGGCGCCCCAAACATGTATCGCCCACCCTCTGGAACCTCCGTGAAGCTCCAGCGGACCACCCCCTGCCGGTCCAGCAGGAATTGACCGATCAGTTGTCCGTGTCCCGTTGCCATCATCTGCTGGTCGGCCTGGGTCACTTCGTATTGGTCCTTCTTGTCGAGGAATTCGCTGGCCGCAAAAGGATCCATGGGAGCGGGCAACTCGCCTGGTATGTCGACCCGCATATCCTTTGCCGCTGCCATCGAGACCTTGTACGGCCAGTTCGTGTCGTCCTGGGTGAATTCGAGATTGGGCAGTCCAAAAGCACGATGCGAAGCGCGTTCAGGGTCGGAAGCCGCAAGCAGATTCGGCATCGGGTGGTAGCGGAAATAGAGACGCGCCCGTTCGATCGGCGTGTTGACCACCGTCAGGCTTTCCACCCCCTTTTCGCGCAGTTCCGGATCAAGCCGCGCCTGGGCGGCGATATGGCGCCGGCAAAACGCACAATGCAGACCTCGAAACAGGCCAACCAGCACCGGTTTTTGTCCGCGGAAGTCGTCAAGGGCGATCTTGCCTTCCTGGGTAATGGCGTCGAGCACCACGTTCGGCGCACGATCGCCTGGCTGAAGCGGTACCAAGTCAATACGCGCGGACATTGTTCAACCTCCCACCCGGCTAGTCGAGAAAAGGCAGCACCACAAGCGCTTCCGGGTCTAGCCCGTGCTGGGCGCATATACCCTGCGCCAGGGAAAAGTAGCGTTCGGCCTCGGCCAGATTGTCGAGGTCGAGATTAAGCGTTGCCAGACCATCATAGCACGGAAACAGCAGTTGGGGTTCACTCGTTTCGCGCGCTACGTCCAGTGCTTCGTGGAACAAGCCAACCGCCAGTTCCGGACGACCGTTGCACTGGTGGATCTGCGCAAGCACGATCAACGGCACCGGCAGATGCTCGCGCTGGTCGAGTGCCCGGTCGATCTCGATGGCCTTCTCGGCAGCAGGCACGCCCTCCGTTGGGCAGCGATCCGTGAAAGTACAACAAGCAACCGCCAGATTGGCGAGGAGGCGCGCCTGAAAGCCCAAATCACCAATATGGCGCGCCACTTCAAGACCGCGCCGACAGACCTTTATGGCCTGTGCCGGATCGATGGTCGTGTAAAGCACGCCGAGATTGGTGTAGCCGCGGCAGGCCGTGCCCAGCAGGCCGGCGGCTTCGGCCAATTCAATGCTACGCTCAATCCGGCGCACCGCTTCAAGATTTCGCCCAAGGCGAGCCAGCGCGACAGCCTTGGTGTTGAGTGCCTCGGCGGTCACAAGAGTGGCGTCACGCCCTTCCTCGGAGACATGCTCCGTTGTCAGAGTGCGTACGCCGTCCAGCGCCGCGTCTGCCCATTTTGCTGCGCGAGCGTGATCTCCGCTACGGAACGCCTGTCGGCCACGTTCTTGCCACAGCTGCGCCTGCTCGATCGGGGCGTCCGCTCCTTCGAGGAGCGCTGCGGCTTCAGCATAGCGGGTTTCTGCGTTGTCCCGCTTGCCGACGTCCCAGAGCAGCCGACCGATCTTGCGCAAAACTCGTGCCGACGCGACGCGATTGCCTGACTCGCGATATGCCTGCAGCACCGTTTCGTAGTGCTGGTGCGCGACCTCGCGGCGGCCCACCGGGCCGCTCAAATCGGCAATGCGCTCCGCGATTGCCAGTTTGAGCGGCGTTTGCCCGATCGCGCTCAACGCAGTCAGCGCTCGCTCGTAGAAACGAAGGGCGTCGTCGTTGGCGTATATCATGCGAGCGCGATCGCCCGCCGCCTGCAAGTAATGCGCGCCTTTCTCCCGCTCCGTGCTCTGCGCGAAATGATGACCGAGCACGGTCAAATCCTCGAGCCGTTCCGGCTTGTCGCCACACAGCTGCTCCAAGGCGGCACCGACCCGCCCGTGGATATCGGTCCGGCGTTGCAACAGCAGATTCTGGTAGATCACGTCCTGCAGCAACGTTTGCGTAAAGCGGTAGCTTGGCGTCGAGATCGAGCCTGATCCGGCGACTTCCTCGATGATTTCGGCATCGCAAAGCAGTTCGCAGCCGGCTTCCAGCCGGCCGGGTTCGGCTGTCACGGCTTTCAAAAGTGTGGCATCGAAGCGCGGGCCGATCACCGCGGCTTCCTGGGCCAACCGGCGCACCTCCTGGGGCAGCCGGTCGACCCGGGCAAGCAGCATTGCCTGGATAGTGGCGGGAATGCCGGTTGCGACTTCGCCTGCCGCAGTCCGCCATCGCTGGCCCTCGCGCATCAGCACACCGCGATCGATCAGGCCGCGAACGATCTCCTCTATAAAAAGCGGGTTGCCGCCGGCGCGCTCGAGGATCTGGTCGACAAGCCTGCCTGCGGACTTTACCCAGCTCTCACCGAACAGCGCCGCCAGCAGCCCGCGTCCGTCATCAGTGTTGAGCGGCGAAAGCCTGAGCGCTGTGTGACTGACCCGGCTTGAGTCGAGCTGGTCGTTGTCCGGCGCCGGACGATGCGTGACCAGCAACATCAACCGCGTGCGTTCCAACCTGTCCATCACGAAACGCAGCGCCTCGAGCGACACGGCGTCGGCCCAGTGCAGATCTTCGACGACAATCAACAGCGGCGACAACGCAAGCCGCCGTTCGATGATCGTGCGGACTGCGTAGAGAATTTGCCTCCGCAGCTGCTCGGGCTCGACATGCTGCAAGGTGGCATCGGGGTCGCCAAGGCCAAGCACATGGTAGAGCAAAGGCATCAGCCGCTTCGCCTCCTCGCCCTGCAGGCCGAGGTCAGTCAGCAAGCCTGCGAGCTTCGCCCGCATTTCGTCCCCATTATCGCTTTGCATCATCCCGGCAGCGCTGCGCACCACTGCGCCCAAGGCGCCAAAGGATTGTTCGCCCAGCGGGGAGCATGTGGCCTGCCGCACGGCGACGTTGCGAAAACGATCCTCGTCGCCGACGCGGGCGACAAACTCCTTCACCAGCCGCGATTTCCCGATACCGGCTTCTCCGACGAGGCGAACAAGTTGGGCCGAGCCGCCGCACGCCTGGTCAAGGCTGGCCAGCATTCTATGGAGCTCCGCACCACGACCTATGATCGGCGCGCTGAGGCCGAGCGCCTCGAGCCCACGCGCTGCGCGCGGCAACGCAAGCGGTGCGTCCAGTCGATGGACGAGCACACTGCCTGCTTTGCCGCGAAGCACAACATCACCCAGCGGCTCAAAAGAGAAGGCATGCCGGGTCAGCCTGTGAGTGAGTTCGCCTACCAGAACCTCACCCGGTGCGGCCAGCGATTGCAAGCGTTGCGCCGTATTCACTGTGTCGCCGGTCACCGAATAGGATTTGGCGGTGCCGATGCCCAATCCGCCAGTGACGACCGGACCAGTGTTTATGCCGATGTGGAGCAACAGAGGCGAGCCGGAGTGGGGAGCGCTTTCGCCGAGCCGCGTCGTCCGGGCCATCATGTCGAGAGCGGCGCGAAGCGCACGTTCCGGATCGTCCTCATGCGCGACCGGGGCACCGAACAAGGCAAGCAATGCATCGCCGATGAATTTGTCGACGAAACCGCCAAAGTTTCGCACGGCTGCCGTCAATTCCTTGAACAGTTGGTTCTGCAGCGCTTGCATCACCTCGGGGTCGAGCTGCTCGCTCAGTGTCGTGAAGCCGCAAAGGTCGGCGAACAGGACCGTCACCGTCCTGCGATCGGCTTCAGAGACGGGATGCAACCCATCATCTTCGCTTTCGATGTTCGCGAGCAGCGACGGAGTTCGAGAAGGCGGCACAATGGTCCGGCTTGGTGTCGGAGCAGGCCATTCGACGGCTTTTGCCGTCGCACCGACGCTTGCCCCACATTTCGGACAGAACTCGAAATCGGGTGCGCACAGGTAGCCGCAGCTGGCGCATGGCACGGGCTGGCGCCTGCCACACTTCGGACAGAAAGCGAAACCGCCCTCGACCTCGAAACCGCAGCCCGAGCAGTCCATCGAGCAAGACCTCACTGGAGCCATGACGGCGTGATCTCGTCACGCACTTCACGGCCGGGTATTCAGACAAGAATGAACCGATAGTCGTCGGCCAGCAAGCGGCAGCGCAAATGGGGCATCGAGCGATCGGTCCAGGCCCGGTGGCAGAGCGCTGCCGACTCGCGCGTCTGCGTAGCCGTCGTCCACGAAAATTCCCTCTTAGCCTCCGCCTTCCTGCTATTATGGAGCCGAGGACACGTGCCCATGAGCGAAAAACGGAAGCTGGCCGCAATCCTCGCTGCAGATGTGGTTGGATACAGCCGGCTCGCGAGCGAGGACGAAGATCGTACTTTGGCGAGGTTGCGGGCACTGCGCAGCGACCTGATTGATCCAATCATCGCAGTGCACAACGGGCGGGTGATCAAGCGCACGGGGGATGGAGCGCTGGTCGAGTTCCGCAGCGTGGTGGATGCCGTGCGCTGCGCCGTTGAGGTTCAGAACGGCATGGTCGAGCGCAATGCCGGCGTGCCGCAGGACCGCCGCATCGAGTTCAGGATCGGCATCCATCTGGGCGATGTGGTCGAAGAGAGCGACGGCGACCTGATGGGCGACGGCGTCAACATCGCCTCGCGTTTGGAGGGCGTCGCGGCGCCCGGCGCCATCTGCCTGTCCGAGGATGCCTATCGCCAGGTCAAGGCGCGGCTCGACCTCTCGGTCAGCGATCTCGGCAGCACACAGCTCAAGAACATCGCCGAGCCGATCCGGGTCTATTCGCTGCAAGTCGGCAGCGCCGGGACCAAGGCGGCCGCGACCCCGGAAAGCGCGGCGAGCCGGCCCGCGACGGCAGCGCCGCCGAAACTGTCGATCGCCGTCCTGCCGTTCGCCAACATGAGCGGTGACGCCGAACAGGATTACTTCGCCGACGGCATTTCTGAGGACATCATCACGGCGCTGTCCAAACTGTCGCAGCTCTTCGTCATCGCACGCAATTCGTCGTTCACCTTCAAGGGCCAGAACGTCCATGTGCAGGAGGTGGGCTCGAAGCTCGGCGTGCGGCATGTACTCGAGGGCAGCGTACGCAAGTCGGGGAACAGGGTGCGCATCACCGCGCAGCTCATCGATGCAACCTCGGGCGGCCATCTTTGGGCGGAGCGGTTCGATCGCGACCTGACCGATATATTCGCCGTGCAGGACGACGTGACGCAGCAGATCGTCGGAGCGTTGGCGCTCAATCTCACCGAAGGCGACCGTCAGCGGCTGGCGCCCGAGTATGCGCGCAACACGCAGGCGTATGACTATTTCCTGCGGGGCCGGGAGCTGTGGCACCGGCTGACGAAGGAGACGAACGTCGCAGCCCGCGACCTCTTGCAACGTGCGATCGAACTGGACCCGAAGTTTGCCTCTGCCCACGCCTTCCTCGCCCTCACGCACGGGCTCGATTACCTGAACAGGTGGAGTGCGTCGCCGCCGGAATCGATGGCGCAAGCGGAAGAGGCTGCAACGCGAGCGGTGACGCTGGATGACAGCGATCCCTGGGCCCACTGGGCGCTGGCTATCGTCAAGCTGTATACACGACGGCACGATGAGGCCATCGACGAGGCCGAGCACGCGATAGCTCTCAACCCGAACTTCGCCGAAGGGCACGTGATCCTCGGCGAGGCGCTGCACTATTCGGGCAGATCCGAAGAGGCGCTCGAGAGTTACGCCCGGGGCAAGACCTTGAATCCATACTTTCCGGATGTGCTTCTGCATTTCCAGGCTTTGGCATCGTTTCAACTCGGAAGGTACGAAGAGGCCGTTGACCTCTTGCTGCAGCGGCTGGCTCGCAACGTTGTCACCGATGTCTCGCGCGCGCTTCTGGCCGCCAGCTACGGCCATCTGGGCCGTTTCGCCGAGGCCCGCGAGGCATGGCAGGAGGTGCTTCGCGTCAATCCCGACTATTCGCTGGACTACCGACGCAAGGTCTTGCCCTACAAGAACCCTGCCGATTTCGAACTCATCGTCGACGGGCTCCGCAAGGCCGGTATCGTGCAATGACAGGTGAGGCCATGTCAGGTCAGGCCTTGAACTGCGGCCGATCGCGAATGGACTCTCCGCGAATAAAACCTGATGCGAAGCTCAGGTCGCCTTGATCTCTGCCTGGCCGATCTTGCGCCATCGGGCGTCTTCTCGAACCAGTTTCAGGTCGTCGGTCGTCTCGGCAAATGTTTGCAAGCGATACTGCCGCAGCAGATCCGCGAAGAGCGCCCCTTGCGGCAGGCCGGCAAGCTGCTCGCGGACCGAGATCTTTTCATCGATGACCCGCACGCCCCAGGCATTTTCCCGAACCTGCAGCTCCTGAGCCAGATCGCGCTCTTCCGGCGCGTTCTCGTCAAGCGCGGCCAGCAGGATCGAGTGGAAAAGCGCCACATAGCCAATCTGTCTCAGGCCGCCCACAACCCGCACGCGCGGCAATATGGCGAGCACGAGGAACGTGAGGAACAAGTTCGGCAGCAGCACGCCTTCCAGTAGCGCCTGCTTGAGATGCGTTCGCTCGAACGGGATGGAAAGACCATGCGGCCTGTCGGGCTCGATCAGGTGCCCGTTCTCGAGGACGAGCTTGCGCACGCGCTCGTCGCGGATGCCCCAGAAATAGGCTGTGGCATTGGGCAGGAATCTGCCAAATGGTCTCGATGCGGTCTCTTGCAGGGCACGTTCGAGACGCTGGCGCCTCGCGGGCTCAAAGAGCAGCTTGGAAAGAAGGCTGCCGTCATATTCCAGATGCCGAGCCATGGCGGCCGCGGCCAGCCGATCATCGATGAAAACCGGCTTGGCCATGCCGGAACAGTCCCAATTGGCGACCAGATCCTCGTTGAGGGCTGTCACCGCGTCGGCCGCGGTTGCAAACATCTTGTCCCGGCTGGCAAGCAGTGTGCCCAGCCAGCGGCTGGCATCCGTTTCATCACCCACCGCTTCGAGCGCACGCTTGTTGAGGAAGACGGGACCGGCCACGCAGGCGCTTTTGCGGCAAAGCTTGTGGCGCCCCATGCCAAACAGGTTGACCTTGTCGTCGCCGATATCGAGCCATCCGGGCCCCTCCCGGCCGATTGTCTCCATGGTCATCGTCGTTCCCATGAAGCAGAAGAAGGCCGAGAGCCCGCTTTCGACCGCGCCGAGCCAGGCAAGCAGGAGGGCGTCGAAGGTGATCCGGTCCATCAGAAGCAGACAGTGCAGGCCCGACTGAATGACCGGTCTGTGCTCGAACACTTCGAAGGCCTTGCCGACCTCTTCAGGCTGCATGATCGCACCAAGACGCCGATGCAGCACGTCGCGCAGGATCGAGCGGGCAGCGATCGCCGGGTCCGATGCAGGCCTTACCACCGGCCGCCACAGATGGCGGGCATAATCGGAAACCGGTGCGTTCCAGTTCTGCTCGATGTCACGCACGACCTCCGGGCAGAGCAGCGACAGCACAGCCAGAATTTCCACTGGAGGCGTAGGGATTGGATCAGCCACGGCGGTCATCTGTCCCGTCTGGCGGCTCGCGGTGCAAACGCCAAGGGAGACCAGACTTTCTGGATGCCGGCCCACACATGGATCGTCAACTCGATCAGAACGGTGTGAGACGAAGTTATCCTACAGAGCTCTCCATCGGCAACCACCAGTTCGCCAACTCGGCTTGAATTGCTAGATTGGCCAAACAGTTAAGACCGAACAGCCGATTTCAGAATCGCAGCCGGGCCATGCTGAGGAGGTCGTGGTACTGGCCGTCGGTAAAGCCGGCTTTCACATGCCGACCTTCGACCTCGAAGCCATGGCTTTTGTAGAGGCGCATGGCCGGTTCGTTGTCGGCATAGACGGTCAATTCGACCCGCTTCAGAGCGCGCCAGTTGTCGGCCACGTCGAGCAGCGCGCCAAGTATGGCAGAGCCGATGCCTTTGCCGACAAAGGCATCGTCAAGACCGATATTGATCTCACCGATATGCGAACGGCGCGGCGAACCCTGCACGACCAGGCTGCCATGGCCGACGACCTTGCCCTCCAGCTCCGCAACGATCCAGGTGGTTTCCTGGCCGGACTTGGCGATGCGCCGCTCCACCTGCTCCACCATCTCGAAAGGCATCCTGAGCGTGCCCCAGCGGAAGCCCGGCATGTTGAAGATGGCGCAAAGCGCCTCCGCATCGCTTAGCCGAACGGATCGGAGCTGCGGCTGGATTTTCTCGGGGGATGGCGAGGTTGTGCTGGTCATAACGTTCCCTGCGAAGGCGATCGGCACGGTACGATGCACCCTACGTCACCTGAAAATCCAGCCGTCTCTGCAACCTATGATGCCGATTGCGAGCTAAAATACCGAGTGGCGGCGAAAAGTTTGAAGACGCCGCTGATGCCGATCCAGGCGAAAAGGGCGAGCCAGCACAATGTCCCGGTCGCCGTCCAGTCGATCCGGTGCACGGCAGCGTCGGTGATGACGAGTCCAACAATGGCAAGCAGGCCAACCAGCAACTGCGCCAAGCCCAGCACCAGCAGTTCTTCGCGCGGCGCGCTTCTCCAGACGACATATATGCCGCCCGCCCCCGCGAGGAAGATGGCGCTGTAGACCTGAGCGTGGAAGCCATCGACCGGCCATGGCCAGAAGCTGCCGAATGTCAGGGGGAACAGCAACAGGCCGACGCCATAGAGCCCAAGGACTGCCGATTCCACCGGCATGTAGCGGCGCCATGCGGGCCTTAAGGTCACGCCTTTTGCAGAAGGACGGGCCCTGGCCCGCCATAGGAACAGCCCGGATACCGCGACCGAACCAAGATAGACCAGAAACCAGAGCCAGGGCGCTTTGCGCCCGAAGTTGAAATAGCCGAGATTGATGAACGACGCCACCGACACGAAGACGGTGAAGATGAGCGCCATGACGAGCACGAGCCTGCCAGGCGACCAGCGATTCCAGAACAGCAGCGCCGCCATCACGACCATTTCGGCGGTGTAGAAGCCACCAAGGAAGCGGGCATTGAACGGGGTGACGGCCCACGGCCAGCGCGGCTTGACCAGCACGGGCGCGAAGAACAGGCCGGCGCCTACGACCAGGACGATAATGACCACCAAGGAAAAGAGGCGCAGGGTGGCGGGAAACGGCGGATTGTCGGATGTCGGCATCGGAGAGCCCGCGTAGATAAATGGCCATGGATCATCATAGTGCCGCTTGCGGCCGGCGAAAATCCGCCAAACGGACTTGAGCTATCGCCCGGCTTGTCTATTCGAATGGCCGTAGGGTCCGTTTCGAAGTAAAATGGCGCATTCGGACCAAGACCGGTCCGGTCAACACGTTTCGGCGGCGCACTTCTTCCGGAGCCTGCACGATGAACGAAGCTCAAGATCTGTTCTCGCTTCTGCGGCAATCGACCGATGTCGATCCGGCGGCAATCGATGCGATCAAGCGAACCATCGCGGAGGGCAAGGACCGCGAGCTTTGCCGCATCAATGCTCTAGCCTTCGCCAGCAAGCATGGCCTCGATGAGGAACGCGCCATAGGCGCCTTTCTGCATGCGGCGCGCGTGGGCCTCTTCGACATTTCCTGGAATGTTCTATGCCCCGGCTGTGGCGGCGTGCTCGACAGCAACGCCACGCTGAAAACCCTGCAGAAGGACGAATATACCTGCGCGCTGTGTTCCGAAGGCTATTCACCGACCCTCGACGAGATGGTCGAGGTGACATTCACGGTCAGTCCTCGCGTGCGCAAGATTGCCGCCCACAATCCACACGAACTGCCGTTGGTGGAATATTTCCGCCAGATCTACTGGGCGTCCGGCGTCGACCTGCCGGAAGAGGATTTCGCCAAGACGATGGAAGCGTTCTCGCTGGAGGATATCGAGCTTGCGCCCGGTGAAAAGGCTGTTCTGCCCGTACAGCTTCCGTCCGAATTCATCATCGTCTTCGAGCCGGTCACCCATTCAGTGCAGTTCATCGACGTCAAGGGCGAACCGACAAGAGAGCGCCGAAGCCTCTCATTGGTCTTCGACCGCGAGCATGTCCAGAACCAGACGCTGGAGATGCAACCCGGCCCGTTGCGCATTTCGCTGGAAAACAGGACCGACACCCGCGTGCTGCCGACGGTCTTCATCGCCGGCCAGGAATTGCATGATCTCCTGGGCAAACGCCGGCCGTTCCTGACAGCCAAGCGCCTGCTCACCAACCAGACCTTCCGCGATCTCTATCGCACCGATACGCTCGACATCAACCAGCGCCTGAAGATCACTAGCCTCACCTTCCTGTTCACCGACCTGCGCGGATCGACCGAGCTTTACGAGCGGGTGGGCGATCTTTCAGCCTTCGATCTCGTGCGCGTGCATTTTCAGGTCCTGCACGAGATCGTCGCGTCCGAGGCAGGCGCGGTGGTGAAGACGATCGGCGATGCGGTGATGGCGACCTTCGCGACGCCGGATCGTGCGATTGCCGCGGCCCTGAGGATGCGCGATGCCATGCGTGCGCTCAATGAGAAGAGCGGGCGCGAGGATCTGCTGCTCAAGATCGGAGTCCATGCCGGCCCGTGCATTGCCGTGTCTATGAACGAGCGACAGGACTATTTCGGCCAGACGGTCAACATTGCTTCGCGGGTTCAGAACCTTGCCAACGCACAGGCGATCTTCGCCACGCGCGCGGTGGTCGACGACAATCTCACCGCCGATCTGTTGCACAGGAACGCGCTGACGCCCGTGCCACACGAGGTCTCGCTGCGCGGCATCGAGAGGGAGATAGCGGTTTACACGATCCCCTGAAGACTTGGGCCGTTGCGGACCTCAGACGCGCCTGCAGACAAAATAGCGATCGGCGGGTACCGAAGGCGGCAGTGGAAGGCGTTGCAACTGCGGGTGATCGAGCGGCGTGCCGCTGACCGCAATGCCTCCGACGCGAAGCAGGCGCGCGGTCAGTTCGGGGAGCCAGGTAGAGGTCACTGCATCGCGATCTTCATAGCCGGTGCCGATGTCGGCATGAACAAGAGCGGCCTCGATGCCGATGAACCTGCTCGCCGTCTCGCGGATTTCGCCGAGCACGAGGTTTTCAGCTTCGGGAATTGAGCTGGCGTGTGCGGCAAGTGCGCGGTCGAACGCCACGATCCGTCGGCCGGGCAGACGCTCGCGCAGATGGTGGAACGTCCGGCCATTGCCGAGGCCGAGCTCAAGGATGGGACCCTCGATCTTCGCCACCTCCGCGCAGACTTGATCGAGAATGTCGCGCTGTGCGGTCAGCCTGCGGATGAAACTTTCGAGGCGACTCATATGCGTTTGTGTGTCCTGAACCAGCTCAAGAGACCGGCAATGCCTGCGACCAGGATGAAGCCCGAGAGCAACGTGTTAGCCCGATCCGGCGTCGCCGCATATAGAGGCGAACGGTCAACACAGCAACAGAACAGGCCCCCGACGAACCGGGCGGAGTCTGCGCCTTGAAGCGCGGCGGACTGGCGATGTCATTTGTAGGGGTCCGCCGCGTCCCGCAAGCCGTCGCCCAGGAAATTGAACGCCAGAATGACGAGAATGACGGGGAGGATCGGCAAAAGTAGCCATGGATAAAACGCGATCACGCTGACGCTGCGCGCCTCGGTGAGCAGGATGCCCCAACTGGTTATCGGCGCCCGCAGGCCGAGCCCGAGGAAGCTCAGCGCCGTCTCGCCCAGGATCATGCCGGGTATGGAGATCGTCGCCGTCGCGATCAGATGCGACATGAAGCCCGGAATGAGGTGCCGCCGGATAATGCGGCCGCTGCTGGCGCCCATCAATTGCGCGGCCAGAACGTAATCCTCCTCGCGCAACGCTAAAAGCTTTGAACGCACGGCCCGCGCCAATCCGGTCCAGTCGAGCAGCCCGAGGATGACGGTGATGCCGAAATAGATCAGGATCGGACTCCAGGTTATCGGCATGATCGCTGCCAGAGCCAGCCATAGCGGAATGCTGGGGATCGATTGCAGAACTTCGATTATCCGTTGAACGATCAGATCGAAGATGCCGCCGTGATAGCCGGCCAGTCCGCCGATGACTATACCGAGCAGGAAGCTGAAACTGATGCCGACGAGGCCGATCGTCAGTGAAATGCGTGCACCATAGATGATGCGCGAGAGCACATCGCGCCCCAACCTGTCAGTGCCGGCCAGAAAGAGCTGGCCGTTTTCGGCAGGGCAGACAAAATGCCTGTGACCTTCGATCAGGCCCCAGAACCGGTAGCTGTCGCCCTTGCAGAAGAAACGGATCCGCTGAACATCATCCTGTTGGTCGATGTAGTTCCGCTTCAGCGTGTCCATATCCAGCGTCATTTGGCGGCCGTAGACGAACGGCCCGACGAACTGGCCGTTGTGGAACAGGTGCACCCGCTGCGGCGGCGCATAGATGTAGTCCATGTTGCGCGTGTGCAGATTGTAGGGCGCCAGGAACTCGCAGATCAGTATCGCGAAATAGAGCACCGCCAGGAATATGCCGGATACAAGAGCAAGCCGGTGCCGTCGAAATTTCCACCACATCAGCCGCGACTGCGACGCCTGAAAGACCTTCGACTGCTCCGGCGTCATTGCCTCGACCGACTGCAGGTCAAAGGGCGCGATGGAAACATAGTGTTGCAGCGGAGCACCCGGAGCGGGAAGTGGCGATTGCGTGTTCATTTGGTACTGCCGCCCTGCAAACGAATTCGTGGATCAAGCAGTGCCAGCGCCAGATCGGAAATCAGCACGCCGATGACCGTCAGGAAGGCAAGGAACATCAGGAACGACCCTGCCAGATACATGTCCTGGCTTTGCAGCGCCTTGATCAGCATCGGCCCGGTCGTTTCCAAAGACAGCACGATCGCCGTGATTTCGGCGCCGGAGATGATGGCCGGCAGGATAGAGCCGATGTCCGAAATGAAGAAATTGAGCGCCATGCGCAGCGGGTATTTGACCAGGGTCCTGAAGGGATGAAGGCCCTTGGCGCGCGCGGTCACTACATATTGCTTGTGAAGCTCATCGAGCAGATTGGCGCGCAGCCGCCGGATCATGCTTGCCGTGCCCCCGGTGCCGATGATCAAGACCGGGATCCAGAGATGGGCGAGGATCGACTTCGCCTTGGCCCAGCTCATCGGCTCGCCGAGATATTGCTGGTCCATGAGATGGCCGACGGACGTGCCGAACCAGATATTGGCGAAATACATCAGGATCAGCGCCAGCATGAAGTTCGGGATGGCAAGGCCGAGAAGGCCGAAGAAAGTCAGGCCGTAGTCGCCCCAGCTGTATTGATGCGTGGCCGAGTACATGCCGATCGGAAAGGCGATGAGCCAGGTGAAGAGGATTGTCACGAAGGAAACCAGCACGGTCAGCCACATTCGGTCCCCGATCACGTCGCGAACCGGCAGCTCATATTCGAAGGAATAGCCGAAATCGCCGTGCAGCATCCCGCCGACCCAGTAGAAGTAGCGAATGACCGGCGGCTTGTCGAAACCATAGTCCTTCCGCATCATCTCGATGCGGTCGGAATCCACCGCTTCGCCCTGAGCCCGAAGCTCGGCAACATAGCTGTCGAAATAGTCGCCTGGGGGAAGTTCGATGATCGTGAACACAAGCGCCGATATGATCAGCAGCGTTGGAACCATTACGGCGAGGCGCCAGACAATATATCGAAGCACGCTCAGGACTCTCCAAGCCAAAATGTATCGGGCATGTAGACACCGAAATAGGCGGTCGGGTCGTAGCCGTAGAGCGCCTTGTCAGGCAGATTGCGCAGCCGCGAGGAGGCCAGAACCGGCTGATATGTTCCGTTCACCGTGCCGATCGAAAACACCTGATCGGTGTAGATCGACAGCATTGAATTCCAGATTTCAGCGCGCTCCGTGGCTTCGGTCGATGCGTTCCAGCGCTTGAGTAAGGTCATCAACTCGACCACAGGCGGAAGATCGGGCGCCTCGCCGAGCCTGCCACGAGACAAGTAGTGAGCACCCCAGAGCGGCCATTGCAGTTGGTCGTCAATGGTGGGGGCCAGCTGGTACGGGTTCATATCGGCGGTCGGCACGCCATTGTCGATGCCTGACCACATCGACATCATGATCTGGCCGCCAAGCGCGCGACTGCGAAAGATGTCGCGCTGCGAAGTCCGGATGAACAGGGCGATACCGATCTGGCGCCAGTGATCGCTGATGAGCTCGAGCGCATCCGTTTCCAGCGTGCTTTCGCCGGCCGTTTCCACGACGATCTGCGCCGGGCGTCCATCGGGAAGTATCCGCAGGCCGTCATTGTCACGCGTCTGAAGCCCGACCTCGTCGAGTAGGCCATCGGCCTGATCAGGATCGTAGGTGACCCAGGCTTTCGCGAATTCGGGCCGGTAGAGCGGGCTCTCCGGCAGGACCGTATCGGCACTTTCCTGCGCCAATCCATAGAACACGGCCATATTGATCTCGCGCCTGTGCACAGCGAGCGACAGTGCTCGACGCACGCGCACGTCGCGAAAAAGGCCACGCCAGACCTGGTCGGCACAATTCAGATTGGGCAGCAGCGCCAGTCGCGAACCCTGTGTGCGTTTCCAGAGATGCATCTTGACCGGGTAGCGCTTCTCCGCGTCCTTCAGGAAGGAGTAATCGCTGAAATCAATTCCCATGCATTGCAGGTCGCTCTCGCCCGCGCCGGTCTTGGCGGAAATAATCGCCGACGAGCTCACATTCATGACAATCCGGTCAACATAGGGCAGTTGCCGGCCATTCTCGTCTATGCGGTGAAAGAACGGATTGCGCTCGAAGACGAACTGCTCAGCCGGCGGCTTGGTCCGGTTCCGCCAGGGATCGAGCGTCGGCAGTTCCGGGTTCTCCGGGCGATACTGCCGCGACATGCGGATATGCAGGAGCGTCCATTTCTTGGCCCTGTTCTCCTCCATCAGGCCGGCGAGCCGGAATGGATCCTGGTATTTCTTGTGGAACTGCTTGAGATAGGCGGCCGGCAGAACAAGCGATAGCGGCGAAGCAGCAGCGAGCTTGGGCAGGAAGTCGGGATTCGGCGCATCCCAGGTATAACGGACCGTCAACGGATCGACGATCTCGAAGCGTGGCGGTTTGCCGTCGGCCAGCAGGGCCGGGGCGAGCCCGCCTTGCGAAAGTTCGTCGTTCAGCCAGACATCTTCCCAGCAATAGCGAAAATCCTCCGGCGTCAGCAGGCTACCGTCAGACCATTTATGTCCTTCCCGTATCTTGAAGGTGAAGACGCGATCGTCTGCCACCTCGAAACTTTCAAGAATGTCGGCTTGCAAGTTGAGCTTTTCGTCATAGCCGACGAGGCGAGCATATCCGTAGATCGTCATCATCCGGATATCTTTCTGACTGCCGATGATCGTGCGCAGCGTGCCGCCATACTGGCCGGGCTGCCGCCCCATCGCAGCGAGATTCAACACGCGCGGGCTCTTGGGCAAGCGCTCGGAGAGTGCCGGCAGGGCCAGGGCCTTCAGCAGCGGCTGAAGAAATTCCGGCTCCAGATCGCCTGCGCGCAACGTGCCCGGCACAAACGCCGAAGCCATGAGTCCAAGGACGGTGCGCCGGCTGATCAATGGCGTAGCTCGCTGGCATCGGCCGAACGTCGGGCCAGCACCAGGTGACCGCCACCAAGATCGAGCGGCGACAGTACATCCTCGTCGCCCTCGTCGCGGAATTGCGGTCCCCATGCGCTGGTGTCGGAAGCGCCGCTGAGCTTCAGCGTCTTGAAATCCATCGGCCTGTCGAGGTCGGGGAAAGGTACTGCGGCGACGAGTGAGCGCGTGTAGGGGTGGATCGGTTTCCTCAGCAGAGTTTCGCGTGGCGCAAGCTCGACGATACGCCCGCCGCACATCACCGCGATTCGGTCTGCCATGTAGTCCACCACCGCCAGATTGTGCGATATGAACAGGTAGGTCAGGCCCAGTTCCTTCTGCAGGTCCTTCAGCAGGTTCAAGATCTGCGCCTGGACAGAGACGTCGAGCGCCGAAACCGGCTCGTCGCAGATCAGCAGTTCAGGGCCCAGCGCCAACGCGCGCGCGATGCCGATACGCTGACGCTGCCCGCCGGAGAAACTGTGCGGATAGCGCTTGATGAAGCGCGGATCGAGCCCGATCGCCTGCATCAGGCTCTTGACGGTGGCGAGTCGGGACGCGGCATCGCCACGTTGATGAATCTCCAGCGGCTCGCTCAGGATGTTCTCCACCGTCATGCGAGGTGACAGCGATGAAACCGGATCCTGGAAGACCATCTGGATTTTCGCGCGCAGCATGCGCAGGGCGTCTCCCTCGCCTTGCAAGACGTCGATCGCTCCATCGCGGCCGTTGAACGTCACAGAGCCGCCGCTAGGGGTGATAGCCCGCATAAGGATCTTGCTGACCGTGGTTTTGCCGGAGCCGCTTTCGCCGACCAGCCCCAGGCACTCGCCCCGCCTGATATCGAAGCTCACGCCGCCCACGGCGCGAACCGTGGTTTGATGATCCCCGCCGAACAATCCGGACTTGCGGATTGTGAAGGTCTTTTTCAGATCCCTGACCGACAACAGGATATCGTCTGGCCCCTTCGACGGCGGCGCCGTCTGTTTGCCGAGCAGGTTCTCGACATTCACCGGCACCTCGCGCAGCGCCTTTAGCCTTTCGCCAGGCTTCAGGTCAAAATGCGGAACGGCCGCCATCAGGCCCTTCAGGTAAGGGTGACCTGGTCGGCGGAATATCGCCTCGACAGGTCCCGCTTCCATGATCTCGCCATGGTACATGACCACCACCTCGTCGGCGACGTTGGCGACCACGCCAAGGTCGTGGGTGATCAGCAGCATCGCCATGTTTAGCTTGGTCTGAAGGCCGCGCAGCAAATGGAGGATTTGCGCCTGGATGGTGACGTCCAACGCCGTCGTCGGCTCGTCGGCGATCAACAGGGCGGGCCGGCAGATAAGCGCCATGGCGATCATGGCGCGCTGACGCAATCCTCCTGAAAGCTCAAAGGGATACATATCATAGGCGCGTTTGGGATTCGGAAAGCCGACAAGACCGAGCATTTCTTCGGTCCGCGCCTTGCGCTCCGCCCGAGCCATGCGGGTATGAATCTCCAAGGATTCGCTGACCTGGTTGCCGATTGTGTGCAGAGGCGACAGCGATGTCATCGGCTCCTGAAAGATCTTGCCGATGCGGCTGCCTCTCAATGCCCGGATTTCGGGTCCGTCACGCGGCATCTTCAGGATATCTTGCGTCGTGCCGGGCCTTTCAGGATCGGAGAATAGGATACGGCCGCGAACATGGGCTGATCCCGGCAAAATGCCCATCACTGCCTGGCTGAGAACCGATTTTCCGGAGCCGGACTCGCCCACAAGCGCGGTAACCTTGCCGGGCAGGACGCGAAGATTTGCGCGCCTGACGGCATGCAACGGTCCGCCGATGATGGCAAAAGAGATGCCAACATCCTCGATCCGCAGCAGATCAACACCCGAATTCATTCCACACCAGCCCCAATCTGGCAGGTTCGGAAGCGAGACTAACCTATTGCCAGCTTAGAGCAACTTGGATTCGGAACGGTCGCCAGTGGCGTAACCGGCGAGCGGACTGTCTACCTGGGGCATTCCGATCAGGTCGTGGCGGTTACTGGAGCTTGCTCGGGTCGCCCGCCGACAGCCGCGCGGCATCGCGGTGAAGCAGCATGACCTGCTCGGCGTCCGATCTTCGGTCATAAACCGGCTCCAGCGCACCGTCTTCATCGACTGCGAGAGCACCCGACAGATCGGGTGAGAGCACCGTCAGCTTCTGCTTGATGCCAGCCAGTTCCTCGCTGCCGAGCGTCAGCCAGTTGCTGGCGCCGCAATAGCTGGCGAATTCCTTGCTGGCGAGAATGCTGTGCGGATATTTCTTGGTCAGTACCTGGAGGCGCTGGACCTCGTTTACAGCCGAGCCGAAGACGGAGAATGTGAGCCGGTCGGTAAGCCCGACATTGCCGAACATCACATTGCCGACATGTAGGCCGATACCAAATTTTATGTCGGTTAGCCCCTTTTCCTTTCTGCGCAGATTGAGATCCGTCACGCGCGCTGTGGCGCTGCGCGCTGCCGCAAGAGCAGCCTGGCAGGCGATCTCGGACTGCGAGCGATGCCTTTCGCAAGGGTAAACGGCGATGAAGCCATCCCCGATGAAACTCATGATTTGCCCACCTTTGCGATTGAAAGGTGCAGCAACGGCGTCGAAAAACTGGTTCAGCGTATCGATATAGATTTCACGGCCGGAGGTTTCGGCAAGCCTTGACGACCCGCGCATGTCGCCCATGACCAGCGCGGCCCGGATTGTATCGCCCTCGCCGCGCTTGATCTGACCGTCAAGCACGCGCCTGCCGGCGTCGCCGCCGAGATAAGTGGTCATCATGTTGTCGGCGAGCTTGGTGAGCACCGCCATCTTGGTTGCCATAGCGAGATGGTTCTGGATGCGCAGCAGCGCCGAAATCATGCTGTCGCTGAACCCTGCGGCACTGTCGGTGGACCAGGACCCCATCATGCCCTGACTGGCGTTGCCGTTGAAGGAATGCACGAAAGCCAAATAGTCGGTGACGCCTATAAGCCTGAGATCATCGAAAACAGGAAACTCCGATGGCAGCGACGGGTCGAGCCGGCGTCGCAGGTGGTCGAGCTTGTTGCTGAGCAGATGATAGTATGGGCTGGTCAGGAACCTGTCGGACGGCGCGCCGGGCTCATTGCGGAAGCTTTCGATTTCTAAGCCTCGGCCGCGAACCCAGGTGAAGCCAAGCGCATCATAAAGCGGATGAAGCATCGAAAAGCTCAAATGCACCCGCTTCAACGGCAGGCCGGCAGCAGCCAGCCGTTCGCAAAAGCCTTTTACCAATGTTTCCAGGTCGTTGCCGGCAAGTACCGATTGGTTCAGCCAATCGGCTACCTTATCCATGAGGATGGTGGAAATTTCTGCTTGCGTTGTGCTCATGCTATCTCGAAACTCCTCGAAGACGAGGCATTGTCGTTTGATCCGCCCACAACACAGTCCGCCAACGACCCCAAGAAGAGATCCCCGAAGTCAATCAAGCCAGCTTTGGCAGGAAAAGCCGGCGAAGAACTTCGCAACTGGCTGTCCGTGCGGGCGAGCGACAGGCTAACTGTATCTATTTACTCGCGGCATTATGTGTCGACGCTGCCGGCCGAGTGCAACCACGATCCTGACATCGAGCAAAGAATTCGCCGGCTCAGACCGCCGTCAGGCCTTTACCACCGTCTCTCGGGCTAGCCCGAGGCGGCCGAAAACATTGCGCGTGTCGACGATCAGAAGGGCGTGATCGGCGATCGCCTGATAGTCGATCGCGTCGTGGTCGGTTGCAACGACGACAGCATCGAAATCCTTCAAGGTCCCCTCGCTCAATTCGACAGACCGACGCCCCTTGATCGGCATATGCTCCCGTGTCGCCGGAATTTCTCTGACGTGCGGATCGTGGAATTCGGCCTTGCCGCCCCATTCCTCGATGAGTTCAATGAGCCGCAATGAAGGGCTCTCGCGGATGTCCGGCACATTCTTCTTATAGGCGAGCCCAATGATGAGAATGCGCGAGCGGCTGAGCGCCTTGCCGCAACGCCGATCCAGCGCCCTGGCCAGTTCATCGACCACATGACGCGGCATAGCCGTGTTGATCTCTGCCGCCAGCTCGATGAAGCGGGTCGGCAGTTCGTATTCGCGCGCCTTCCACGTCAGGTAGAAAGGATCGATCGGGACGCAGTGCCCGCCAAGTCCGGGCCCAGGATAGAAAGGCATGTAGCCGAAGGGCTTGCTCTTTGCCGCCTCGATCACCTCCCAGATGTCGATGCCCATCGCACCGAGCACGACCTTCAACTCGTTGACCAGGGCTATGTTGACCGAGCGAAAGATGTTTTCCGTCAGCTTGACCGCCTCGGCGGTCGCGGTGGTGGAAACCGGAACGACGGTCTTGACCACACCTTGGTAGAAGGCCTTCACGAGCGCCGCCGCTTCAATGCCGTCGCCTGCCACGACCTTGGGGATCGTCGCGACTTCAAAGCTGCGGTTGCCGGGATCCTCGCGTTCGGGCGAGAAGCCAAGGAAGAAGTCTATTGTCGACTGCAAGCCGGTTTGTTCCAGGATGGGCTTGATCACGTCGTCGGTGGTGCCGGGATAGGTGGTCGATTCCAGCACGACCAGCTGGCCGAGACGCAGATGCTTCGCGATGGTGCCTGCCGTGTTCCTGACAAAGGAGAGGTCTGGCTCGCGGTTTTTCGTCAGCGGCGTCGGAACGCAGATGATGATGACATCGCAGACGGCCAGTTCGGCAAAATCCGCAGTGGCGCGAAACCGTCCGCTCGACACCTCGACGGCAAGGGCGGTGGACGTCACCGCCTCGATGTAGGATTGCCCGCTGTTCAGATTCTCGACCTTCTGGGCTTCGATGTCGAAGCCGAAAACCGGGGAGCCGGCGCGTGCTACCGCGACCGCCAGCGGCAATCCGACATAACCCAGTCCGATCACCCCGACTTGCGCGGTGCGCGTCGAAATCCGGTTCAGCAGACTGTCATATGTCGATCGTGAGGCGTCCAAAAATCTGTTTTCCTCAATGTGGACAGACTGCCCGCTTCCACGGCGAGGCTCATGTGGGTCCAACAACCCCGAGGCATATTGCGGAAAATGGATCTCCGCAAGCCGTCGTCAGGCCGACACCTTCGCCTTCAGGCTTGCGGCAGCCATCGCATAACCGCCGGCGGCGCCGTCGATGAAATGAACATGATCGCGCTGCAGCGGCGAGGCGACGAGGCACGTCATCAACGCCGATTGCTGGCGGTGCAGGCCATAGGTGCAAATGCCTGCCTCTTCGGCCTGCTGCAGCCGGTGCTCGATCCGCTGCAACAAATCCGCATCTACATCGATGGTCATCTTCAAGCCGTCATCGAACTTCCGGAAATCCGAATTGCTGGCCACGTCGCGTTTGTAGATCTTCGGATCGAACCTCCCGATCGTCCAGCCATATCGATCGGTGACAGCCGCAAGCGACAACAGGAACACTATCCACAGCTTCGACAACCACCGCCTTCCCGCGGGCGCGACGGCCCGGGCCTCGAGATCGAGGCCGGCGGGCGAAAAACCGTAGGCCGGCCCGTTCACCGGCACCGGATGGCCATCGCGCTCCTGTCGGCCGACCAGGGCGATGATGTCGGAAGCCAGAACCTGAAAGCCGCGCACATCGCGCGAGGCCCCCGGAACGGCTATGATCGAGACGATTTCGCCATGCCGGGCTTCGATCGGGCTCCAGCGGCAGGAGAGACCGGTCAAATCCGGCCGCGCGTTTGCCGGCGCAGGATCGATCAGGTAGCGCCCCGCTTTCATCTCGGCTTCCGCCCAACTGCCGCCGCCGCCGGCAAACATGGCATAGAACACCGCTTCGGAGGCCCGGAACCTCGCTACCCGAACGTCGAGGCCTTGCGCTCTTATATCCTCTATCGGCACGATTGCGGCGCGCAAGGTCAGGGCCAACTCGTCCGCCACCCATCGCTGGACCGCCGCCAGGGCGTTGCGCGTTATCTCGAGGGCCGAGCTCGGAAACGCCACGAGCGCGCCGTCGCCGCCGAAGACAAAGGGAAGATCTTGCCGACCCAGGGCATTGAGCAGCGCCGAAATGACGCTGGCGCCGGCCATATTCACGGTTTTATAGCGCCCGGCCCCGATCGCCTTGGTCGAGCCGACGATGTCGGCGGTGGCCAGCGCCCAGCCATCGGGGAGCGGCCGATAGTTGTCGATATCGGCAACGCTTTCGAACTTCGCGAATACCGGCAAGGAAGCGACGAACGGGTCGGACGCTGCGGCTGTTTCCATGAGCATGCAATAGCACATTCCACTGCTTGAAGGTGAAACTCGATCATGCTTCGAAATTGACTTGCGCAGGCTTTCCAATGATAGGCTCCGGCGATGCGAATTGCCTTCTACGCGCCGCTGAAGTCGCCCAATCATGCCGTTGCCTCTGGCGATCGTCAGATGGCACGGATGTTGATCAAGGCGCTTGAGCATGGAGGGCATCGCGTCGATCTGGCATCCGAATTGCGCTTCTATCTACGCGAACCGGAGTCGAAAAGTTTCGATGCGCTCAAGGTCGAAGCCCGACAGGAAGTCGCGCGACTGACAGAGCTTTGGCAGCGTGACGGCAAGCCCGACCTCTGGTTCTCCTATCATCTCTATTACAAGGCGCCCGACCTGATCGGGCCAGAGCTGGCGTCGGCCTTTGCCATCCCCTATGTGACCGCGGAAGCCTCCTATTCGAGGCGGCGCAACGTCGGTTTTTGGGCCGATATGCAAGCCTTGGTGGCGCGAGCCGTCGAACAGGCGGCGCTGAACATCTGCTTCACGCAAAGGGATCGTCGGGGACTGACAGACGCTCTTCCAGACGCCGTTTTCGGCATGCTTTCGCCCTTCATCGACACATCGGTATTCCGGGAACTGCCGGCGCGTGGTTGTCCGACGCGTCTCGTTACCGTCGCCATGATGCGACCGGGCGACAAGGTCGATAGCTATCGCATGCTCGCGCACGCCCTCGCTCCGATCGGCCACCTGCCCTGGACCATGTCGGTCGTCGGGGACGGGCCTGCCCGTGACGAGGTCAAAGCGCAATTCGCCGGCCTTCCCGCCGACCGGATCGAATGGCTTGGCGCGATCGAGCCAGCCGCCGTGCCGGATGTCCTCTACAGTGGAGGGATTTACGTCTGGCCGGGTTGCGGCGAAGCCTATGGCGTTGCCTATCTTGAAGCACAAGCTGCCGGCCTTCCGGTGGTGGCGCAGGACATCGCCGGCGTGCCGGAGGTCGTGCGGGATGGCCAGACCGGATTTCTCACCCCGCCGGGCGATGTGGCAGCGTTCACGTCTGCCATTGAAAGGCTTCTGGTCCGTGACGACGAAAGAACCGCCATGGCCGGCAACGCCAGACGTTTCATCCTCGAAGAACGCTCCCTCGCTACTGCAGCGGCGTGTCTTTCCGAACTCCTTGCGAAGATCGCGGTCGCATGACATTCGATCAGATCTGGCAGCCCTTGGTGGAAGAACTGGCGTGCTGGCGACGGGCGGACCGCAAGGCGGAGTTCTGGTTGCGCGACGACGACGCTGTGGATCCGACGGCTGCGCTTGATCGGCTGCTGGACCTCACCCGTGAATTCGCGGTTCCGCTCACTCTGGCCGTCATTCCGGCGCTGACTGACGAGAGGCTTGTCGTCCGGCTTGACGAGGCGCCGCATGCCTCGGTCGCCATCCATGGCTGGGCGCACCGAAACTATGCGCCGGAGGACCAGAAAAAGCAGGAACTCGGCGCGCATCGGCCACGCCAGGCGGTGCTCGATGATATGGCTCGCGGGCTGTCGCGCCTAACCGGGCTGCACGGCGCGCGTGCCGTTCCGATGCTGGTGCCACCCTGGAACAGAATCGACCCCGGCTTGGTATCGGAGCTTGGATCGGTAGGATTTGCGGCATTGTCGGTCTTTGGGCCGCCGAAGCCGGCCCCAGTGCCGGTCATCAACAGCAATGTCGACATCATCGATTGGCATGGCACGCGCGGCTGTCGCGATCATGGGTCCTTGGTTCAGGCCATCATTGCGCAATTGCGGCATGCATTCGACGGTGGCGAACCGGCCGGCCTGCTCACCCATCATCTCGTCCACGATGAATCGGCCTGGCTTTTTCTCGAACGGCTGTTCACAGTCGCCGCACAGACTAAAGCCTGCGCATGGCTTCCGATCAGGACATTGATCCGGCGTGGCGGCGGTAGAGCAATTCCAGGAAAAGTGTGAGCGGATTTCCGTCCGGAATTGCGTCAAAACAATAAGATAGAGCAAAATAGCTCAGCGCTTTTTGTGCAATGAGACTGGAAATTTGAGCGTCTGGCCGTCCCGCGCGGCAAAAGCGCCGGCAAACCTGGCTTTGGCCAGTTTCTCGATCTCGTCCAATTGCTCGTCGGTGCGTGTCGGATCGTGGTGGAACAGCCCAAGCCCTCGGGCACCGGCTGCCTCACACAGTTTGACGCCCTGTTGCCATGTCGAGTGCCCGTTGCCACGGCGGTCTTCCATTTCGTCCTCGGTATAGGTGCAATCGTAGATGACGAGGTCGGCGTCTTCGATCAGGTCGAGCACCGCCTGATCCAGCTTACCCGGCTCGTGCTCAGTGTCTGTGATCACCGCCACGATACGGCCGCCCCATTCGACGCGGTAGCCTATGCAGCCTCCCGGATGGTTGAGACTGCCGGTTCGGACCACCACTCCTTCGCGCGGCCGTAGAACGTCTCCGGATACGAAATCGCGGCAGTCGATGCTTGCCTTGCAGATGTCGAGCTTGGCCGGAAACCACGGCGGCCGCATGAATTCATCGACCATCTGACGGGTCGTCATGCGTCCTGCAAGATGGCCGGACCAAAGCCTGACCTTGACGCTCCGGTCATAGATCGGTTTGAAAGCCGGCAGCCCGATGATGTGATCGTAATGGCAATGGGTGAAGAACAGCTCGAAATCGGTCACGCCCGAGGCCCGAAACGCCCTGCCGGCAAGCCCTAGGCCAGAACCGGCGTCGAACAGAAGCATATGCTTGCCGCATCGCATCTCAATGCAGCTCGTGTTACCGCCATAGCGAGAGAATTCTGGTCCCGATACCGAAATGCTGCCGCGCACGCCCCAAAACCTGACCAGGAAATCCATGCTGCTCCTTCGCCCGTCGTGGCCAAACAACTGCTGCTAGGCGTTTCGTGCGTCGATCAGGTCCGCGGTCGTATGGCTTAGACGATCGGCAAGAACCCGCAATATCTCGATGGTCATCTCCGGGAACTCCTTCATAAGCCTCAGGAAATGATCCTTGCTGATTTTCAAGGCTTCCAGCGGACTTGCCGCTCTGACGGTGGCAGTGCGGGAGCTGTTGCACAAGATGGCGATCTCGCCAACGATCGAATTTGGCAGCAGTTCGGCAACTTTTATCGGCCCGCTGTCGGAATCGACCAGAACATCCGCCCTGCCTGAGAGGATGACATAGGCGGCGTCTCCCTCGTCGCCCTGCCGGAAAAGGATCTGGCCGGCGCTGTAGCTCACGCGATCGGATGTGAACGCAAGCAGCTTGAGCTTTGTCGGTTCGATGCCGGAGAACAAGGGAACGCGTTGCAGCATTCCAACTTCATCCTTGAGCAGCATTGTCGCAAACCTTCTCAAAATTCGCGTTTGCCAGGCGCCGTATCCCGTGGCCTTGCAGCCAATTCCCACCGACAGAACGATCCCATCTCAATGCCCGTTGGTCTAAGACAGCAGTTCCTTGAAGATACCCTTCCCTGCCAAAAGTGTCTCGAGCGTTCCGTCTTCCACCAATTTACCCGAGTCGAAGACGATAACGCGATCGAACATCATCCCCATTGCCGGATTCGTCACGACCCACACAATTGCCGGCGAATGGCCGTCGCACCTGGCTTCGTCGAGCACGTTTCGCAGCACCTTGTCCTGCGCACGCTGGTCGAGCGCCGACAGCGGCCGGTTGAGAATGAGAAAATCGGGACGCTTGAGCAGGGCCCGGGCAACATCGAGCTTCTGCCGCTGTCCAGCGGTCAGCCGCCTGCCGCCGGCGCCGACGTTGAAGTCCAGGCCAACATCCAGAAGTTCGGCATAAAGCCCCAACTCGTCGAGAATGTCATAGACGATGGAGCGGATGCGATCCGGCGCGTCGGGATGGTTGTTGCCCACACGCCCGAACAGGACATTATCCATGACGCTGGCCGCGGCAATGTATTTGGCAGGATCATAGCGTTCGATCGCATTTTGCAGCTCGGACGGCAGGGTTTCATAGAACCGGTTGCGTGCAGCGACGATCTTGCTCATCAGATCCTCGCTCAGCAGGCCGAAGCGGTGCCGGGGCTCGATATAGGCAAAGCTCAGTGTAACGATCATGGCGCGATCGTTCTCCGAAACTGCCTCGTAGGGACGGTTCTTGAGCCGTTGTAGCAAGGTTTCGTAGGCGGGTATCTCTTCGGCGCCCATGAAGGCGAGCTGCTGGAAGAACTGGTGATCGGGCGGCAGGTCGGCAAACAGCTCGATCGCCTGTTCGGCGATCTCCATGCCCATTTCGAAAAGCGTGCGGTCGAGCCCGGCTTGTCTCAGCACAGAAGCAAAATAGGGATTGGCCGCTAGCGCCTTGTCGGCCAGTTCGGGGCCGGCGGCGGCGCCGAAGAGCAGGTTTTGGCCGATCGATGCTTCCTTGTTGTAGGCGCCTGGTTCGAAAGGAACCACCAGTCCGCTCAGCCCTTCCTGTTCCAGCCTGGTTCGCAGCGCCGCACGCAGTTCGACGATACGCCTGGCGAGTTCCGTGTGACGCGTCAGGTCAGCCGAGGAGCGCAAGCCGAGATCCAGAATGTCGCGCGACAGAAGAACCGCGTCGAGCACCCGGCGCACTGCCTCAAAGAGGTCGTGCGGGCCGGTGGCCCCGGCGGAAGCATAGTCGATCCAGTCGCTCCGGATATCGAGGTCCGAATTGCCCGACCGCCGCGCCTCGTGAATGTTCCAGCGCTGCTGGTCTGCCGCAGCACCCTCATAAGGCACCGATGTCAGCGGCGCATGCTTCAACCCGTAGAGCAGGTTATCGCGGAGGCTTGCATGGAACAGGAAAACATCCGACGAGGCGTAGGACATGCGCCGCCCGGTCACCGCTTCGGGAAGTTCAAGCAGGTCGTCGGCGCCCGAAGCGATCTTTCCGCTGTCCGGCCAGTTCAACCGCGCGAAGGCTTCTGCCAGCGCCTCCGCTCCACCTGTTGCGGTGCTGACCAGCGCCACCGTCTCACCCGGCTTGACCTGGAGCGAGATCCGGTCGAGGAGCATTCCACCGCCATCGTCCGCTATGGACAGATTGATCGCCGACAGCGGGTTGGTCATCGGACCGGGAGCGTCGATCCTCAACGCTCCAATTCTCGGCGCGATGAGACCCTCGACGGTGAATTGTTCAACGACCTGCTGGTATTTGACCTGGACGTCCTGGCGAGCCTGATCCCAGTCGATCAGTTCCTTCATCGGTCCGGGCAGGTCCTTGTAGGCGCTGATCACGGCCACCAGCTGGCCGACGTCCAGCCGCCCCCGGATGACCAGGTAGCCACCGATCATGTAGAACAGAAAGGGCGTGAGCTGCGCCAGAAAATTGTTGAGGAACTTCACCATGAATTTCCATTGGTAAAGATCGAAGCGGATCTTGAAGATGAGGCCGAGCCGGGCAGCTATGTCGGCGCGCTCGTAGTTTGATGTGTCGTGGACGTGAACCGCGCCGATGCCGTCGACGATTTCGCCGACCCGGCCCGAGAGCGCGCGCGCCGTCAACTGCCGTTCGCGCCCGAGCACGATCAGCCGCCGCCGCATGCGCGGGATGAGCACGATCTGGATCACCACGATCACGACCGCAATCGTTCCGAGCCAGAAGTTTTGCACCATGATGAACAGCATGGCCGTCAGCGCCTGACCGCCGAGCAGCACCGGCTGCAGGAAGGCATCGCCGATGAAGCCCCCCAGCGGCTCCACCTCGTCCTTCACCATGGTCGCCACTTCGGCGGATTTCACGCGTTTGAAGTAAATCGGCGGAAACCGCAGCACGCGATCGATCAGATCGAAACGGATACGCCGCAGCATGCGCTCGCCAAGTCGGCCTTTGTATGTGTTGATGTAGAGTTTGAACAGGCCGTTGATGATGACTAGCAAAAGGAAAACAATGCTCAGCGCAAACAGCGTCTCCGTGCGGTCGAGCTGAAAGCCGGAGAAGAACTGCACCTCACCAATGAACGGCAGGTCATAGTGCAGCCTCATGAACGGCTGGGTCGCGCCGGGTTCTCCGAAACCCTTACCTTGGATAGGGCCGTTGACGATCAGCTTCGGCAGATCGAAGGATATGAAATAGGGGATCATCGAAAGCACGACGATCATCAATATCCAGACCTGCTGCTTCTTGGTGTGCGTCCAGATATAGCGGGCTAGACTGGGTTCCATCCGACCGTGGACCGTTCAATTGCAAGGCTGCAGGACATAGAAGCACCTGCTGGCTAATGGCGCATCGGCAATTTCTTCATCGCCAACGACATGCTTCGAGCCACAGTGCACCGTGATTGTCCTGCGCTCAACGATGAAAGGACGCTGCGAGGCGGCGCGATCCAGTTCAGGCGCATGGTCGATGACCGCAACACGGGCATTGTTGATCAGCGAAGAAAGCAGCTGGCCAAACGATTGACGGCTGCCGTGGCGTTTTGGCGAACGGCCGCCACAGCTGCGCTGCTGATGCTGGCGCATGAACGCCGATGGTCCGGACTGATGCGACAGCCCCTCTCCGGCACGGGGCAATGGCGAAGCGGCGTGCAGCATGATCAACGTCCGCGAACCAACCAGCCTTGCCGGGGCAAGATTGCGTTGTGTCGCCCGAAATCCCAACCTACAAGACGAGTATGATGGATGTCACGCAACCACGCAATGCGGGCATGGACGGGCACGAACAGGCCTTGGACCTCACGCGGGGAATTGCCGCCTATGTCAACCACCCTCTCGTGGCAGGGCTGGCGCGCGTCATCGCCAGGCATCCGCAGGCCGATATCGCCAACGCCTTCAACCACAAGCAGGTCGCCTGCAAGATGTGGGCACTCGACAAGCTGTTCGACAGCTGCGGCGGCCGGTTCGGGCGCATATGTGTTCTGGGTGGATGGTACGGCGTACTGCCGGCAATGCTTTTCAACGATGCTCGCTTCGACATCGGGGCGATTGATAGCGTCGACATCGATCCCGAAGTCGCGCCGGTCGCCCGGACCCTCAACCGGGATGCCGTTGACCGGTTCCGGGCGCTGACGGCAGATATGTACGCCGTTGACTATGCGGCCGCGCAGCCCGACCTGGTGGTCAATACGAGCTGCGAACACATAGTCGATCTGCGCGCCTGGCTTGCCCTGCTTCCGCGGGGCACGAATGTATTGCTGCAATCGAACGATTATTTCAGCGAGCCGACCCACATCAACTGCGTGGCTTCACTGGCAGCCTTCGAAGCAATGGCGGCGCTACGGGAGGTGCGGTTCTCGGGCGAACTGCCGACAAAAAATTATACGCGCTTCATGCTGATTGGAACTGTTTAACGCATTTCGCTCAAAGCGTGGCGGCTCTCGAATAACGACGTCGCGCGAATCTCACCGGGGCGACGCGCGTTAGCTAGAGTTCCGTTTTCAGGGACCATGTTCGATGTCGCTCGCGCAGGATTTGCGCTGAGCGACGCGCGCCTTCCAGATCGAGACGATGCGCGGACGGCCTCGGTCCAGCAAGCGCCTGTTCGATCGCTCGTGCCAAACCTTCAGGCGTTAGGTCCTTTTCCGTCAGCACCGTTGCAAGACCGAGTTCTTCGAGCATCAGGGCGCGAACCGTCTGTTCGGTTTCCGCGCCCGCTGCAAACGGAACGAGCAGCGAGCGACAACCCGCGCGCAGGACGTCGCAGACCGTGTTGTAACCCGCCTGCGAGACTGACAGGCGGGCGCCGTTCAGCAGGCTGGCGAAATCCTCGCGGAACCGGAAGATCGACAGGCCCGGCGTGGCATCGCGTGCGATCGCATCGAACTCGCCTTTCGGCAGGTTTGGACCGGTGATCAAACACCATTTCCAAGCGCCGTTGGCATTCCGCGCCGCTGCGACAGTGGCACTGACGAGGCTCTTTCCGGCAGCCCCGCCGCCAACCGACACCAGAACGTCGAAGCGCTCGGAGACCGCGGGCGGTGGCGGCGCGGCAACGAGCCCAGTGTAGGCAACCTTGGCCCTGATCGCCCCAGCCAATGGAAAGGTCTTGTCGATGGTTGCGAAAGCCGGATCGCCGTGGACCATGACAAGGTCGAAATGCCTGTTGATGAGATCGACCGTTTCCTCGTTTCGGCCCGGCTTGACGCGCTCCTGAAGGATATCACGGACGGACGTCGCCAGCAGCGGTCTGGGTGATGTCGCCTCGATGGACTCGATCAGCGGCAGGAGTTCGAAACGCATCTGCCGGCGTCCAAATGGAAACGCCTCGACGATGACGATATCGGGCCCGCAATCCCGATAGGCCTGCAACAGCATCTCCGAACGCCATTTCTTGAAAGCATCGTCGATGGGTTTGCCCTGCAGGTCGACAAGTCCGGAAAATCCTTCATCGCCGGAGGTGACGGGAGGCAGAGATACAGATTTGACGCCCGATCCTGGAAACCCCGCGATCGGCGCGCCGCCCGTCACCACGGTTACGTCAAACCCGTCATCGACCAGAGCCGCCGCAATGCGGCTGGCGCGCGCAAGATGGCCGATACCGAGGAGGTGCTGGACATAGAAGAAGGCGCGCAGTCGCTTCATTCGGCGGCCCGCCACTCCCGCTCGAACAGTTCCTTGAGCTGCCCAATGCTTGTCATATGATCGAAATTGGCGCGCACGCGCCACTCTGCAGCGTCACCGAGGCGGGCGCGCAGCAGGGGATCACGGATAAGGCGCTCCAGCGCCTGTGCCAGGGCAATTGGATTTTCTGTCGGGACCAGCAGCCCGGTTTCATCCGAAGATAAAAGCTCCGGCACGCCGGAAATATCGGTCGACACGCAGGCAAGCCGCTGGCTGGCCGCCTCAACCAGAACATTCGGCAGACCGTCCCGGTCGCCATTTGCGGTGATCCTGCAGGCCAGGGCGAAGATGTCGGCGCGGCGGTAGTGCTCAAGCACCTCCTCCTGAGCAAGCGCGCCTTTCCAAGAGACGCGACCATCCAGGCCGAGCTTTTGCGCCAACGCCTTGAGCCGTTCCAGTTCGTCGCCACCGCCGATATGCTCGAAACGCCACGCCAAATCACCAGGCAGGAGGGCAAGCGCCTCCAGCAACGTATCGTAACCTTTCTTTTCAACGGCGCGCCCGACACTCAGAACGACAACCGGTTCGTCCGGTGCCGAGCCGTCATGCGGTTTCCGCGCCCCGCGGAAGCTGCCGAAGCGATCAAGGTCGAGCCCATGATAGCTCAGATGTAATGACGAGTTGCCGTTAGCGAGTTTTTTTAGACGGTCGAAGCCGGTTTTCGTGCAGGTGACCGTCCAGCGCGCCGAGGAAAGCTTGCCGGCCAGATCCCAGTCAGCCGAAGTCCAGATGTCCTTGGCATGGGCCGAGCAGCTCCAGGGCAGACCGCGAAGCTGGCTGGCATAGCGTGTCACCGATGCCGGTGTGTGCGCGAAATGCGCATGCAGCCAGCCCGCATCTTCCGGCCATTCGGCCGCCAGCACGAGCGCTTGCCCGAAGCGGCGCACGCGATTGCGCGTAAAGTCGCGGGGGATGTCGGCAGCCAGCGATCCGAGCGCGCGCCAGAAGCCTGGCCGCAGCAGACAAGCAAACAGCGAGCGAGCCACGCGCAGCGGTTCTTCATGCAGGTATTCCGGCAAATAATGGACGGGCGCTTTGATCTCGTTATGCACCGGATGGCGTTTTGCGTCGGTTGGCCGCCTCAGCGCAACGAGTATCAGGTCGAACCCCGCTCGCTCCAACCCGAGCAGTTCCTGCGCGATGAAGGTTTCCGACAGCCGCGGATAACCCTTCAGAACCACGACGATCTTGCGATGTTGCAACTCAGTTGATGCCTTCAATGACCGAAAGATGATGGCCCGCCCGCCTGTCGAGCAGTTCCGCGACGATCGCGGAAATATGAGGCAGCCCTTCCAGCCTCAGATGCGGATTGCTCTGCGATGGGCGGGGCCGATCCGGCAGCACCTTCAGTGTATCGGCAAACCGCTGGGAATCCTCGGCTTCTTCCGGCGAAAGCATCTTGATGAGACCGAGTTCGGCTGCTCGCCGTGCGCGGATCAGTTGCTCCTCGCGCGGCTTGACGCGCGGCACGATCAGCGCCGGCTTGTCGAAAGACAGTATCTCGCAATAGGTGTTGTAACCGCCCATCGCCACTACCGCCTTGGCGCCGGCAATCAGCTCTTCCATGCGGTTGTCGAATTCGATGATCTTGATATATGGGATTTTGGACCCCTTCTTAAGAAACTTGTTGCGCTTGCGCGCCGGCATGTAGGGCCCAAGCACGATCAACGCCCTATGCTGCAATTGCGGATCCTGCTGATAGGCATCGATAACGTTGTGGATCAGATCGGCGCCGTCGCCGCCGCCACCGGTCGTAACGAGGATATAGTCGCCCTCGGGGCGGTGGCCGGGCAACTCGTTCTTCTGCAGGCTCCGTTGCAGGAAACCGACGAACTTCATCTTTGCCCTGATAGCCGGCGGCACATCCAGGCCGGTCAACGGATCGTAAAAATCCGGCGGACCGTAGGCCCAGACCTTGTCGTAGAACAGGCCTATCTTGCGCATCACATCCCTGCGTTCCCACTCTGCTTCCAGCAGATGCGGCGCATCCATCACCTCGCGCAGGCCAAGCACCAGCGTAGTGCCTCGCGTCTTGAGGTAGGACAGCGTGTCCTCGATCTCACCGCGCAGCCCGAGCGGTTCCTTGTCGACGATGAAGATATCCGGCCGAAACGTCTCGGCTGTGTGGCGAATGATCGACTGGCGCATTCTTAGCGTCTCATGCAGATCGATATCCTTTTCCAGCGAAGTGTATTCGCCGTTGCGCAACTTGATGACGCTCGGGATCTTCACGAAGTCGACGCGGGCGCGGTAGTCGAAGGCGCCGGCGATAGGCGCGCCCGAAATGATCAGCACCTGAAGTCCGTGGAAATCCTCGACCAGGGAATGCGCGATCGTGCGGCAGCGCTGCAAGTGGCCGAGCCCGAACGTGTCGTGGCTGTACATGAGAATTCGAGCATCTTGTACGTGCTGGGTCATTGTCGAACCTCTTTAGAATTCTCGCCTGAGGACCGCGGGCCCCCGCAGGATTCGAACCCATTTCTCGCGGGTCTATCGACCTGTTTTGAACATGAGGGAGCAATTTTTTCAAATTATATTACCCAAGAGGGTTCATATGCTGAGCAGCGTCTGCTCAGCTGCTATGCACATTGGATCCGATGCCCAGCCTATTTGCCTTGTCGGCCTCGTGCGCTGCAGATAGATCACGGTGGATACATGCACTCGTATCGAGACGGGTCGCGGGCTGGCCGATTGCTTGCTTTCAGAAATGCGGCCAGGGCGATGGCGCTCCTCCCTCGTGGCCGACGCGGCTAAACTGCCCAAGAATGGGCTGAAGATCTGCAAAGACAGCGCGCCGACACAAACCGTGATCGATGCCCCAGATGCGGGCGCTCTCGCGCCGCCCACGCAGAACATCGCCTTGTCCCTCAGCCAGACGAATTCAGTAACAGCATTGGCGTTATCCCACCTCCGACCCGATGAGCGAGGGGGCAACCCGCGCGGCCCACCCAAGCGCAGGACCTAACGTCGACAATTGTGCCTTCGAGCGTCGCCCGAGCGAAAGAGCCATGTCCTACTCAAATTGAGGTATGACTCCGCGGGGACAGCCTTTCAAGCATGTGCTAATAAAGGCGTTTCGGGGAGGATGCCATGCCGTCCTTGAGGTGGGCTGCAGTTGTCGCGCTTGCCGCGAATCTCATCAATGCGCCGACCATAGCCGCCGAAGCAGTGGGCCGGGCAGTCGTGATCAAGACTGCCGTTACCGGCGCAACCGGACCACTGGTGGTCAGCGCACCCGTTCATCGGGACGAACGTATCAGGACATCCAACACCGGGCTTGGCCAATTCGTGTTCCGGGATGGCACCAAGCTGGCGGTGGGGTGGGGTTCTTCCGTCGTCCTCGACAAATACGTCTTCAACGATGATAATTCGGTGAAGAAGCTCACCATCCGCGCTGCCAAGGGAACGTTTCGCTGGATAAGCGGGAACTCGCCTTCGTCCGCCTACCAGATTGTGACGCCCGCAGGCACAATAGGCGTGCGGGGAACAGCATTCGATGTCCACATCGCGCCCAACGGCAAAACCGCCGTCGTGCTGCTGAAGGGGTCGGCCCGATTCTGCAGCGGCGGCGGATGCAGGGAACTGAAGCGGCGCTGCGATTGTGTGGTCGCGACGCCGTCAGGCTCAATGACCGACGTTGTCAAGGTCAATCGATCTGTGCTCACCACACTCGGGACCTCGCGGGCATTGCCGTTTCTGACCGGCAATCAGCAGCTCTCGGGAGGCTTTGACGCAATCGGCGGAAATTGCGGGCTTACGGCTGCCATTCAGCAGGAGCATACGGCGCGGCCGCAGCGGCGCAACTCACCGGCACCACCCGGTCCGGGCACCCCCGATCCGCCGAGCCCGCCGCGGGGCGACAAAGAGGACGGCAACAACGGCCATGGAAATGATCCGGGCAAGCACGATCCCAGCAATCCCGGAAAATCCAAGGGTCCTGGCAAAAAGTAGCGACGACGGCGGTGGCCGGCAGCGGCAAGAGCAACGGATAGCCGCTCTTTTTCTCGGCGCGTCCGTATCCGACTTCGCCAACCGGTCTGGGCCAACTCGCCCCTACGTCGGGGTGGACGAAATTGTTGCCCTTGAACACCACCGAGTCGAGCGGTCGACCGCCCTACATCAATGAAGGTCAGGAACCGGAGCCGAATTGTTGCTCCGCATAGCCGGCATTCGCTTCCATCGCCGCTCCCGCCCGCTTGCCAACAAAATCATCCGCTCTGCGCGAGATCCGGCCATAGAATTCCTGCAACCCTGTCGGCAGGCCCGCAGCCTTGACTTTGGCCGCCGCGATCATCTTTCGGGTGCCTGGCAAGCGCGATTGCAACGCCTCCACGAGCTTGCCGTGGAGAAGCCGCAATTCGGCAAAATCCGGCGACGACCCAACGTTTTCATCGCCTACGACGGCATTGATTCTGGTCCTCGTGCTCTTTCCCTTGAGTTCCAGCGATCCCGCGTCGAGCAAGGCCCAGCCTTGCAGCGATCTTACTGTGTCGTCGGACGCGAGGATATCGAAACTCACCGTCTTGCACGTTGTCTCGATACGCGCTGCGATGTTCACCGCGTCGCCAACGGCCGAATAGTTGAAACGCGACTCCGCGCCCATATTTCCGACACAGGCGACGCCGGTATGGATTCCGATACCGATGCGAACCGTCTGCCCGGCCCCGAATCCGAATGCATCGCTTTCGTTGAGGCGGGCAATCGTCTCGCGCATCGCCAATGCCGCGCGAGCGGCTTTGCGGGGATGATCGGTGACGTCGACCGGGGCATTCCAAAAGGCCATGATCGAATCGCCGATGAACTTGTCGAGCGTGCCTTCATTGGCGGTGACATGACGGCTGAGCGCGTCGAGAAGCGTGTTCAAAAACCGCACGACGGCGGTGGGCGGCAGTCTTTCGCTGATCTCCGTGAAGTTTCGCACATCGACAAACATCACGGTCAGCTCTCGGTCGTCGCCGCCAAGACGAAGCGCGTCGCGCGTGTGCTCGATCCGGTAGAGAAGCGATGGCGACAAATACTGACCGAAGGCCCGCCGGATCGCGCGCCGCTCTCGATCAGTCACCAGGAAGCGGAAAGAGGTTGTCGCGAAATGCGTGATCGTGCCCATGAGGATCGGCGCAAACGGGTCGAACAGCAGTCCCGCAAGCGAAAAGGCAAACCATGATGCGACGAGCGCCAGTCCCGTGATCGCAAGGCCGCAGGCGAGCGCAATCGCGGGGCTTACGAAAATCGTCAGAATCACCAGGAGGCTGCCGAGCATCGCGATCGACGCGATTTCCAGCCCGTTTGCCCAATCGGGCCGAGACAGATAGTGGCCGGACAGCACCTGTTCGACGATCTGGGCGTGGATCGAGACGCCCGGCACGTTCTCACCGAGCGCGGTGACACGAATATCCTGCAGCCCGGCGGCCGAGGTGCCGACAAACACGATGCTGCCTTCGATCGCGGCCCTCGTTTCGGACGAGACGCCGCCGGGTGCAAGCACGTCCTTCGCCGAAACATAACGTTCGGCCCTGTCGGGGCTGACGTAGAGCCAGAGTTCGCCGGCCGAGGTCACCGGGATAACGAAGTCGCCGATCTTGACGGAGGTCATTATGCCCTGCCGATCCGGCGCGCCGGCAATGAGGTAGGTGGAGGCGCCCTGCACTACCCTTATGGCTTCGAGGGCAAGATCCGGATAAAGCTGCTCGCCATCAGTCAGAAAGAGTGGGGCTGTCCTCACCACGGCGGTCGATCTGCCGGGATTGAGGCTGATGTGTCCGATGCCGGCTGAATTGGCCTCAAGCTGGGGCCGCAGCGGCGTGGCTGCCGTGATATGGGGAGGAGCGGCGACCGGGCTCTCGCCCGCAAAGGCAATGCCAGCTTTGATTTGTGGCCGATAGTTCCCTTCGTTGGAGATGCCGTAACCCAGGATAACTGGCTTGCCGGCGATCGACCGGGCGAAGATCTCGTCATTGTCGGGCAACTGGTCGAGCAGGGCCGGATCGATGCCCGGCACGTCGCGGAGAACAGTGCGAGGCGACAGACGGTCGGGCTCGGCGAAAAGGATGTCGAATGCGATGGCTGCCGCACCAAGCTCCGTCAGCTTTTCGACCATGGCCGCCATGCGATCCCTGGGCCACGGCCACTGCCCGAACTGCTGCAATGAGGCCTCGTCGATGTCCACCACGCGGACGGGCATCGACTCGAAGCGGCGAGGTGCCAGCCTCTGATACTGGTCGAACGTCGCTTCGCGGGCGAGTCTCAACGGGTGCGGGTCGCTCGCCCGGACAATGGTAAGCGCTGCGACCAGCGACAGACCCAGGATGACGCCGGCCAACTGGGCGCGTGTCATGACATCTGCACCAGTAACTGTGCCGCGTATCCTGCCTGCATGGCCCCGCTCCGGGAGGCAGCTTTCGAGCCTCGAAGCTAGGCTGCATTGTTCCCGGCAAATGTGCAATCGCCAACCTTACGCCCAACGGAGCAGCGTGGGCCCAGCGCTGGCGATTTGCGTAGCGACGAAGTTCTCAATCGGCTCCAGCGCTAGATAGTCGAGGAGCAAGAGCGCTAGCGGAGGCCGCCGGCCATTTTCACGCTCTCCGGCAAGTTTCGCAACCACAGCATAGCGGCCGCCCCGAGAAGCGGGCCCGGCACCAGCAGCAGGAAGGCCCAGCGCCAGCCGCCGATGAAGTCGGCGAAGCGCGGCGTCAGCCAGATGGCGAGCACCGTCAGCGCAAAGCCGGCGCCAAGCTGCACCGACAGCGCCGTGCCGACGAAGCGGCGATCGCCAAGCTCGGTCACTGCGGCGGAGAATTGCGCCGAATCGCCGATCACCGAAATACCCCAGACGACGGCGACCAGCATGAAGAGCCAAAGCGGCCCGGCAAACAGGAAGCCCATCAGCAGCGCACAGCTTCCCGAGACGATCATCATGCCGGCGGTGGTCGCGGTTCTGCCGATGCGGTCCGACAGATAGCCGCCCAACAGGCAGCCAATGATGCCGGAGGCGACGACGAAGAAGGTCGAAAGCGAGGCGGCAGCGGCCGATCCGATCGCCTGCGCCTCGAATGCCGAGCGCGTATAGGCAAGCAGCCACGCCCACATGGCGTAGAGTTCCCACATATGGCCGAGATAGCCGAGATTGGCCAGGAGCAGCGGCCGCTCGCGAAACACCTGCCCGATGCGCGATGGCTCGAACACCGCCTTGCCGAAAGGATAGGGCCCCTCCCTTGCGAACAAGAGAAACAGGAGCGCGCCGACCGTCGTTGCTAGACTGGCGGCCGCGACCACCGGCCGCCAGTCGAGCGCGGTCAGGACAGCGCGAAAAAGATGCGGCAGCGCCGAGCCGATGGTGAGCGCGCCTATGACTGCGCCGAGCGCCAGCCCCCGGTCGCGCGTGAACCAGGTGGCGACCAGCTTCAGCGCCGGCGGATAGACGCCGGCAAGTGCTGCGCCGGTGACAATACGCGCGGCGATCACGCCGCCCGGCCCGAGATGAAGCAGCAGGCTCGCATTGGCGAGCGCGGCGACAAAAGCGGCGGCCGCCATCAGCCGGCTGAGCCGCACCAAATCGGGAAGATTGACCAGGCTCGCCCCCAGCGCACCGATCACGAAGCCGACCTGAACGCCGTTGGTCAGCCAGGCTTCCCCGCCGGCGCCGAGCGCAAGCTCCTGCCTCAGTTCGGGCAGGATGGCGGTCGCCGAAAACCAGGTGGTCAGCGACAGAACGACCGCCAGGCAAAGCAGCAACAGCACGCGCCAGCGGCCGCTGTCGGCGGCCATGCCAAGCGGGCTGCCGCTCACCGCGCTCATGCGCCTTGCAGCGGCACGGTCAACACGGTCGCCGCGCCGGTGGGACAAAGCTCCCCTGGCCGTTGCGTAGGCTGGTCTCGATCTTGCAGATCGGCTTGTCGGGGCGCAACTTCTTGACCTCCACGCGTCCGATGATCGCCTCCTCAACGCCGACCGCCTTGACGGACTTCCATGCGATTTCGAGAAAGACCGTCCCGGGCCAGGGCAAATCCTCCGCGACCAGGGCATTGAGAATACCAGAACTGACGCCGCCGTGGAGGATCAGCTTGCCGAACACCGATTGGTCGGTCGGCACGCGGTCATCATGCAGCGGATTTCGCTCGCCGGTAGCGTCGGTGGAAGGCTTCGATTCCTATGCCAGCCCGAACCGTTCGACGGCCCGCATGATGCCGCGCAGTTCGGCGAGGCCCTTCAGCCTGCCGATCAGCGAATAACCGGGATTGATCCTGGTCTTGCCGATGTCGTCGGCGAGCAGATGTCCGTGATCGGGCCGCATCGGAATGCGCCAGTCGGCGCGGCCTTCCTTCCGACGGCGCGCTTCCTCCTGCATCAGGGCGAGGATGACATGCGCCATGTCGGTGCCGCCCTCGAGATGCTCGGCCTCATAGAAGGAGCCGTCATCCTCGATGGTGATGTTGCGCAGATGGACGAAATGGATGCGGCCGGCGAACTCCTTGACCATGGCGACGATGTCGTTGTCGGCGCGCGTGCCGTAGGAGCCTGTGCAGAATGTCAGGCCGTTTGCTGGGCTGTCCACGGCATTGAGGATGAATCGCGCATCTTCAGCTGTCGAAACGATGCGCGGCAGGCCGTAGAGCGAGAAGGGCGGATCGTCGGGATGGATGCACATGCGCACCCCTTCCTGTTCGGCGACCGGAATAATCTCGCGCAGGAACCAGGCGAGATTGTCGCGCAATTCCCTTGGCCCAATCGAATCGTACTCGGCCAAAGCCTCGCGAAAACTGTCCCGGTGGTAGCTGCGCTCGGTGGCGGGCAGTCCGGCGATAAGGTTACGCTCGATCCGGTCGATTTTCTCGTCGCTGAGCTCTTTCAATCGCGCTTCCGCTTCGGCGATGCGCGCGGCGCTGTAGCCGGCCTCGGCATTCCGTCGCTTCAGCACGAACAGGTCGTAGGCCGCGAAATCGATCGCGTCGAAACGCAATGCATAACCCGTCGTCGGAAGGCGATACGCCAGATCGGTGCGGGTCCAGTCGACCACAGGCATGAAATTGTAGCAGATCGTCGCGATGCCGGCCTTCGCCAGCGCTCGGATCGTATCCTTGTAAAAGCCGACATAGCGCAGCCGTTCCGGCGAGCCGATCTTGATCGAGTTGTGGACGGGGATGCTCTCGACGACCGACCAGGTCAGCCCCGCCGCCTCGATGATCCGCTTGCGCTCCAGGATGTTTTCCAGCGGCCAGGCGCGCCCGTCATAGATGTCGTGAAGCGCCGAGACGATTCCGGTCGCCCCGGTCTGCTTGACGTGATCGAGCGTCACCGGATCGTCCGGGCCATACCAACGCCAGCACTGCTCCATTTTCCGCCTTCCTTTGAGAGAGAGCGGCAAGTTATTGTTGGACCACGATGAGAGTCAATGACAATTTGGGCTTTATCGGACGCCTAATGGCCGACATGTAGCGCGGTAAACTGATCGAGACGGCGTCCAACTCGATTGTTTTCCCGGAATCTTGCGATATCCTGGTCCAACAATTTGGGAGATTCGTCATTGGAAAATTCTCACGCCGTGCGCGAGAGCGTCGCCCGCCGCCACGCCGGCGGCAGCTCGGCGGTCGATGCCGCGGCCGGGCGTATCCTCGATCTCATCCGCTCGCGGCAGCTCAATGTCGGCGACGTGCTGCCGACAGAGCGCGAGCTCAGCGAGATCACCGGCGCCAGTCGCAACACCGTGCGCGAGGCTTTGCGCGCCATCCGGACCTACGGGCTGATCGAACCGAAACCCCGCGTCGGCGCGGTGCTCGCCGACGGGCATAGCATCGCCATCCAGAATTTCTTTGCCGCGCATATGGATGTCTCGCGCTCCTCCTTCGCCGACATTCAGGGCTTCAGGCGCATCATCGAAGTCGGCATCGGTGACCACATCGTGCTCAACGCCAACAACGAGCAGATCGAAGCGCTCGATGCGGTCAACGCGCGGATCGTCGAGAGCCGCTCGATCCAGGAGGCCGCGGAGAATGATTTCGACTTCCACATGGCGTTGATCGGGCTGGCGAACAACCGCATGCTGTCGGACATGTATTCCTTCCTTTCCCCGGTGATCCTGCGGATCATGACCATCGGCAAGGAGATGCGCCCGGTCCTGGCCGACACCCGCGCCGCGCATGGCGAGATCGTCGCCGCCCTCCGCGCGCGCGACAGGGTGGCCTACGCCTACCTGATGAGCCGCCATCTGGATTTCGCCCTGCGATTCCTGCCGGAAGAGCCGGGTTCCGACACGTGACTGAAGGAGTTCCCGCAATGAAGGATTTTGTTGGCAAGGTCGCCCTGGTGACGGGGACGACGGGAATCGGTCTGGCAACCGCCAGGCGCCTCGCCGCGGGGGGTGCTGCGATCATCGCCTGCGGCATCGACCGCTCGGCCAATGCGGCAATGAGAGCGGAGCTGGAAAGCTCCGAAGCCGGCGCGCTAGTCGTCGACACCGACGTCTCCGTGGCGGACCAGGTCCGCGATGCCGTCGCTGCCGGGGTGGCACGGTTCTGCGGCCTCGACGTGATCGTCAATTCGGCGGCCGTCCATCCCTACGGAACCGCGACCACGACCGACTGGGAAACATGGAACAAGACCATGACGGTCAATGTCGGCTCGATCTACCTGACGGCGCATTTCGGCATCCCCGAAATGATCCGCCGCGGTGGCGGCGCCATCGTCAATGTCGCCTCGGTGCAGGGTTTCGCCTGTCAGCAGAACGTCGCCGCCTATGCCACGACCAAGGGCGCCATCCACACGCTGACGCGTTCGCTGGCGCTCGATTACGCGACGGCCGGCATCCGGGTCAATTCGGTCAGCCCAGGCTCGATCCGCACACCGATCCTGGAGAAGGCCGCGCGTGGCGAAACCGGCAGCGATGCCGATGTCGAGGAAGCGTACAGGCGCTTCGGTGCGGCGCATCCGCTTGGCCGCATCGGCGAACCGGAAGAAGTGGCCGAACTCATCGCCTTTCTGTGCTCCTCCAGAGCGAGCTTCTGCACCGGCGCGGATTACAAGATAGACGGCGGCCTGACCGCCGGCATCGGTGTGAAATAGAGCCATGAAGATCGGTCTTGGCCTTTGCCGGAGTAGCTGACGCCGGACGATTTCCGCTTTGCGCGTCTGGCGGGCGCCATGCATGTCGCTACCCGCCTCACCAACTATTTCGTGGCCCCGACGATCACCCAGGATAGATCAGGAGCTCGTTGGCATTGCAATGTGGTCGCACCAGTGGCGATCGCATCGCATTCGTGTTGAAAACGCAGCTTCAAAATCACCCAAAAAGCAAGTGAAGTCGAGGTCAAAAGGTTAAACTGATTTATATTTCGATTCAAATTGTCCATATTAACTAACTATTAACATGTCGCTTAACTTTTTGATTTTTTTACGTATGGTGCCATGAAGGAGGTAGTTCGAACTACCGGAGAGTGGGGCGACTTCTCCTATGCGAAAAGTTTTAGAAACTTCAAAAAGAGATTTTGAACAACACAGCGTTACGACCGGCGGATCGGATCCGCTCCACTCCAGCCAACATCTGACGTCCGCGAACCATGAGACCTCTCGTTTTCCCCGGTTGCAGCACCAGACTTCGACCGGACGTCCAAGCGTGACCGCCGTGGCAGCGCTGGAAGCAGCTCCTTCCCGGCAGGACCTGCCTGCATTGCCGACGGTGCAGCTTGGCGGGCTGCCTGTCACCGTGATCGACCGGCAGGGCGCCGCCCGCCTGATGCTCGCGGCGGCGCGGCAGCACCGCCATGGCAGCCGTCCCTACTACTTCACCTCCGCCAACGGCGACGTCATCGCCCAGGCTCGCGCGAAATCGGAGATCGCCGCCCTCTTCCGGGAAGCCGATCAGATCTTCGCCGACGGCCAGCCGCTTGTTCTCGCCTCGCGCCTATTGTGCCGCACGCGGTTGCCGGAACGGGTGGCCACCACCGATCTGTTCCACGATGTGGCAAAGCTCGCCGAGAACGAGGCCGCGACCTTCTACCTGCTTGGATCGACGGAGGCCGGGAACGCCAAGGCCGTGGCCGCCATCAAAGCCAGCTATCCGCGCCTGCGCATCGTCGGCCACAGCCATGGCTACCTCACCGGCGAAGCGCTCGAGAAAAAGCTCGAAGAGATCGACGCGCTTGCACCGGACATTTTGTGGCTCGGCCTCGGCGTGCCGCGCGAGCAGATCTTTGTCCGCGATTTTGGTTCGCGGCTCTCGAATGTCGGTGTGATCAAGACTTCCGGAGGGCTGTTCGACCATATTGCCGGCAAGGTCCGGCGCGCCCCGCTCTGGGTCCAGAAGGCGGGTTTCGAATGGCTGTGGCGCATGTTGATGGAGCCGCGCCGGCTGTTCTGGCGCTACTTCACCACCAATCCCCGTGCCCTTTATGCCCTGTTGAGGTATTCCCAATGACAGCCGAACATCCGCTTGGTCCGCTGCCGGAGGGAACCGACACGGAGATCGCTGTCGTCGGCGGCGGGCTCTCTGGGACACTTGCCGCGACTCTCCTCGGCCGGTCGGGCTACCGTGTCACATTGATCGACCGCCATCCCGTCTTTCCGCGCGAGTTCCGTGTCGAGAAGATCGCCGGCGACCAGATCGACAAGCTGCGCCGGATCGGCCTCCTCGACAGTCTTTCCACGGCGGCCGCGGCATTCGACGAGATCGTCAACGTGCGCAGGGGGCGAGTGCTCGACCGCACGCGAGCCCGCCATTACGGCATCTTTTACGACGACCTCGTCGCGGCGATGCGGGCCGAACTGCCCAAGACCGTTCGCTTCGTCGCCGGCAGGGTGAGCGCGGTGCAGGCCGGGCCGGAGCGGCAGCGTGTGTCGATCATCGGGCAGCCGGATGTGACGGCTCGCCTGCTTGTGCTTGCCACCGGCATGGGCGACATCCTGCGCCGCGACGTCGGCATCGAGCGCCGGTTCGTCCACCAGCGCCAATCGCTGACTTTCGGTTTTAATGTCCGGCCGGCGGGAGCAAGCGCGTTCAAGCATCCGGCACTGACCTATTACGGCGAACGCGTTTCGGACGGCATCGATTACCTGAACTTCTTCCCGGCCGGCGGCGTTACCCGCGCCAACCTCTTTGTTTTCCGGGAGCATACCGACCCGTGGGTCAAGGCGCTGCGCGACCGCCCGCGCGAAACGCTCATTGAAACGCTTCCGGGACTCCTCAAGACCTTTGGCGATTTCGAGGTCATCGACCGCGTCTCGAGCTGGCTCACCGACATCACCGTCGCCGAAAATTGCAAGCGCGACGGCGTCGTCCTGATCGGAGACGCTTATCAGACATCCTGTCCGGCCGCCGGAACAGGTGTCAGCCGCCTTCTCACCGATGTGGAGCGCCTGTGCATGGTGCACGTGCCGCAGTGGATGGCCTCGCCCGGCATGGCGGCAGCGAAGATCGCCGCCTTTTATGATGATCCCATGAAGCAGGCGATGGATGAACGGGGGCTCGAGTTGGCGAATTTCCGCCGCAGCCTGACCATCGACACGGACCTGCGCTGGCGCGCGCGCCGGCAGGTTCATTTCAGCCGTCGCCGCATCCTGCACGAGATCGACAAGTTCAGCCCGAGCTTTGCCGCGCGGCTGCGCGGTCTCAAGCGGCCGCAAGTGGAAGCCGTGACCTGATTGCGGGTCAGCCGGCGCATTTCGTTCAAAGGACGCTTCGGCATAGGCGTGCGCGACCGCCTGAAGCTAGCGTAAGGCGTCCGAACCGACCCGCTTCAACTAGGACGACTCGGCGGCTTCATCGGCAGCCGGCGGCACGATGACAGCCGAAGGCTTGGCCTTCTTGACATGCGCGGCCTCAAGGATATGCCGCGCCAGCGCCTTGGCCGCCGGCAATTTCTCCACCGTCAGATGCGCCGCATAGCCGAGCGGACTCCCTGCGCGGTAGATTTGCCACATCGGTGAAGGCCGGCCGCCGAACACGCGCTTGTAGGGCTCGTCGCCGATGGTGAAATCGAGGTGTTGATCGCCGCGCTCGATGCAATCGCGGGCGATCTGCTCGAACATCAGGCTGCCGATCGACTGCTTCCGGTAGCCGGCCTCGTCGAAACCGCCGAGGATGACCAGGAGCGAGCCGCGGTGCTCGAGCCCGAGCGCGCCGGCGATCGGCTGGCCGTTCATCCAGAATGCATAGGTGCGGGCGAAGCCGCCGCATCCTTCATTGGCCACGGCCAGGTAGAAATCGAAATAGGAAGGCAGCTGCAAAAGGTCGGCGGGACCGTTGCTGCCGTCGAAGCGTTTGCCGCGATAGAGCTTGAGGGCATCGAATGTCGTGCGGACCGCGGCCGGGCCGTCAACGCATTCGAAGCGCGCCTCCCCGATGCGGTTGAGCTGCCGGGATTTCTTGTCCAGCTCCTTGCGATAGGACTGGTCCAGCCGCTGCTCGCGCCAGCCGGCGAATGTCCGCTCCAGCTTGCTGGAATAGGCGCTCATGCCCATGCTGTCGCGCTTGTCGACGCCAAGCAGGCGCTCCATCGCCAGGGAGCGGTCCGCCAGCTTGCCGATGCGCAGGAGATCGTATGGCCGCAGATGCTTGCGGATGGCGGCGACGGTGCGGGCGTCGGCAAGAATGCGGGAGAAGGTCTCCTCGTCGGCGACGGGCGAGACATAGTCCGAAACCCGCATATCCGCGAATTCCACGACCTTCAGCAGCGTGTAGCGGCGCCTCACCAGCGGCAGGACCATCGCGAGCCTTCCGCTCGCACGCACGCGGACGACGATGATCAGTGGCGTGGCGGCGCCTTGTCGCACGAGCCTCTCATAAAGTTGCGCGAGCCAAATCGGATGCTGAAAAGCGGTTGCCGCCGAGCTGGCGAAGAGCTCGGCGTACTCCGTCGAACGGAAATCGAACGCATCCTCGGCAGTGACTTCAAACATGTGATCCGAACCGGCAGGGACAGCGGCTATCGACGACTTCTTACGTTCCAGGTCAAGACCGGTCGCCGCGATTGTTGGAATCTTGGTATATGCCGAAACCGCTAATCTTGCGTTGCATGGCAGGCCGGGCGGACGACCACAACCGCTTCGGGATCGCAAGTCGAAAATCATGCCGAAAAAGTAGAAATCCGGTTTTGCGTGTAACGCCGATGTAAGTATTTTCGGCCAGTCTCTCGTTCCTCATTGTTGGAAATCCGAGCAGGACATAGCCGCCCAAGACATGCTGGCGATCGAGGTCATCGTTCCGCAATCGGCGCCCCGCCATTGGCAGCGGCTCGCCATAGAGCGGCTGGAGGCGAACGGCCACGATGTCGCGGTGGCGCATCAGCCCGGGCCGGCGACCTGGCCGGCCGCGGCAAAAGCCGCCTTCCAGTTCGAGCAACGTCTTTTCCGCCGGCGCGGACCCCTTCTCGGCTCCGCGGTGCAAGCAATCCCGGCACGGCCCGGCAATCGCCCCGCCGCGCTGAGGCTCGATCTTGCCGGCGATGCGGCCTTGTCGAATGTTCCCACCATCGGCCTTCGTTTCGACGGATCCAGCGCCGATCTCTCGGCTGCAATTGCCGTCGCGGCCGGCAGGCTCCCGGTGATCGAGGCCGTGCTCGACAGGAAGACGGTGGTCGGCCAGGCGCGGCCCATGGTCGACAAGCGGGAATCCACCGCACTCGGCACCGAGGACGTGTTCGCCCGTGCCATTACTCTGGTTCAGTCGGTCACCCGCGCGTTCGCGGCGGACCGGCTGCCACGAGAGGCAGCGGCTGAAATCCATGGTCGTGGCGAGCGAGACGGGTTCACATCCGCCTATCTCGGCTCGGCGCTGCCGCGGCTCGGCCGGGAAGCGCTTCGGCGCGCGCGCTTCCGCCACGCGCATTGGCGTGTCGGCTATCGCTTTACCGATGCCCTGGGCGTCGCCGATACCGGCAAGCTCGGCACCGGCTGGTCGGTGCTGCCGGACCCGGGCGATCATTTCTATGCCGACCCGTTCCCCTTCTGGTGGCAGGGTCAGCCCTTCGTGTTCGTCGAGGACTATCCGCACGCGACCGGAAAGGCGGTCATTTCCGTTGTTCCGTTTGATGCGGATGGCGTTCCAGTTGAGCCTCGCGTCGTGCTGGAGGAGGCTCACCACCTCTCCTACCCGCAGGTATTCGAGCGCGACGGCGCGATCTGGATGCTGCCGGAGGCGAGCGCCGGCGGCAAGCTCACGCTCTACCGCGCGTCGGGCTTCCCGGACAGCTGGCTTGCCGAGACCGTGCTGGTCGAAGGCGAGATTTCCGATGCCACCTTGTTCGAGCATGAAGGCATGCTCTGGCTGTTCGCCACGGATCGTGACGGCCATGGAAGCACTTCCGACACGCTGGTGATTTTCTCCGCCCCCGCGCTTGCCGGTCCGTGGCGGCCGCATCCGGCGAACCCGATCCTGATCGACCACCGCATGGCCCGCCCCGGCGGAGCCTTCGTCCGCAACCGCGACGGCCGCGTGCTTCTTCCGGTTCAGGACGGAACGCTGGGCTATGGCGGCGGGCTGGGCCTGTCGAAGCTGCTGGAGCTCAACCAGCAGACGGTGCGGCTGTCGCCGCCGCGGCCGATCGATGCGGCTGGCGACTTTCCTTATCCGAAAATCCACACACTCAATCGGGCCGGGCGCCTGGAAGTGATCGACGGGATCGCCGCCGTGCGCAAGCGGTCAGGCAAGCAGTAGCGCCTCGTAGCCCGCGCACATCCTGGCCGGCGAATACTTGTCCCGCAGCCGCCGTCCCGCGTCTGAAAGCCTGGCCTTGGCTTCCGGCCGCGCAAACAGATCGCCAAGGCCCCTGGCCATGCCGGCAGCGTCGGCCTCGACGAACAGTGCGGCGGGAGAGCCGTCCTCCGCGGTCAGCACCTCGCGCAAGACGTCGAGGTTGCTCGCCACGACCGGCAGCCCGGAAATGGCGGCTTCGACGCAGGCGAGGCCGAAGGTCTCCGTCATCGAGGCAAACGCATAGGCATCGCCAGCCGCGAGGAATTCGAAGATGCGCGCCGGCGGAACCTCGCCCACGAGATGCAGGCGGTCGGCAACGCCGCGGCTTTCGGCAAAGGCGACGAGCGCCTCGCGCTCCGGCCCCGCGCCTGCCAGCGCGACGTGGACGTCGGGCAGTCGATCGAGCGCGCCGACAAGCGCGATCTGGTTCTTCATCCGCGTCAGGCGGCCCGATGATACGGCCAGCCAAACGTCCTGCGGTAAGCCGAAGGCGGCGCGCGCCGCTGCCTTGTCGAATTCCTCGCCCGGCGCGGGTACGCCGTGATCGATGCGACGCATGCGCCGCCGATAGGAGCGCGGATAGCGATCGAACTGCGCTTGCGTCCAGCCGGAATTGACGACATTCGCCTGGTAAAGGCCGACCGTGCCCATCAGCTTGTCGATCTGGGAGAGCAGCCCCATGACGCCGATGCTTTGCGGGGCGCCGCTTTGGTTTGCGACGATGTGCCTGACGCCGGCCAGCCGGGCGCCGAGCGTGCCGAAGATGTTGCCATAGTGTTGGTAAGTGATGACTGCGTCGGGGCGTGCCGCGCGCAGATATCGCGCCAAGCCGACGGTCGCCCGGATCTGCCCGGGCAATCCGCGCGGTCTATCCGTCAGGACGAAATCCACATTGGGATCGCGGTCGTAGGCTTCGGTCTTGCGGTACATGAAGACGGTGCGCACCTCGTGCCCCCGCACCCGCAATCCCTCGCCCACCATGTCGGAGATGCGCTGCGCCCCCGCAGCCTCCGCCTGGGTCTGCACTTGGACGATCTTCACGTGCGCCCTTTCAGGAGGGCATGAGGCACCAGCCCGATCCTGTCCAGGGACAAGCCGAGGATCGACGGGTTGATGCCGATTCTGCGCCGGGCGATCAATACCCCGAAAGCCGTCCATGCGATGACGGTTCCGGCAATGCTGAGGGCCGCTCCTATGGACCCGAGGTAGTAAGTTGCCACGGCCGTCACGCAAAGTCCGACAACGTTGACGATGACCAGCACCTTGAAGAGCGCATGCTGCAGACCCGTCAACTGCAACAGGACTTCGATCGGGCCGCAAGCGGTGCCGAACGTCGCCCCGATGCCGAAGATGACCAGCGTCGCCCTCATGGTCGGCGTCGCATAGGCCGGATTGAAGATGGACAGGATGAAGTCGCCGAATATCCAGAAGGACGCCAGCACGCACAGCGCAATGGCCGAGCCGCCAAGCGCGGCGAGGCTGGTGATGCGTTGAACGTGAGCCCTGTCGCCGCTGTAGAAGGCCGCCGATATCTGCGGCGCCAGCGCTTGGTTGATGCCGTTGAGGGCAAGGGTCACGAAGCGCGTGGTCCGGTCCGCCACGAAGATCGCGCCTGCCGCCTCTGGCCCGAGGATCATCGCCACGAGCAGGGTGCTGACCTGGCCGAGCGCGGGCGGCAGCGAGGTGACGCCCCACAGGCCAAGCGTCACCGTCTTGAATTCCTGCTTTTGCCCTTCCGTGAGACCACCGCGATCTGCCCGCGCCGTGTCGCGCAACAGCACAATTGTTTGCGGGACGACCGAGAGGATGAGCAGCAGCGCCGTCAGATATGTCGCCGCGATCGCATCGATCTTCACTTGCATGAAGTGCAGCGCCGCAACGGCGGCGATTGTCGCCGCGCGCCAAATGATGTCCCGCGGCAGCAGGCCCGATATCAGCGCGTTCTTGGCCCGGAAGGCGCCCGAGGTAAACTCCGACCAGCCGAGCGAGAACGACAGCACCGCCGCCGCCACGCATAGCGGCAGCCATTCCGGCGTTCCCCTGCCGACGAAGGGCAGGAATCCCACCACGATGATGAGCAGGCTGGTGCCGACAAGCCCGGCCAGCGCCACGAGAATGGCACGCGCCATCAGCCCGTGAGCCGAGCCGAGATCGCCCAGCCCGGCATATTGAGGCCAGAACCTGAGCACGGTGCTCTGCTGGCCCACCGAAGCGAAGAAGGAAACCAGGCTCGCGCCGGCATAGGTAGCGCTGTAAAGGCCGAACTCGCGTTCGTTCGTCACCATCGCCACGGCCACGAACATCAGGAAGGACAGGCCCGCGCTGGCAAGCTTGATGATGCCGGCCACGGCGCCGCTCTTGGCAAGCGCCGTGACCGACATGCGTATGTCGGTCGCCGGGCTGGCCCCTGCCCCGGGGGCGGCCTCGCGGTTCCCTTTAGTGTCCTTCAACCTCGCCTCCTGAGACGATCGGCGATGGGCTACCCGCACCTACGACGACGCTCAAAACCCGATCCTGCATAAGCAAAATGCCGCAACCGCGCCAGCGCGAACGCTTCGCATGGTTACCGGCATCGCCAGCGCCGAGCGCATCGTCACGCCGCCAAGCTTAACGGATGGCTAACGATAATCCTTAATACTGTGGAGACGAGTGAGGTCGTGAAGTCGCGGCTCTCGACGAGGAAAATCGATGAAGCCAGCCAGTATCGACGAGCGCACTCTAACGCCGTTGTTCGACATAGGTGCAGTGTGGGCCATCCTTTGGGCGCGACGCGTGATGGTGCTTGCCATCGCCGGCGCGGCAGTGCTGCTGGCGCTCTCCTATCTTGCGGTGACCAAACCAAGCTATACCGCAACGGCCTCGATACTGATCGACCCCCGCGACACGCGCGCGACCAATTTCAACAACGTGCTTCCGGGGATCGGCTCCGACAGCGCCGCTATCGCCAGCCAGGTCTTCGTCATCCAGTCGCCAGACCTGCTCGGCGCCGTCTTCAAAAGCCAGAAGCTCGACAGCGATCCGGAATTCGCCGGCGGCGGCCTTGCTTCACGTCTGTTCGGAGCCGGCGCAAGCGCGCCGCAGGACGCCGCCTTCAAGCGCTTCCAGAGCAAGGTTTCTGTCGAGCGCGAAGGGCTGACCTACGTCATCAATGTCAGCTTCACGTCGCCGTCGCCGGAAAAGGCCGCGCGCATCGCCAATGCCATCGTCGATCAGTACCGGGCAGGCCTGGTGGGAGAACGCGAGAGCGCCAACAGCGACGTGAATACGCTGCTCACGGACAGGATCTCCGGCCTGCAAAAGGACGTCAGCGACGCCGAGCGGACGGTCGAAGACTTCAAGACGAAACACAATATCGTCAATTCGACGGACGGCGGCACGCTGCAGTCGCAGCTCGATCAGCTGACGACGCAGTTGATCGCCGCCCAGGGCGACGCTGACCAGGCCAAGGACCGCTACAATCAGGCGCTGGCTGCGGGCAGTTCGCCGGCCGGGCTCGCCAAGCTTGCGGATATTCTTACGTCCACCTCGGCCATCAAATTGCGCGACGACTACAACCAGCGCGCCACCGAGCTTGCCAGCCTGCAAACCATGTACGGGCCGCGCCACCCCACCATCGGGCGGCTGCAGTCCGAGCTGGATAGGTTGAAGCGGCTGATGGCCGCCGAGGCGGATCGCATAAGGCAGCAGTTGAAGGCCAGCTATGATCTCGCCGTGCAGAATGTCGGCAAGCTGCAGGACAAGCTCGAAGCCTTGCGCCAACAGTCGACGAATTCGAACATCGCGCAGGTACAACTGCGGCAGCTGGAATCGAAAGCCCAGGCGGCGCGCGCCGTGCTCGACGACTATCTCAAGCGGGCGCAGGAAACGTCGCAGATGCAGGGCGTGCAGACTTCCGAAGCGCGCAAGATCGGCGTGGCTTCGCCGCCTGTCCAGCCGACATGGCCGAAGCCGGCCCTGCTTCTCTTGGTGAGCGCCGTTCTGGGGCTCCTCGCCGGATGCGGCCTCGCTCTGGCGCTTGGTCCGGTCCCGCAGCCGCAAGAGGACCCGCAGGCGCCGAAGGCGGCCGTGCCGGAGCCGGTCGTGGACCGTAAGGACAGCGCGCCGGTCAGCCCCCGGCCATTGCCGATGCCAGCCAATTTCGGCGAGTACCGTCTGCCCGGCGTCGCCGGTGGGACCGCCTATTCAAACATCAAGGCGATCAGGAAACAGCTCTTCCAGACCGGAAACGAAACGCTGTCGCTCGCCGTCCTGAACATCATGCGGCAGATGGTCTTGCACCTGAACGACCACGGCAAACCGTTCGTCATCCTCGTGTCTTCGATCCACAGCAGTTTCGAGGCAAGGATTGCGGGCGCGATGCTGGGCATAGGCCTGCAACGGGCCGATCAGAACGTGCTGATGGTGGAAATTGGCGATCGTCTGTCCAGCGCGACGACAGACGGCGCCGGATTGTTCATCGATGGCGCGACCGGTCTGCAGACGATCGTGTGCAGCTCAGTGGCGGAAAAAAGTCCTGGCGTTGCCGATCGCAACTCGTTCCGTGGCATTCTGGCCGAAGCCGGGAGCGCGTTCGATTTCGTCCTCGTGATCGCGCCCTCGCTCAATGAGAACGGCTGGAATCCTGAGCTCTTCGCCAAAGCCGATCTTGCGCTTCTGGCGCTCAGCCCTTCCGAGCAGCCTTCGGAAGCCGCCAGGCTGCTCGCGCAAAAATTCGGTGCCGGCCAGATCGGTCGCAGTGCCACTCTTGTCGTCGCGTCGGCCCACGCGCGGCCAGCCGCGGCGATCGACAGTCCGCGAGCGGCCGGCGAGCAGCGCCGCAGCGCCGCCGCCCGGGGCTAGACCGTGGAGGCGGTGCATCGATGACATCGCCGCCCAAGGTGTCGAGGCGACAGGCGCTGGCCTTTGCCGCCGGAGCCGTTTTCGCCGCCTCCCCTCCGCCGCAATCCGCTGCGCTCGCGACGGCCGGCCAAGTTCCGTCGCGCGGCTTCAACCTTCCCGGATGGCTCGACCGAAACGATGGGCTTGCTCCCGCCACGGCCACGCTTGAGAAGCTGCGGCAATCAGGCTTCGAAACGATCCGGCTGCCGGTCAACGGCGATCTCGTCTCCAGCGGCGACCCGGCAACGCTACGCCGCATCCAGAACGGGATCAGGGATCTTGTCGGGCTGGGCTTTTCGGTCCTCCTCGACATGCATCCTTCTGGCGAGCTCGTAGCGGCTTTTCGAAACGATCCCGAGGCGGCTGCAGGACGAGTGCTTCAGGCCTGGATGGCGTTGCGTGTGGTCGTTGCCGATCTGCCTGCGGAGTGGGTCTATCCCGAGCTGCTGAACGAGCCCCCGATGGAACGGAGCGCCTGGCTGGTGCTGCGGGAACGGATCGCCGCGGCGCTGCGGGCGAAATGTCCGCACCACACGCTGATCTGGGGACCGGCACGGTTTCAGGGTATCTGGGAAATCGCCGACACGCCGCCGCTCGCCGACGACAACCAGATTGCCGCCGTTCACTATTACGCCCCCTTGGCCTTCACCCACCAGTGCGAGACCTGGGATGCCTCGCCGCTTGCCCGCATCGCGGACCTGCCCTTTCCCGCAAGCAAGGAAATGGCCCAGGTGAGCCGGCTTATCTCGAAACTGCGGTCGGCCGGCGACGAAGAAGCCGCCAACCTCGTTGAAGAGGAATTGTCGGCGCCTTGGACGGGCGCGCGGATCGGCTCCGATTTTGCCGATCTGGCGCGCTGGTCCACGACCAACGGCTGCCCGGTCATGCTGAACGAATTCGGTGTGCTCAACTTCTGCGTGGATGCCGAAAGCCGCGCCTCCTGGGTACGCGCCGTGCGCAAGGCGGCTGAAGCGAACCATGTGGCATGGACCTATTGGGAGCTCGATCAGGGTTTCGGCTTCATCAGGACCAGGCAGAGCGTCGAGGGTTTCGACGGCTCAATGATTGCCGCGCTCCTTGGAGGTTAAGCCGGAAATGGACGACAGGCGCCATCTACGCTTGCTGGGACAAGTGACGAGCGGAGCGGATCAGCGATGAGCACGACGCAGGTCTCTTCGCCCGTCGGACTGGGTTTGCCGGGCAGGAATACGCCCGAAACCATGCTCCATGTCGGCACGGCCTTGCTTGTCGTTGCGCTGGCCGTCTCCGCATTTGCCGTGTGGACGCCGTTCGGGATTGCCGCAACATTCGTGCTGACGCTGATCGTTTCGAACGCGATGCCGGCGGGCGTTCCGGTGCTGATCATCTGCGCCTTTCTCTTTCAGAACCTCGTGGTCGCCTGGTTCACCCCCTACATTCCCGACAACGACACGTTCGACGCGCTGCGCGGCACCAATTTCATCATCCTGATGACCGCGTTCGGCATTTTCCTGGCCGCCTCATTTCAGTACCGCGTCCGCGCGCTGACCGAGTTGCGCCCGTGGCTGCTGCTGAGCATGGTCCTGTGCGGAACGATTTGTTTCTATTTCGCTCTCGGCGTCGTGCATGGCGGCCCCAAGGACGCGGTCGTCTATTTCCGCAACACGATCACGCCGCTCGCCTGCTTCCACGTCGCGGTCCTCGCCGCCAGCCTTTATCCCGTCGATCTGCGCAAGAGCATGCTGTGGCTCGGCGCCGGCGCGATCGTCTATGGCTATGCGGAACTGACCTTCACCATGGATTTCCTCGGACTGTTCCACGGTGACCAATATGTCGAGCGCAGCATCTCGCGGCAGGTCGAGACCGGCGTGTGGGAAAAAGCGCTTCAGGAAACCGGTTTCGTTTACCGTGGGATCGAAGACGTGATGACCACGACATTCTTCAACACGCCCCTGTTCAACGACATCCTGCCAAGCGTCTTCCGCATCGGCGGCCCGAATTTCCATCCGATCAGCTATGCTTACGCCTTGAGCATCATTTCGGCCTGGCTGCTCTTCAAAGGACGATGGGTGCTGCCTCTCGCGGCTCTGCCGCTGCTGCTCGTCATCGGCTCCAAGGGCGCGACCTTCATGCTTTTCGTCGCAATTGCCGTGCGGCTGATCTACAGCCCCTCCCGCGCCGGTCTGGCGCTCATGGCCGCGATGGCCCTGGCAGTGGTCTGGACGACGGCGGCGATCGGCTATGGCGCCACCCATGGCGACTATCACGTCCTCGGTCTGATTGCCGGCATGCGCGATTTCCTGGCCGATCCGCTCGGCCAGGGCTTGGGTCTCGGCGGCAACCTGTCGAGCACCAGCATCAATCTCAACTGGCAAACCGCCCAGGCCGAAGGCGCCGCCTCCGTGCCGGTCGAGAGCGCGGTCGGTGTCATGCTTTACCAGATGGGCGTGGGGAGCCTCGTCTTCTTCGGCTTCCTGGCGGCGCTGGCCGTGGCATTGCGACGGCAGCTTATCCAGACCGGCGACCCGGATTTCCTGTTCGGCTTTGTCGGCATCGTCACCATTTCGGCCAATGCCGTATTGCAGGAGGAGGCTTTCTACTCCCCTCTTGCCCTCGCCTTCTGTCTGCTGCTCGTGGGCGTCTCGCTGGGAACACGCTGGCGCATGGCCGCGGCGGCAAGAGCCGAAGCGGCGGGCTGACTTCGGATCGGCTGATTCCAGACCGGCTTCGCGATTTCGTTCAGGAACCGAACAGCACCATTTCGGTGAACGTCAGGTCTCCCGGAGAAGGCGATTTCGGACCCTTGAAATATTTGATTCCCTTGTTCGGAAAATACCTGCCGGACAGACCGGGAACCGGCCCCATCGCATCGACGAGGCAAATCAGTTGTCCGCGCCGCAGGAGAAAGCGGCCCACGACCCCGGCGCACCTGACCAGATCCGCGTGGGATCGGCAGTAGACGATCTGGCAGCACGGCACGAGGCCATGCAATATCCGGCGCGGCTTCAGAACAAGCGGCAACGCCAGACCGTGGCAGACGCAGATCAGCGAAAGACAGCCCAACGCGGCGTGCTCGAGCAATATGTATCTTTCGTTGTCGGTGAGTTCAGCCATTTCGGCGAGGTCCGCATGGGCTTCCAACACCCGGTCCGGACGCGGCATACCGTTCAGAATGGGCAAGAAGGCGATCTGTCCGCCGGAAAACAGGCGAAAACCGAAGGCTTTGTTGAGCCTCACTGTCCCGGGCGATGGAGAAATATTGGTGTAGACCACGTCCTTGCGCAGGATAACCGTCGCGATCATCCGGCTGGCATAGGGCCGGAATTCCGCGTCCACGGACCAGCTCGAGAGATTGCAGCGGATTTCATCGCCTTCCAGGCTTCTGTGCCTGGCATAGAGCGTAAGCACCGCGCCGACGATCCGGCCCGACTTCTCCAGGACGAACCCATATCGCGGAAAATCGGCGACCGCGGGCCGCTGCGACAGGCGGGTCAGCGCTTCTATCCAATAGCTCCTGCTGCGCTCCGGAAACCCTCGGTGCAGGCAATCCGCCACGCCTCCCCAATCCCCCTCGTCGAAGGGCCGGCAACCGATACCGGGAGGGAATGCGCCGAGAACCGCCATAGTCGACTCAAGAGAAAAGCACTGGATGTCGCCGAAGTCAGTATTATCCTTGGCGATCGATTACCAACGAATTGCATCGTCACAGAAGTCAATTTTGCTGATCCGTTTGGCGATGCTACGTCACTCTGCGCCCGTGCAACCGACAAGCCAAGCTTTACAACCTTTTGGCAGTTAATGCTTGTACAATTAGTTAATATGTCTTCCCCGGGATTTCTCGCAAACCCGTCACATGGATCTGCTCTGCCCAGCCCTAGCCCGCCGCGACCCCTTGCGCTGGAGTGCAAATGCATTCCGCCGCGAGGCACGGCCGAAGCGCTCGCTACGCTTTCACGCTGCCGGCGAGCCGGTTCTGCCAAGGCGCAAAATTTCTACCTGACCGGCTTGTGGAATCTCATATGTGAATATAGTATTCACAAAAGAAGATTTGGAGGGTCGATCGCATCCGACTCCGGCTTGCCGGAGCGGTGCGGCCATTCTCCCGGAGCGGACGAACAGCGCAATGACCAGCTTCCCGCCCACCGTCGGCGTCGCTTCGACCTGCCCTGCCGACATGCCGGCCGATCACGCCCTGCTGCCGGTATGGAATGCCGAAAACTGGTTCTTTGAGGATTGGCCGATCGGTCAGAAAATCCGCTCGCTCCGGCGCACTATGGCCGAAGGCGACAGCCATCTCTTCAACACCCTGGTGCTCGACATCCACCCTTATGTGCAGGACCAGATGTTCGCCGAGCGCGAAGGTATCTTCGGCAAGCGCCTCGTGGCGGGCGCCTTCGTTTTCTCGGCCGGGCTTGGTCTAGTCGCCACCAACTGCGTCAATGCCTTTTCCTACGGCTATGACAAGCTCCGCTTCATCAAGCCGGTCTTCATCGGCGACACCATCTATTCGATCCGCACCAACATGGAAAAGAAGCCCCGCTACAAGGACATGGGGCTGATCCGCGCCAGCTATGAAGTGTTCAAGGGCGAAGGCGAGCTGGTGCTCTACTGCGAGCATCTGCAGACGGTGAAATACAGGGACCCGGCCGACTTCGCCGGCAAGACGGAGAAGCAATGATGGTCGCCGACCTGCCGCTGTCCGGCCTTGTCGTCGTCGACATGAGCCAGTTCCTGTCGGGACCTTACTGCTCGCTGAGGCTCCTCGACCTTGGTGCCCGCGTCATCAAGATCGAGCGGCCCGATGGTGGCGACCTGTCGCGCCGGCTCTATCTAAGCGACACCGAGATCGGTGGTGATTCCACCATCTTCCACGCCATCAACCGTGCCAAGGAAAGCTTTGCGGTCGATCTGAAGAACGACGACGACCTTAAAGCGCTGCGCGGGCTGCTCGCCAAGGCCGACGTGCTGATTCAGAACTTCCGCCCCGGCGTCATCGAGCGGCTCGGCCTCGATTACGAGCATGTGCGCACGATCAATCCGCGCCTGGTCTACGCCTCGATCAGCGGCTATGGCGAGGAAGGACCGTGGGTAAAGCGTCCGGGCCAGGACCTGCTTGCCCAGGCGCGCTCCGGCGTCATGTGGCTGAACGGCGACGAAGATCAGGGTCCGGTGCCGTTCGGCCTGGCAATCGCCGACATGCTGGCCGGCGCCGCCTGTGCGCAAGGCATCCTCGCAGCACTGGTCCGGCGCGGCATCACCGGCGCGGGCGGCCATATCGAGACCAGCCTCTTCGAAGCGCTGATCGACCTCCAGTTCGAGGTGCTGACGACGCATCTCAATGACGGCCGGCGGCTGCCGCGCCGTTCGTCGTTCCATAGCGCCCACGCCTATCTGGCGGCGCCCTACGGAGTCTATCCGGCCAAGGACGGCTTCCTGGCGATCGCCATGACGCCGATCCCGAAGCTCGCCGACCTGCTCGAGATCGAGGCGCTGGCGCCCTATCGCGACCAGCCGGCGACCTGGTTCACGGCGCGCGACGAGATCAAGGCGATCATCGCGCAGCGCATCGCGCAGAAGTCGGTCGACGAATGGCTGGCGATCCTCGAGCCCGCCGACATCTGGTGCGCGAAGGTGCTGAACTGGAAAGAGGTGCTGGAAAGCGACGGCTTCAAGGCGCTCGACCTGCTGCAGACCGTGACGCGCGAGGACGGTGTTTCGATCGACACCACCCGGTCACCGCTCAGGATCGACGGCATGCGCGCCAAAGTCGAGCAGGCGGCGCCGCGCGTCGGCGAGCACAGCGCAAAAATCCGCAAGGAGTTCGGCCTGTGACGACACTCAAGGGCATGACCTGGAACCATCCGCGCGGCTATGATCCGATGGTCGCCTGCTCCCGGCTTTGGCGGGAAAAGACCGGCGTCTCTATCGAGTGGGAGAAGCGCTCGCTGCAGGACTTCGAGTCCTTCTCTGTCGAAGAACTCGCCCGCGCCTACGACCTGATCGTCATCGATCATCCGCATGTCGGCCAGATCACCGCCGAGAAGTGCCTGGCCCCGCTCGACGTGCCCGGCCGCGAGGCGGAGCGCGAAGCGCTGGCGAAGGCAAGCGTCGGCCGGTCCTATCCGAGCTACACTTGGCAGGACCGGCAATGGGCCTTTCCGATCGACGCCGCGACGCAGGTGCAGGCCTGGCGACCCGATTTGATAGACGCCGCGCCGAAGATCTGGACCGAAGTGCTGGAGCTTGCCCAGCGGGGCCGAGTGCTCTTGCCGCTGAGGCCGCCGCACTCGCTGATGTGCTTCTTCACGCTTGCCGCCGATCTCGGCCGGCCATGTGCAGTCGAAAGCCCGAGCGATCTGATCGATCCCGATACCGGCGAGACCGTCTTCGAAATGCTGCGTGAGATCGCGGCACTTCTCGATCCCGAGTGCTTGACGATGGATCCGATTGCGGTGTTCGAAAAGATGGCCGAGGCCGGCTCGCGCATCGCCTGCGCGCCGCTGATCTATGGCTACGTGCCCTATGCCACTGCAGGCTTCCGGCCGAACCGGCTCTTCTTTTGCGACATGCCGACTGTGGGCGGCAACGGCCCGGTCGGCTCCGCGCTCGGCGGCACCGGCATCGCCGTCTCCGCCTTTTCCGCTGCCGGCGAGGAAGCGATCGACTTCGCCTACTGGATCGCCAACGGCGACGTGCAGCGCGGCCTCTATGCCGCCGCCGGCGGCCAGCCCGGCCATGCCGCCGCCTGGGAGGACGAAGCCGTGAATGTCGCGACGGGCGACTTCTACCGCGGCACGCGGGCGACGCTGGAAGGCGCCTGGGTGCGCCCGCGCCACGACGGCTACATGGCGTTTCAGCAGGCGGCGTCCGATCGCCTCAACGAGGGTCTTGCCGGCCGGCAGGACGCCCCCCGCGTCGTCGCCGACATCAATCGCCTGTTCCGGCAGAGCTTCGCGGCGCCCCGCTAATACAGTCGGGCATCGGCCTTGCGGCTCACAGCCGCCAGAGCTTCTTCGCGTTGCCGGAGAGCAGTTTCGCGCGCTCGGTTTCGCTCGCCCCGGCAAGGAGCGCGTGCGTCGCCGCTACCCAGCCGAGCAGCCCGCCACCGAGCGTGCAGACCGGCCAGTCGCTGCCCCACACGACGCGATCCCAGCCGAAGCTGCCGATCGTGTGCTCGACATAAGGCCGCAGGGTCTCGACGGTCCAGCTCGCCGGATCGGCATAGGCGACGACGCCGGAGATCTTGCCGACGACATTGGGGCGCCGGGCGATCTCGGCGATCTGCTCGCGCCAGGGATGCTCGGCCTTGCCCCGGATGTCGGGCACGCCGCAATGATCGAGAACGAATTGCACGTCAGGCGCCAGATCGACCAGCGCGATCGCTTGGCTCATCTGTCGCGGCAGGACGCAAAGATCGAAGGTCAGCCCGCTGCCGGCGATGCGCCTGATGTTCTCGCGGAACAGGGCGCCCTCGGAGACGTCGTCGGGCACGACATGCAGCACGCGGCGGAATCCTTTGACAAATGGATCGGCCTTCACCTTGTCCAGCCAGGCGGCGAAGCCAGGTTCTTCCGGCCGGCACGACACGATCGCGCCCCGCACCAGGCTGCCGGGCTTCTTCGACAGTCCTTCGACAAGGGCTGTCTCGGCCGCGATATCGGCCGGGTGGACGTCGACCTCCATATGGAGCGCCAATTCTATGCCTGCGCGGCGCGCCTCGGTGGCATATTCGTCGTGGGAAAAATCGCGGTCGAGGGCCGGCACGCCGGAGAGCCATGGATAGCGTAGCGCCGCCCTGTCGATGAGATGCAGGTGCGTATCGACGATCATGGCTTCCTCCCTTGTCGCGCTATCCACGTGGCCGAATTGCGCAGCGGCTTTTGCGCAAACGACATGCTTCAAAAATGAGCTCGATCATCTCACGGGAGAATTCATCATTCAAATAAGAATTGTTCCTATGACCTCACATCCGACCCGGCGAGTTGCGACAGGCGGGCCGCTGCTGCCTGGAGCAGCGTGATGGTCCTGGTGATATCGGGCGCTGCCGGCGCGTTGACCAGAGTGATATAAGGTATGGTGAGCGCGGCGATGCCGTGCCCGTCGGAACCGAGCACCGGCGCCGACAGATTGTAGACGCCGGCGGTCTGCAACGAAGCCATCATCTCGTAGCCACGATCGCGCACCTGGTCGAGGCGTGCGAAGAAGTCGGGCGACAACTTCATCTCCTCGTTGCTGCGCAAATGCTCGGCGATCATCATCTCGCGCTCTTCCGGTGAGCGGAAGGCCAGCAGCACATGTCCCGAGCCGGTGTCGAACAGGCTGATATGCGAGCCGACGCGGATCGAGATGCCCCAGTATCGCGGCGCTTCCTGCTGGGCAATGACCACGGCGCTGCCCCGGTCGAACACGACGAGTTGGTTTGCCTGCCAAGAGGTCTCGGCCAGTTCCCGCATGATCGACGTGGCGTAGGAGACCAGCCTGCGCACCGGCGCATGCAGCTGGCCAAGCCCGAACAGCTTCAGCGTCAGCGAGTAGCGGTCGCCGTCTGGCCGGGTCACGTACCCGCGTTTCACCAGACGGTCGAGCATCCGGTAAAATTCGTTCGGGCTGCGGTCGAGCCGCTTGGCGATCTCGGCCTGGGTCAGGCCGCCATCGACGCTGGCGAGCAGTTCCAGAATGTCCAGCCCCTTGTCCAGTGCCGGCGCGCGATAGCGATCTTCCTCGTCGTCCTGCACCCGATGCCCTCTGGTGAATTGTGATCTTCATATACGCAAGACAGCCTTCATAGGGAAGAAGTTTCGGCTTGACGACTTATGAATAATTTGTTTGCATATGAATGAAGCATGGAGCTTCAGCCACGACGGCCTGCGGCCGTTCCAGGGAGGATATTCATGAACAGACTGCTTTCCGGCGTCGCCGCCGGCGCATTGCTCATGGCATCGGGTGCGGTCTTTGCTGCCGACCTGCCGGGCAAGTTCACCGGCGTCACGATCGACGCCAAGCTGATCGGCGGCCAGCAATACGAAAAACTCTACGCGCGCATCGGCGAGTGGGAGAAGGCGACCGGCGCCAAGGTCAACGTCATCTCCAAGAAGAACCATTTCGATCTCGACAAGGAGATCAAGTCGGACATCGCCTCCAACTCGATCACCTGGTGCGTCGGCTCCAACCACACCTCGTTCGCGCCGCAATATCCGGGCATCTACACCGACCTCGCCAAGCTGCTGCCGAAGGAGGAGATCGACGCTTTCGTCCCGGCCAACATCGCCGCCGGCACGCTCGACGGCAAGCTGGTGATGCTGCCGCGCGCGCAGTTCGACGTCTCGGCGCTCTACTACCAGAAGAGCCTCTACCAGGACGAAGCCAAGAAGAAGGCCTACAAGGAGAAATACGGCGAGGAGCTCGCCCCGCCGGACACCTTCGACGAGATGGCCCAGCAGGCGGAATTCTTCGCCAGCCCGCCCGACTTCTACGGCACGCAATATGCCGGCAAGGAAGAGGCGATCAACGGCCGCTTCTACGAGATGCTGATCGCCGACGGCGGCGAATATCTCGACAAGGACGGCAAGCCTGCCTTCAACTCCGAGGCCGGCGTCAAGGCGCTCGACTGGTTCGTCAAGCTCTACAAGGCCAAGGCTGTGCCCGCCGGCACGACCAACTATTTGTGGGATGATCTCGGCCAGGGGTTCGCGTCCGGCACGGTGGCGCTCAACCTCGACTGGCCGGGCTGGGCCGGCTTCTTCAACGACCCGAAGTCGTCCAAGGTCGCCGGCAATGTCGGCGTCAAGGTGCAGCCGAAAGGCTCGTCCGGCAAGCGCTCGGGCTGGTCCGGCGCGCATGGCTTCTCGGTGACCGAAAACTGCGCCAACAAGGAGGCCGCCGCCTCCCTCGTCTGGTGGCTGACCAACGAGGACAGCCAGAAGCTGGAAGCCGCGGCCGGCCCGCTGCCCACCCGCACCAAGGTGTGGGAATGGGACCTCGAGCAGGCCAAGTCCGATCCTTACAAAACCGAAGTGCTGCAGGCCTTCCAGGAAGCCGCCAAGAACGCCTTCCCGGTGCCGCAGACGCCGGAATGGATCGAGATCTCCAACGCGGTCTATCCCGAACTTCAGGCCGCCATCCTCGGCGACAAGACCTCCAAGCAGGCGCTCGACGACGCTGCCGCCAAGGCGACGCAGATCCTCGAGGACGCCGGCAAGCTCTAAGGACTATCCTCCCAGCGGCGCCGGTCTTCGCGACCGGCGCCGCTTTGACCGAGGCGGCCGCCCATCGCCGGCCGTGCAAACAATTTTGGGACTTTGGATGACGGCCAAGCGGCTTTCCGCGCCAACGCTTCTTCTGCTGCCGGCCGTGCTCGTTCTGGCGGCCGTGGTGGTCGTGCCGCTCTGCCTGTCATTCTATTCGAGCTTCACGCCGTTCAGGCTGACGCGGCCGGAAACCTTCTTCACCTTCATCGGCCTGCGCAACTATCGCAACATTCTGTCCGACGCGAATTTCTGGTGGGCCTTCGGCCGCACCGTGCTCCTGCTCACCATCGCGCTCAATCTCGAAATGCTGCTCGGTCTCGGCCTCGCGCTGCTGGTCGAGAAGGCAAGCCGCGGCCAGCGGTTGCTGCGCACCATCATGATGTTCCCGATGATGTTCTCGCCGATCCTGGTCGGCTTCCAGTTCAAGTTCATGTTCAACGACAATATCGGCTTGGTGAACAACGCGCTGCAGTCGCTAGGCATCACGCGGGACGCCATTCCCTGGCTGATCGAAGGCCATCTCGCCTTCATCGCCATTTCAGTCGCGGAGATCTGGTCGTCGACCTCGATCTTCGCGATCCTGATCCTCGCCGGCCTGCTCGCCATGCCGAAGGAGCCGGTCGAAGCGGCGCGCGTCGACGGCTGCACGCCGTGGCAAACCTTCCGCTATGTGACCTGGCCCTTCATCATGCCCTTCGCCTATATCGCCATGACCATCCGCTCGCTCGACGTTGCGCGCGCCTACGACATCGTCAAGATCATGACCGATGGCGGCCCGGCCGGCCGCACGGAACTGTTGTGGACGCTGGTCGCGCGCACCGCATACAGTGACGCGCGCATGGGCGTGGCCAATGCGATGGCCTATTTTTCGATCCTGCTGTCGATCGTCTTCACCGTCTATTTCTTCAAGAAGCTCGCAGCGGCGCGGACCCAGATCGGCGCGGAGTGGTGACGATGGACGCCAACGCATCCGCCCGTCTGAGGCGCCGCGCCGGCGTCGTCGCCCACCGCGTCGGCCTGTTCCTCGCCATGCTTTTGATCTGTCTGCCCGGCATCTGGATCGTGCTGTCCTCGCTGCGGCCGACGGTCGAGATCCTTGCCAAGCCGCCGGTCTGGATCCCGCAGCAGGTCTCGCTCGATGCCTACGTCGCCATGTTCAGCGGTGTCGGCAAGGGCGGCATTCCCGTCCTCGACTATTTCCGCAATTCCCTGATCATCTCGGTGACCTCGACCGTCATTGCCATCGCCATCGGCATGGCCGGTGGCTACGCTTTCGCGCGCTACCGTTTCCGCGGCAAGTCGGCGATGTTCCTCGGCCTGATGCTGACCCGCACCGTGCCCGGCATCGCGCTGTCGCTGCCGCTGTTTTTCGTCTATGCGCGGCTCGACATCATCGACACGCATTTCGGCCTGATCCTCGCCTATGTCGCGCTCAATGTGCCGTTCACCATCTGGCTGATCGACGGCTTCTTCCGCCAGGTGCCGAAGGATCTCGCCGAGGCCGCGCAAATCGACGGCTGCACGCGCTGGCAGGCCTTCTGGCAGGTCGAGTTTCCACTCGCCGGGCCAGGCATCGCGTCGGCCGGCATCTTCGCCTTCCTTACCTCCTGGAACGAATTCGCGCTCGCCTCGCAGCTGACGCGCTCGATCAATTCCAAGACGCTCCCCGTCGGGCTGCTCGACTACACCGCCGAATTCACCATCGACTGGCGCGGCATGTGCGCGCTGGCGGTGGTGATGATCATCCCGGCGCTGCTCCTTACCTTCATCGTCCAGAAACACCTCGTCGGCGGCCTGACTTCCGGCGCGGTGAAAGGTTGATCCGATGGCGATTGTTTCGCTCAAGAAACTGACCAAGCGTTACGGCAACATGGAGATCGTGCACGGCATCGACCTCGATGTCGCCGACCGCGAATTCATCGCGCTGGTCGGGCCGTCCGGCTGCGGCAAGTCGACCACGCTGCGCATGATCGCCGGGCTGGAAGACATCTCCGGCGGCACGATCGAGATCGGTGACCGCATCGTCAACGATCTGCCGCCGCGTTCGCGCAACATCTCGATGGTGTTCCAATCCTACGCACTTTATCCGCACATGACGGTGCGCGAAAATCTTGGTTTCTCCCTGAAGATAGCCGGCGCGCCGAAGGAAGAGATGGACCGTCGCGTCGCCGAGGCCTCGGCCATTCTCGGCCTCGACGCGCTGCTCGAGCGCCGCCCCTCCCAGCTTTCCGGCGGCCAGCGCCAGCGCGTCGCCATGGGCCGCGCCATCGTGCGCGACCCGGACGTCTTCCTGTTCGACGAGCCGCTCAGCAACCTCGACGCCAAGCTACGCACGCAGATGCGCACCGAGATCAAGAAGCTGCACGCCAAGGTGAAGTCCACGGTCATCTACGTTACCCACGACCAGGTCGAGGCGATGACGCTCGCCGACCGCATCGTCATCATGCGCGACGGCAACATCGAGCAGGTCGGCACGCCGGACGAGGTCTTCCAGCGGCCGGCGACACGCTTCGTGGCGGGCTTCATCGGCTCGCCGCCGATGAACCTGCAGGAGGCAACCGTGGACGACGGCAAGATCGTCTTTTCCGGCGGACAGAGCCTGCCGCTGCCCGGCCGTTTCAAGGCCAAGGTGAACGCCGGCGACAAGGTAGTGTTCGGCCTGCGTCCCGACGACCTCTACCCCGTGGGCCACGGCCTGCATTCGGGCGATGCCGCTGACGTCCACGAGATCGAGCTGCCGGTGACGGTGACCGAGCCGCTCGGCAACGAGACGCTGGTGTTCGCCGAATTCGACCGCCGCGACTGGGTTTCGCGGATGCTGAACCCGAGGCCATTGCGGGCGGGCGATCGTGTAGCGATGAGCTTCGACCTGTCGCAGGCGCATCTCTTTTCCGCGGAAACCGGCAAATCCTTGAGGGCCTGACGATGGCGAAGATCGAGAAAGTCGAGCTTGCAATGGTCGATCTGGTGCCGAAGGTGAAGCGCACCGACGCCATCCAGAGTTTCGTCAGCCAGGAGACGCCGATCGTCACCATCACCGACGTCGACGGGGCGGTCGGCATGGGCTACAGCTACACGATCGGCACCGGCGGCTCTTCGGTGATGCGGCTTCTGGCCGACCACCTCGCGCCGCGCCTTATCGGTGAGGATGCCGACCGGATCGAGGCGATCTGGCACGATCTTGAATTCGCCACGCACGCCACCACCATCGGCGCTATCACGGCCATCGCGCTCGCCGCCATCGACACTGCGCTCTGGGACCTTCGGGCGAAGAAGCAGAAGCTGCCGCTCTGGAAGCTTGCCGGCGGCGCCAAGAACCGCTGTCCGCTTTACACCACCGAAGGCGGCTGGCTGCACATCGAGACTGAAGCGCTTGTCGAAGATGCGCTGGCCGCCAAGGCGAAAGGCTTCACCGGCTCGAAGGTCAAGATCGGCAAGCCGCACGGCGCCGAGGATTTTGCCCGGTTGTCGGCCGTGCGCAAGGCGGTCGGCGACGGCTATGAGATCATGATCGACTGCAACCAGGGTTTTACCGTCGACGAAGCCATCCGGCGCGCCGAGCGGCTGCGCGATCTCGATCTCGCCTGGATCGAGGAGCCGCTGCCGGCCGACGACATAGACGGCCATGTGCGGCTATCGAATTCGACGGCGACGCCTATCGCCGTCGGCGAGTCGCTCTATTCGATCCGCCATTTCCGCGAATATATGCAGAAGGGCGGCTGCAGCATCGTCCAGGTCGATGTCGGCCGCATCGGCGGCATCACGCCCTGGCTGAAGGTGGCGCATATGGCGGAAGCCTTCGACATGCCGATCTGCCCGCATTTCCTGATGGAACTGCATGTCAGCCTGGCCTGCGCGGTGCCGAACGGCAAATATGTGGAATATATCCCGCAGCTGGATGAGTTGACGGGCAAGAAGATGGTGATCGAAAACGGCCACGCCCTGCCGCCGGACGAGCCGGGCCTCGGCATCGACTGGGATTTCGATGCGATCAAGGCGCTGAGCGTCGTCGAATTCAGCGTCACCGTCACGGAGCGGAGGAACTGAGAATGCAGCGAATTGGCATGGTGCTTGGCCTGAAGCCGGAAAAGGTCGAGGAATATGTGCGCCTGCACGCCGCCGTCTGGCCGGACGTGCTCGAGATGATCTCCGCCTGCAACATCAAGAACTACTCGATCTACCTCAAGCGGCCGGAGAACCTGCTGTTCTCCTATTTCGAGTATCACGGCACCGACTATGCCGCCGACATGGCCAAGATGGCGGCCGATCCGAAGACCCAGGAATGGTGGTCGGTCTGCATGCCATGCCAGGAACCCTTGCCGACAAGGCAGGATGGCGAGTGGTGGGCGACGATGGATAAAGTCTTCCACCATGACTGATGCCTTCGATCCCGCCTCGCTGGCGCAATCCTGGCCGATGCCTGCAAAGCCGCGTCCGATCGTCACCTTCGGCGCCGGCTCGATCGTCGGCGATGCGCATTTCCCGGCCTATCGCAAGGCTGGTTTTCCAGTGGTGGGTCTCTACGATCCGGACCAGGCCAAGGCTCGGAAACTGGCCGAACAATGGGGCGTGACGGCATTCGGCTCGGTGGACGAAGCGGCTGCCGTCAAGGATGCGATCTTCGATCTCGCAACGCCGCCCGGCCGGCACGCCGAGGTGCTGAAGGCCCTGCCCGACGACGCGGTCGCATTGATCCAGAAGCCGATGGGCAACTACCTTGGCGAGGCAACCGAGATCCTTGAAATCTGTCGCGCCAAGAAGCTCAAGGCTGCAGTGAATTTCCAGCTTCGCTTTGCGCCGATGATGCTGGCGCTGAAGGACGCGATCGCCAAGGGCTGGCTTGGCGAGGTCGTCGACTTCGATGCCTGGCTGGCGCTCGCAACGCCGTGGCAGCTCTGGGAATTCCTGCTCGCGGCGCCGCGTGTCGAGATCGCCATGCATTCGATCCACTATCTGGACCTGATCCGGCAGCTTCTCGGCGACCCGAGGGGCGTGCATGCCAAGACGCTCGGCAATCCCAATCACAAGGTAGCGCAGACCCGGACAAGCGCCATCCTCGACTATGGCGACACGGTGCGCTGCGCGCTCTCGATCAACCACGATCATAAGTTCGGACGGCGGCATCAGGCCTGCGAGTTCCGTATCTGCGGCACCGAGGGCGCCGCCTACGTCAAGCTTGGCCTCAATCTCGACTATCCGCGCGGTGAGCCCGACGTGCTGGAAATCCACCCTAAAGGCGGCTCCGATTGGGTCGGCGTGCCGCTCACCGGCGAATGGTTCCCCGACGCCTTTGTCGGGCGCATGGCCAATGTGCAGCGCTTCGCCTCCGGGGAAGACAAAGAGCTGGTCAGCTCCGTCGAAGATGCCTGGAACACCATGGCACTGGTGGAAGCCGCCTATCGTTCGAGCGCCGCGCCGGCGACGCCGCTCACCGCAAAACCGTAAGGAACGGCATGGAACAGGTCACCTATTTCGACGACTACGAGATCGGCTCGTCGCGGCTGACCAGCGGCCGCACCATCACCGAGACCGACTTTGTCGTCCATGCCGGCCACACCGGCGATTTCTTTCCGCACCACATGGACGCCGAGTTCATGAAGACGACGCCCTTCGGCCAGCGCATCGCGCATGGCACGCTGGTGTTCTCGGTCGGCGTCGGCCTGACCGCGAGCGTCATCAACCCGGTCGCCTTCTCCTACGGTTATGACAGGCTGCGCTTCATCAAGCCGGTCTTTATCGGCGACACGATCCGCACGCGCACGACGATCGCCGCGAAGGAAGACGATCCGAAGCGGCCGGACTCCGGGCGCGTCATCGAGCGCGTCGAGGTTTTGAACCAGCGCGACGAGGTCGTGCTGGCCGCCGATCACATCTATATCGTCGAGCGGCGCCCCCGGCTCGGCTGAAGACGGAGACAAAACAACATGGCTGATCTGACAGGCAAGGTGGTGGTCGTGACGGCCGCTGCGCAAGGCATCGGTCGGGCTAGCGCGTTGGCTTTCGCCAAGGCTGGCGCGATCGTCCACGCCACCGACATCAACGAAGCGGCGCTGGCCGAGCTCGGCAACACCTCGGCCATCAAGACTCGCAAGCTCGACGTGCTGAACGACGACGCCGTGCAGGCCGCCTTCGCCGAAATCGGCCGCGTCGATGTGCTTTTCAACTGCGCCGGCTTCGTCCATTCCGGCTCGATCCTCGACATGAAGGACGAGGACCTCGACTTTGCCTTCAACCTCAATGTGCGCGCCATGATCCGCACCATCCGCGCCGTGCTGCCCGGCATGCTGGAGCGCGGCGATGGGGCGATCATCAACATGTCCTCGGTCGCCGGCGCCCCGAAAGGCGTGCCGAACCGCTTCGCCTATGGCGTGACCAAGGCGGCCGTGATCGGGCTGACCAAATCGATCGCCGCCGACTATGTCGGTAAAGGCATTCGCTGCAACGCGATCTGCCCCGGCACGGTGGAGAGCCCCTCGCTCGAAAGCCGCATGCGGGCGCAAGGCGACTATGAGGCCGCCCGTGCCGCCTTCATCGCCCGCCAGCCGATGGGAAGGTTGGGCACGGCGGAGGAGATCGCCGATCTTGCCGTCTATCTCGCCGGCGCCACCTATACGACCGGGCAGGCCTATAATATCGACGGCGGCTGGTCGATCTGATGAGGCACCGAGCATGACCTGCATTACCGATCTTCGCGTCTTCGATCTGCGCTTCCCGACGTCGCAGAGCCTCGACGGGTCGGACGCGATGAATCCGGACCCCGATTATTCGGCCGCCTATGTCATCCTCGACACCGATAGCGAGGGGCTCAGCGGCCACGGGCTCACCTTCACCATCGGCCGGGGCAACGAGATCTGCTGCGCGGCGATCGAGGCGCTGCGCCATCTTGTTGTCGGGATCGACCTCGACTGGGTCAAGCAAGATCCCAGCCGCTTCTGGCATCACGTGACCGGCGACAGCCAGTTGCGCTGGATCGGCCCGGACAAGGGCGCCATGCACCTCGCCGTCGGCGCGGTTGTCAATGCGGTCTGGGATCTGTGGGCCAAGGAAGCCGGCAAGCCGGTCTGGCGCCTTGTCGCCGACATGAGCCCGGAAGAGATCGTGCGCATCGTCGACTTCCGCTATCTCACCGATGCGATCACGCCGGCCGAAGCGCTGGAGATCCTGAGGAAGGCCGAGGCCGGCAAGGCCGAGCGCATCGCCAGCCTCGAGCGCGAAGGCTATGCCTGCTATACCACATCGGCCGGCTGGCTCGGCTATCCCGACGACAAGCTGAGGCGCCTCTGCCAGGAAGCAGTCGACGAGGGGTTCAATCACATCAAGCTGAAGGTGGGCCGCGACCGCGCCGACGACATCCGCCGTCTCAGGATCGCCCGCGAGGTGATCGGTCCGGACCGTTACCTGATGATCGACGCGAACCAGGTCTGGGAGGTCGACCAGGCGATCGACTGGCTGCGCGATCTTGCCTTCGCCAAGCCCTTCTTCATCGAGGAGCCGACCAGCCCGGACGATGTCGCCGGCCATGCCAAGATCCGCAAGGCGGTGGCGCCGATCAAGGTTGCGACCGGCGAGATGTGCCAGAACCGCATCATGTTCAAGCAGTTCATCGCCGGCGGCGCGATCGATATCGTGCAGATAGATTCCTGCCGCATGGGCGGCCTGAACGAGGTGCTGGCCGTGCTTTTGATCGCCGCCAAGTTCGGCTTGCCGGTCTGGCCGCATGCCGGCGGCGTCGGCCTGTGCGAATATGTCCAGCATCTGTCGATGATCGACTATATCGCGGTGTCGGGCACCAAGGATGGACGGGTGATCGAATATGTCGATCACCTGCACGAGCATTTCCTCGAGCCCTGTGCCATTGAGAATGCGGCGTACATGCCGCCGACGGCGCCGGGCTTCTCGATCGAGATGAAGCCGGACTCGATTGCCGCCTACCTATTCCACAGTTGAATGCGAGCCGTAACGCAGGTGGCCTTGGCGGCGTTACGGCGTCGCTTCTACCTGGCGCGCTTCAGTCAACCTCGACGGCAAGCACCGCAACACAATCGCCGGCCTTGACCAGGCCGGGGAAATGGCGCGCGGCCAGGAGCCCTGACATCCTGGCCTTGATCTCCTGGGGCGCGGTGCCGGTGCGACCGGTCGAATGGATGCGCGCCACGACCTGGCCTTCCTCCACCTTCTCGCCGAGATCGATCATGGTCTCGATCATGCCCTCGTCCTCGGCAAACGCAAAGCAGTCCCCCGAGGGCATGTCGAGCCATTGAGTTCGATTTTTCTCGATAGCACCATCAACGATGCCGGCATGGCGAAGCACATTGAGGATGCCACGGCGAGCGATGCGCACCGTCTCGGCCCGGGCCGTGCCGCCACCGCCGAGCTCGGTAGTGACGAAGACCTTGCCCATCTTCTCGGCCGCGGTGTCATACATGCCAACGGTATCGATCTCGGTCATGCGCATCGAGAACGGAGCCGAGAAGGCTTCGACCGCGGCGAAGGCCTCTTTCTCCTGTTCCTTGTCCGGCAGCGTATGCGCGGCGCAGAACGGCACGAAGTCCAGCGTCTTTCCGCCGGAGTGGAAGTCGAACACGATGTCCGCCCGCGGCAACAATTCGCGCTGGAAATAGTCGGCAATCTTTTCCGTCACGGTACCGTCCGGCCGGCCGGGAAAGCTGCGGTTCATGTTGCCCTTGTCGATCGGCGAGGTGCGGCTGCCGGCGCGGAACGCCGGATAGTTCATCGCCGGCACGATGATGACGGTGCCGGTGACATCCTTCGGGTCGAGCGTGCGAGCGAGCTCGTAGAGCGCCAGCGGGCCTTCATATTCGTCGCCGTGATTTCCCCCGGTAAGCAGCGCCGTCTGCCCGTTGCGGTTGCGGACGATACAGATCGGAATCATCACCGAGCCCCAGGCGGAATCGTCGCGGCTGTAAGGCAGGCGCAGAAAGCCGTGCTGGACACCGTCGCGCTCGAAATCGACGGTCGGCGTTATCGGCGATGGAGGCAGAGCTGGCATAGGCCTCAATCCTTCACGAACAGTTTGCGCGGCACATTGGCCAGGCACTCGACGCCGGTCTCGGTGATCAGGATCGATTCGGTGATTTCAAGTCCCATTGTCTCGAGCCACAGACCCGTCATGAAATGGAAGGTCATGCCGGGCTTGAGCTCGGTGCGATCGCCGGGGCGCAGGCTCATCGTGCGCTCGCCCCAATCCGGCGGATAGGAAAGACCGATCGAGTAGCCGGTGCGGTTGTCCTTGACGATGCCGTACTCCTTCAGCACGGCGAAGAAGGCATTGGCGATGTCCTCGCAGACATTGCCCGGCTTGGCGGCCGCAAGGCCCGCCTCCATGCCCTCTAGCGTCGCCTTCTCGGCGTCGAGAAAGGCCTGCGTCGGCTTGCCGAGGAAGACGGTGCGCGACAGCGGGCAGTGGTAGCGATTGTAGCAGCCGGCGATCTCGAAGAAGGTGCCCTCGCCCACCTTCATCGGCTGGTCGTCCCAGGTGAGATGCGGCGCCGAGGCGTCGGCGCCCGATGGCAAGAGCGGCACGATCGCCGGATAGTCGCCGCCGATGCCCTCAACGCCGCGCGTGCCGGCATCATAGATCTCGGCGACCAGATCGCATTTGCGCATGCCGACCTCGATCTTGTCGACGATGCGCTGATGCATGGCCTCGACGATGCGGGCGGCCTTGCGCATGAAGTCGACCTCGGTCGGGCTCTTCACCGCGCGCTGCCAATTGACCAGCGCGGTGGCGTCGAGGAAGCGGGCGTTGGGCAGGTGCTTCTGCAGCGAGGCGAAGGCAGCCGCCGAGAACCAATAATTGTCCATCTCGACGCCGATGGTCAGCTTGTCCCAGCGGCGATCGGCAAGCACGCTGGCGAGATAGTCCATCGGGTGCCGCTCGGTCGACTGCACGTAGTGGTCGGCGTAGCCAATGATGTTGTCATGCGCGAGATAGGCGGTGCGCTTGGCGCCGTTGGCGTCCTGGCCGCGGCCATACCAGACCGGCTCGCCCGAAGGCGGCACGATGACCGCCTGATGCACATAGAAGGACCAGCCGTCATAGCCGGTCAGCCACGCCATGTTGGACGGATCGCTGACGATCAGCAGATCGACCCCCTTGGCCTCCATGGCTTTCCGCGTCTTTGCCAGGCGATCGGCAAATTCGCCCCGCGAGAATTTCAGGTTCGGCTGCATTTTGTTGGTCCTCGTTTGTTGGGCCTCGCGGCCATATTCAGCTTTCGAAAATCGTTCCCGTCTTCGCCGCCCCAGCGCGGTCGCGGGCTAAGGTGGCGATCGCGGTGTCCTGCACGCCGGTGCCGGTGAGATCCGCGATGGTGATGTCGCCGGCCGATCGTCGTCCGTGCTTTTTCCCGGCGATGACCTGGCCGAGCTCAGTGACTTCCGCGTCGGCCGCCATCGCCCCTGCCTCGATGGCGTGGTGAAGCTCGCCCAAGCGCCGCGTCTGCTTCGCGCTGTCTGCGACATAGAGATCTGCCAGGCGAAGGATCGCCGGCGCGATCTCGTTCTTGTGCTCGGCATCCGAGCCCATCGCGGTGATGTGCTGGCCGGCCGAGACGAACCCGGCCTTGATCAGCGGCTCGGTCGAAGGCGTGGTGGTGACGATGATGTCGGCGCCCGCTGCCGCCCTCGCCGCATCCGGCTCGGCACGCACCATGATGCCCAGTCTCTCGCGCAAGCGGGCCGCGGTCGCCTCGGCCTTGGCCGCATCGCGCGCCCAGACGCGCGCCTCCGCGATCGGCCTGACGAGGCGCAGCGCTTCCAATTGCAGGCCGGCCTGCAAGCCGGCGCCGAAGATCGCCGCTATGCTGGAGTCTTCGCGCGACAGATGCTTGGCCGCGACCGCGCCGGCTGCGGCGGTGCGCACATCGGTCAGATAGCCATTGTCGAGCAGCAGCGCCTCGACCACACCGGTCTTGGCCGAAAGCAGCACCATCATGCCGCCGCCGCTCGGCAGGCCGAGCTTCGGATTGTCGAAGAAGCCGGAGCTTATCTTGACGGCGAAGCCATCTATGCCGGGCACGTAGGCGGACTTCACGTCGACCTCGCCGCGATGCTCGTGAATGTCAAGCCTCAAGATTGGCGGCATCGCCACCGGCATTGTCACCAAAGCCCGAAACGCGTTCTCGACGCAGGCGACCGCATCCAGATCGAGCGTCACGATCTTGCGCAGCTCGGCTTCGGTGAGGATGGTCATGCGGCTCATGTGGGGCGCTCCGTCAGTGCAGCGTTGCCGCAGACGATGCGGCGATGCAGGCTCATGTCGATGTTGCGGCCAGACAGGATGGCCACCACCGGTCCTTTCGCAGTGACCTTCCCAGCAAGCAGCGCGCCGATGCCGACCGCGCCCGCGCCTTCGACGATCTCGCGCTCTTCCTCATAGGCATGCCGAATGCCGGCGGCGATCTCGTCCTCGGAAAGCAGGATGACGTCGTCGAGCAGCTCACGGCACATGGCAAAGGTCAGCCGGTTATCGAGGCCGATGCCGCCGCCCAGCGAGTCCGCAAGCGTCGGCAATTCCTCGACCTGCACGGGGCGGCCGGCATCGAGACTCGCCTTCATCGCGGCACCGCGCGCCATCGAGACGCCGACGACTTTGGTGGCTGGGCTCACCCCCTTGACCGCCGCGGCAACTCCGGCCGCAAGGCCGCCGCCGGAGAGCGGCACGAGCACACTTGCTGCGTCCGGAACCTGCTCCAATATCTCCAGCCCCAGCGTGCCCTGCCCAGCGGCGATGTCCGGATGGTCGAAGGGCGGCAGCATGACCAGCCCCTCCTCCGCAACCAGCCTGTCCACCTCCTGCTGGGCATCGTCCTGGCTGTTGCCGACGATGCGAATATCCGCGCCAAGGCGGCGGATTGCATCGAGCTTGTTCTCGGGCACCAGCTTCGACATGCAGATCACCGCCCGCATGCCCTCGAGCTTCGCCGCATGGGCCAGCGCGCGGCCGTGATTGCCGGTCGATGCCGCGACGACGCCGCGCGACCTTTCCTCCGGACTCAACGCGGCGATCGCGTTGGACGCGCCGCGCAGCTTGAACGCGCCGGTCGTCTGGTGATGTTCCAGCTTGAGGTGAACGGGATGGCCCACGCGATCCGAGAGGCTTTGCGACAACACAGTCGGCGTCCGCTCGACCTTTCCGGCAATGCGTTCGCGCGCAACGCGGATATGCTGAAGCGTGACTTCCGTTTTGGTCATTGGCATGCCGCTCACTGGGCCAATGGCTTCGTCATCAGCCGGCCGAACTGCGGCCGCGCCGTGTCGTCGCCGCAAAGCCGCAGGCAGTTCCAGGCGCTCGCCTGGTTGCTGGTGACGACCGGGCGGCCGATTGCCTCCTCCATGCCTGGAACGGCGAGCGCCGCGCGTAGCGCGGTGCATGAAACGAACAGCGCATCCGCCTGCGCATGCGTCGCCTTGCGCGCCAGATCGACGAGCGAGGTAGGCTCGATGCGTGCCATCTCCCGATCGTCCTCGAAGCCGAGGCAGGTGACGCTCTCGATGTCGAAGCCGTGCGCGGCGAAATAGGCGGCCATCGGCCGGCTGGTCTCGACGGTGTAAGGAGTGAGAATGCTGATCCGCTTCACGCCAAAAGCGTTGAGGCCGCGCACGCCGGCCATGGGCGGCGTGACCACGGGAACATTCGGCTTGGCCGCCTGGATCGCCTGCTCGATCTCGGCGTCGCCGATCACCACGGAAGCAGACGTGCAGGAATAGCAGACGGCATCGAGCGTCTCGTCCGGCAGGATCAGTGCCGCGCCCGTCGAAAGCGAGGGCTGCATCTTGCGCAGATTGTCCGGCGTCGTCGGATTGGCGTAGGGGATGCGCGCGACATAGACGCCGATCCGCTCGCTCGCCACCATGCGGCGGAAGTCGACCTCGCTGGTATGATCGGTGGCCAAAGCAATCAGCCCGACGCGCTTTTCGAGCGGACGCGCATCGAGTGCGGGCCGGGTCGATGCCAGCTCGATTTCGGGCAACGGTTTCATGACTTTCATCTCTCGATCCTGCCGTAACGACGCTCCAGCCAGCGCAACAGCACGACGGAGCAGAGGCTGATGACGAGGAAGAAGGCGCCAACCAGCGTCATCGGCTCGATGTAGCGGTAATAGGTATTGGCGACGCTCTTGGCTTGGTTCATCAGCTCCAGCACGGTGATCGCCGAAAGCAGCGGCGTCTCCTTGAACATGGCGATGAAATAGTTGGCCAAGGCCGGGATCATCGGCGGGATCGCCTGCGGCAGGATGACATGCGTCCAGGTGTGGCGGCCGTTAAGATTGCAGGCCTTGGCGGCCTCCCACTGACCGCGAGGCACATTGTCGATGCCGGCGCGATAGACCTCGGCCGTATAGGTGCCGTAGTGCAGTCCAAGCCCGATGACGCCCGCCACCAAGGGCGGCAGCAGGATGCCGATATCGGGCAGCACGTAGAAGATGAAATAGAGCTGCACCAGAAGCGGCGTGCCGCGGATGAATTCGGCGAACCAGCCGACGCTGCGCGACACCGTGCGGTTAGGCGAGCGCCGCGCCAGCGCGATCGCCAGACCGACGATCCCGGCCAGGATCGAGCCGAGCACGGTCGCCAGGATCGTGATCTTCACCCCCTGGATCAGGGTCGGCATGATCTCCCAGACAAAGTTCCAATCCCATTCCATCAGCGGGCCCATTCCATCAGACACGCACTCCGTCGAGACCGCGCGCCATGCGGCGCTCCAGCGAGCGCACGCCCCAGGAGATGATCAGCGCGAGCGCGAAATAGATGACGAGAACGGAGAGGAAGGGCATCAGCGTGCTGCCCGTCTGCGAGCGCACCACTTGCGCCTGGAAGGTGAGATCGGCAAGCGAGATCAGCGATACGACCGAAGTCGCCTTGAGCAGCTCGATCGCGTTGTTGCCGAAGGTTGGCAGCATGATGAGCAGCGCCTGCGGCAGGATGACGTGGCGCATGCCTTGCCAGCGGCCGAGATTAAGCGCCGTGCAGGCCTCATATTGCTCACGGCCGATCGACAGGATGGCGCCGCGCACGACTTCCGCCGCATAGGCTCCGACATTGAGCCCCAGCGCCAGCACGCCGGCCTGCAAAGGCGTCAGCGACAGACCGGCGAAAGGCAGCACGAAATAGGCCCAGAACAGCTGCACGAAGATCGAGGTGCCGCGGAAGAACTCGATATAGGTCGTGGCAATCGCGCGCACGATGAAGAAGCGCGACACACGTCCCATGCCGGCGAGAAAGGCCATGACGAGCGCAAGCACCGACCCCATCAGCGTCAGCTCGATGGTGACAAGCGCTCCCTGCAATATCAGGCCGAGATAGCCGGACCACTGGGTCATTGAGTTTCAAATTTTCCTAACGTTTGCAGTCGTTGCGAGACGGCTCCGACAGCCTTGTCCCCGCCCACGGGGAGGAGATGACGGCAGGCAGATGAGGGGCAGCGCTGACCTTGAAATGCTGGCGCGCCGCCCCTCATCCGGCTCTTCGAGCCATCTTCTCCCCGCAGGTGGTAAGAAGGGAGATTACTTCGCCGCGCAGAGCTTCTCGCGCGTCGTCGACATCGCCGCCTTGGCCGAGAAGCCGTAGGGCTCGATGATCTTGGCGAACTCGCCGGACTTCTTCATCTTGGCGAGCTCGACGTCATAGGCATCGCGCAGCGCCTCGTCGCCCTTCTTGAAGGCGGCGCCGTCGCAATAGACCGGCGCGCCCTGCACCGGCGCGATCACTTCGAGATTCGGATCATTGGCCTTCTTGATGAGGTCGTTGATCGACAGAACGGGCAGCGAATAGGCGTCGATGCGGCCGTCCTGCACCATCTTCAGGCCGCTCTGGCCGTCCGGCACGACGATGACGCGGTCGCGCGGCACGCCGGCATTGAGCGCCAGCTTCTCCTCGGTGCCGCCGCCCGGCGCGCCGATAGTGGCCGACGTGTCCTTGGCGACGTCCTCATAGCTCTTGAAACCCTTCGGGTTGCCCTTCTTCACCAGCATCGCTTCCGCATCGCACAGCACCGGCTCGGAATAGGCGACAGCCGCGCAGCGCTCGGGCTTCATGAACAGGCCGGCGGTGACGACATCGAAGCGGCCGGCCTGCAGGCCGGGGATCATGGCGCCATATTCGGAGATGGAGGCGACGATATCGTTGACGCCGAGGCGCTTGAAGATCTCGCGCGCTACGTCGGGTGCGGCGCCCGAGACCTTGCCGTCCGCGGCGACCGCGGTGTAGGGCGGCTCGTTGGCAATGGCGACGCGGGCGAAGCCCTGCTGCTTGAGCTGCTCGAGCTTTGCGTCGTCTGCTGAACGCGCGCCGGAGGCGAGCAGCATGGTGCTTACGGCGAGACCGGCGACGCCAGCCAGGATGCCAAGTTTCTTCATCGTTCCCAACTCCTTGTTTCTCTTCTTGGTTCGCTCGGTTCGGATGGCGTACTTGCCACCCGTTTCTGGCTTTCGGGACGGCTTCGCCGCCCTGGCATGGCGGTCAGACGCGATGTCCGGCCGCGATGATCTTCTTCAGGAAGCCCTGCGTGCGTTCCTGCTTGGGATGGCGGAAAATCTCATCGGGCTTGCCCTCCTCGACGATCCTGCCGCGATCGAAGAACAGCACGCGATCGGCAAAGTCATGGGCAAAGCCCATCTCATGAGTGACGAGCAGCATCGTCATGTCGGTTTCGGCGGCGAGCTTACGCATGACATTGAGCACCTCCTCGACCAGCTCGGGGTCGAGCGCCGAGGTGACCTCGTCGAACAGCATGATCTTGGGCGACAGCGCCAGCGCGCGGGCGATCGCGACGCGCTGCTTCTGGCCGCCGGAAAGCTGTGCCGGCATGCTCTTCGCCTTATCGGCGAGGCCCACCATGTCGAGCAGTTCCATCGCCCGTTTTTCGGCGGCGGCTCGCGCCACGCCCTTGGTCAGCATCGGCGCCAGCGTGACATTGTCGATGACGCATTTGTGCGGGAAAAGATTGAAGAGCTGGAAGACCATGCCGATCTTCTGGCGCATCTTGGCCAAGTGCCGCTCGTCGGCCGGTACCAGCTGCCCGTTGCGCTCCATGTGATAGAGCTGCTCGCCGTCGATCTGGATATGGCCGCCGTCGATCTTCTCCAGCGTCATCAGGATGCGCAGGATCGTCGTCTTGCCCGATCCGGATGGGCCGATCAGCGCCAGCTTCTCGCCTGGCATGACCTGCATCGACAGGCCGTCGAGCACCTTGAAGGCGCCGAAGCTCTTCGAAATGGCGTCGACCTTGATGATGGGCGCGGGCAATCCATTTCCCCGTTCTGAAGCGGCCTATGCTCCTAACGATGCGAAACGCGCTAAATCATGTCAATTAGGAAAATAATATCATGACAATTTTTCGAGCGCTGCACAATTGGGGCAATTGGCGCTCCGCTTTTGCATCAGATGGCGAGCAGAAGATGCTCCGGATCGCCCAGCAGGAGCTTGGCGACAACGCTCAGGCCCGCGCGCAGTTCCCCTTCGGTGGTCGAGCCGAGCGAGATGCGCACGGCGGGATGCCACGGCGTGTCGGCGATGCGGAACGACGTGCCCGGCGCGATCGCCACGCCGCGCAGGCGCGCCTGCGCAACGAAGCTCTCCTCGGCGCGGTCGCCCGGCAATTGGAGCCACAGATGCAGCCCGTCGCGATGGGAGCGATAGTCGACGCCGGCCAGCATTTCGGCTGCGATTTCCTGCCGGCGTCTCAGCGCCCGGCGTTGCCAGTCGACCAACTCAAAAGCCGTGCCGTCGTTCACCCACCGGGTCGCGATTTCCGCCACCATCGGCGTCGCCATCCAATTCGAGACGAGATGGCGGTTGGCGACGGCCGCGACATAGCGGTCGGGCACCGCGAGATAGCCGATGCGCAGGCCGGGCACGGTGATCTTGGTGAAGGAGGTGACGTAGAGCGTCCGCTCGGGCGCGAAGGCGGCAACCGCCGGAGGCCGGCCTTCGACGAGCGGCCCGAGCACGTCGTTCTCGATGATGGCGATGTCATGTTTGCGCGCGACCGCGGCGATCTGCTCGCGCCGGCTGGCGTCCATCAAGCTCGCCGTCGGGTTGATGACCGAAGGCTGGACGAAAACGGCGCGAATGTCGGAGAGACGGCAGGCCTCATCCAACGCTTCCGGGATCAGGCCGTTGTCGTCGATCGGCAGGCCTTCGAGATTGAAGCCGAGATAGCGGGCGAGCGGCACCAGCGTGTGGTGGCCGATCGCCTCGGTGGCGACCGTCGAGCCGGGCGGTGCGACGCTCATCAGCGCTACCGTCATGCCGGCGGTGGCGCCGTTGGTGAGGCTGATGTTCTGCGGTGAGGCGTCGAGGCCGCAGAGCTTCAGCCATTCGACCGCCACCGTGCGATGACGCGGGAACACCATGTTCGGCCGGAACGACAGCGCCGAACTCGACGGCAGGTTCTCGGCCAGCCACCCCAACGCCTGCTTCAGCTTCTCCAGATGCATCGGCTCGCAGACCGGCTTCAGGATCGAGAGGTCGATGACCTCGCCCAACCGTTCCGGGAGGTAGGGCGGCTCCGGCTCCCGGCGCTGCGTCTGCACGAAGCTGCCGCGCCCGACCTCGCCGGCAATCAGACCGCGGCGGATCAGTTCCTCATAGGCGCGGCTGACCGTCTGGACCGAAAGTTTCAGGTCGTCGGCAAGCCGCCGGTGCGTCGGCAGTCGCGCGCCATTGGCGAGCTTTCCATCATGGATGGCGCGCGCGAACTGATCGGCCAGCGAGAGGTAGGCCGGGCGGCGGATGAGCGCAGGATCTGGCTGCCATAATGTCATGACTTTATTAGAGATCGAAATCAGTGCAATTGACAATCGAAATAATGCATCGTCATGGTGTCCGGAACAAAAAGGCGGAGCATGGCGGCAGCGAAACTCGATCCGATCGACCTCAAGATCCTCGACGCCATCCAGCGCGACGGGCGCATCACCAAGCTGGCGCTGGCCGAGAAGGTCGGCCTGTCGCCGACGCCTTGCTGGATGCGGCTGCGCAAGCTGGAGAAGGCCGGCATCGTCTCCGGCTACCACGCCGCAATCGCCATGCGCGCGATCGCGCCGGTGGCGACCGTGCTGATGGAGGTGACATTGGCCAGCCACCGGCAAGCCGATTTCGACCGTTTCGAGCGGGTCGTCCGCGACGTGCCCGAGATCGTCGCCTGCTGGTCGGTCGGCGGCGGCGTCGACTATGTGCTGAAAGTGATGGCGCGGGACATCGACGCCTATCAGCGGCTTGTCGACGCCCTTCTGGAACGCGAGATCGGCATCGACCGCTACTTCACCTACATCGTCACCAAGACGGTGAAGGAGGAGTCCGTGGTGCCTGTCGCCGACCTGTTGCCAGGCTGAAGCCGGAGAGATCGTCTGGCGCGACGGGCGATGGGAGACAATCTCTCTCCTGGCGGCTGCCGAAAAAGCCTCTCTGTCTCGGTCGCGCGGCTAATCTCTCCGCATCGACTGGCACCGGGAGACAAACGATGTCCGCGCATTTTGCACGCCCACACCGCCACGAAGCACTGGATCGTCTCGCCGATCGCCGGCTGCTGCGCGATCTCGGCTATATCGGGGGACATTGGACGGCCGGCGACTCGGCCGCGAGCTTCGCAGTCACCGATCCGGCCACCGGCGCTACAGTCGCCTTCGTTGCCGCCCTCGGCGCAAGCCAAACGGCGGAGGCTGTCGACGCTGCAGCGCGTGCCCTGCCGGCCTGGCGCTCCGCGCTGCCGCAAGAGCGTTCCAGAATCTTGCGAAAATGGTTCGAGCTGATCGTCGCCGCCAAGGACGACCTGGCGCTGCTGATGACGCTTGAACAGGGCAAGCCGCTAAAGGAATCGCTGGGCGAGATCGACTACGCCGCCTCCTTCGTCGAGTGGTATGCCGAGGAAGCAAAGCGCCTCAATGCCGAAAGCGTCACCAGCCATCTGCCGAATGCTCAGATGACCGTTCGCCGCGAGCCGCTCGGCGTCGTCGGCGTCGTCACCCCATGGAACTTTCCGTCGGCCATGCTCACCCGCAAGGCCGCTGCGGCGCTTGCCGCCGGCTGCACCGTGGTGACGCATCCGTCCTCGGAAACGCCGCTTTCGGCGCTGGCGCTGGCCGAGCTCGGCGAGCGTGCCGGCCTGCCCGCCGGCGTCTTCAACGTTGTCACCGGGGATGCGCGCACCATCGTCGGCGCGATGTGCGCTGACGCCCGGGTGCGCGCCATGAGCTTCACCGGTTCGACCGACGTCGGCCGGCTGATTGCCGCGCAGAGCGCGCCGACGATGAAGCGGCTGGTCATGGAGCTCGGCGGCCATGCGCCGCTGATCGTCTTCGGTGATGCCGATATCGAAAAGGCGGTGACGATCGCCCTCGACGCCAAATTCGCCACCTCCGGCCAGGATTGTCTTGCCGCCAACCGCATCTATGTGCAGCGCCAGATCTATGACCGCTTCTGCGCCGCCTTCGCCCGTTGCATCGAGCGCCTGCGCACCGGCAACGGGCTTTCACCCGACGCCGATATCGGCCCGCTGATGCATGAGCGCGCCGTCAAGAAGGTGGAGGAGCAGGTCGCAGACGCGCTGGCTCGCGGCGCGCGCTGCCTCATCGGCGGCAAGGTCCATGCGGCCGGGCCGCTGTTCTATCAGCCAACGCTGCTCGTCGATGTGCCGGACGAGGCGCTGATCATGCATGAGGAAACCTTCGGCCCGGTCGCCGCCGTCACCCCGTTCGACGAGGAAGCGGAAGTCGTCGCCCGCGCCAACGCTACCGAATATGGCCTCGTCGCCTATGTCGTGACCGAGAACGGCGCGCGCCAGGCGCGCATGGGTCGCGCGCTGGAATACGGTATGGTCGCGATCAACCGGGTGAAGATCACCGGCGCGCCGATCCCGTTCGGCGGCGTCAAGCAGTCGGGTATCGGCCGCGAAGGCTCGCGCCATGGCCTCGAAGCCTTCACCGATCTGAAATACCTTTGTCTGGACGTCGCCTAGCGCACGCCGGAAGAATTCCCTGCAAGGAGAAAAAAGATGCTCGAACAGTCCAACGAACTTTCGGCCTGGGATCGCGACCACTTCTTCCATCCCTCGACGCATATGGGCACGCATGCGCGGGGCGAGTCCCCGGCGCGCATCATGGCCGGCGGCGAAGGCGTCACCGTCTGGGACAACACCGGCAAGAAGAGCATCGATGCCTTTGCCGGGCTCTATTGCGTCAATGTCGGCTATGGCCGCCAGAAGATCGCCGATGCCATTGCCGATCAGGCCAAGAACCTAGCTTATTACCACGCCTATGTCGGGCACGGCACCGAGGCCTCGATTACGCTCGCCAAGATGATCATCGACCGCGCGCCGAAGGGCATGTCGAGGGTCTATTTCGGCCTCTCCGGCTCCGACGCCAACGAGACCAACATCAAGCTGATCTGGTATTACAACAACGTTCTCGGCCGGCCGGAGAAGAAGAAGATCATCTCGCGCTGGCGCGGCTATCACGGCTCCGGCGTCATGACCGGATCGCTGACCGGGCTCGACCTGTTTCACAACGCCTTCGACCTGCCGCGCGCGCCGATCATGCACACCGAGGCACCCTATTATTTCCGCCGCACCGACCGCTCGATGAGCGAGGAGCAGTTTTCGCAATATTGCGCCGACAAGCTCGAGGAGATGATCCTTGCCGAGGGCCCGGAGACGGTCGCGGCCTTTATCGGCGAGCCGATCCTCGGCACCGGCGGCATCGTGCCGCCGCCCGCCGGCTATTGGGAAAAGATCCAGGCGGTGCTGAACAAATACGACGTGCTGCTTGTCGCCGACGAGGTGGTGACCGGCTTCGGCCGTCTCGGCACCATGTTCAGCTCCGACCATTACGGCATCAAGCCGAACCTGATCACCATCGCGAAGGGCCTGACGTCTGCCTATGCGCCGCTTTCCGGCGTCATCGTCTCCGACAAGGTCTGGCAGGTGCTGGTCAGGGGTTCCGACAAGCTGGGCTCGCTGGGCCACGGCTGGACCTATTCGGCGCATCCCATCTGCGTCGCCGCGGGCGTCGCCAATCTCGAACTTATCGACGAAATGGATCTGGTCAGGAATGCCGGCGAGACCGGCGCTTATTTCCGCGCCGAGCTGGCCAAGGCCGTCGGCGGCCACAGAAACGTCGGCGAGGTCCGCGGCGACGGCATGCTGGCTGCGGTCGAGTTCGTCAGGGATCGCGACGATCGCGTCTTCTTCGATCCGGCGCTCAAAGTGGGCCCGCAGATCGCCACGACGCTCGCGGCAAGCGGCGTCATCGGCCGCGCCATGCCGCAGGGCGACATCCTCGGCTTCGCGCCGCCGCTTTGCCTGACGCGCGAGGAGGCCGACACCATCGTCGCCAAGACCGCTGACGCCGTGAACAGCGTGTTCACCAGCCTCTGAAGCAATCCAGGAAAGGTGTGAACGGTTTTCCGTCCGGAGTTGCGTGAAAGCAAAGGAACAGACCGACATGAATGCCATGACCAGAACCGTCCCCGCCACGATGGCCGCCGTGCAACTCACCGGCCACGGCGGCCTGGAAAAACTCGTCTATCGCACCGATGTGAAGGTGCCGCCGCCGGCTGCCGGCGAGGTGCTGGTCAAGGTCAGCGCCTGCGGCATGAACAACACCGATGTCTGGGTGCGCCAGGGCGCCTACGGCACCGAGGAAGACGCGGCCGCCGTGTCGACCTGGCGCCGGCAAGGCAACACGCTGACCTTTCCGCGCATCCAGGGCACCGATACGGTGGGCACCATCGTCGCCGTCGGTGACGGCGTACCCTCCGAGCGCATCGGCGAACGCGTCATGGTCGACTTCTCCATCTACAACCGTGACGACGATTCGCTTGCCGACATCGACTATATGGGCCACGGCCGTGACGGCGGCTATGCCGAATACCAGACGCTGCCGGCCGAGAACGCGCATGTCGTCAATACCGATTTGAGCGATGTCGAGCTCGCCACCTTCTGCTGCGCCTATCTCACCGGCGAGCAGATGCTGGAACGTGCAGGCTTGAAGGCCGGCGAACGGGTGCTGGTCACCGGCGCCTCCGGCGGTGTCGGCTCCGGCATCGTGCAGCTGGCGCGGGCGCGGGGCGCCATTCCCTATGCCGTGGTCGGCAAGGGCAAGGAGCAAGCGGTGCTCGACATCGGCGCCGAGAAAGTGGTCACGCGCGGCGTGGCCGACCTGCCTGCCGCCGTCAACGAAGCGACCGCTGGCCAACCCATAGACGTGGTCGCCGACCTTGTCGGCGGCGCCATTTTCAATGATCTGCTGTGCATCCTGCGGCCCGAGGGACGCTACACCACCGCAGGTGCCATCGCGGGGCCGGTGGTGCAGTTGGACCTGCGCACCATGTATCTGAAGCAGCTTCAGCTGCACGGCTCGAGCCAGGGCACCAGGGCCGATTTCCGCCGCATCGTGCGCTACATCGAGGAGAAGAAGATCCGCCCGCTGGTCGGCGGCGTCTACAAGCTGTCGGACTTCCACCGCGCCCAGACCGACTTCATGGCCAAGGACTTCGTCGGCAAGCTGGTGGTGGTGCCGGACGCGATTGCCGACACGAACAAGTAGCGGCCGATGGCGGCGGTCGACGGGTTGACCTTGGCGGTCAGCCCTTGCGCTCCTGAAGGGTGTTGCCGCCATCCACGACGATGACGGCTCCGTTGACATAGCTGGCGCCGTCGGACGCCAAGAACAGCACAGCCGCGGCGACCTCCTCCGGAGTGCCGGCGCGTCCAAGCGGCGTGTTTTGCGCCGCGAGGAGTTCTTCCGGGGTCGAGGCGCCCGTCGCGATCCAGCCCGGCGCCACGGCATTCACGGTGACGCCGCTGCGGCCGACCTCCAGCGCAAGCGCATGCGTCAGCCCGACCATGCCTGCCTTGGCGGCGGAATAAGCGGCCTCGCCTTCGTTGGAAACGTAAGGGCCGGTGACCGAGGCCATGTTCACCACGCGTCCATGGCCGCGCCGGACCATGCCGGCCAGAAATGCGCGTGTGGCAAGGAATGTGGTCTTCAGGCTGACATCGATGCCGCGGTCCCAGTCGCTTTCGCTGAGATCGAGAAATCGCCGCTGCAGCGCGGGCTGAGCGACCGTTCCCATCCCGGCATTGTTGACGAGGATATCGATCTCGCCGACCTCCGAGCAGAGCCGCTCGACATCCGCTGCACGCGTCAGATCGGCCACCACCGCACGAACGTCGAGCCCCTCCGCCCGCAGCTCTTCAGCGCGCTGCTCGACGCGATGCGACGAGGCGGTGATCGCGACCGCAAGCCCGGCGTCGCCGAGTGCGCGCGCCACCGCGACGCCGATGCCGTCGGCGGCGCCCGCGCCGGTCACCAGCGCCGTGCGGGATTTGCGAAACGTGGTCATGAGCCCTCCAAGGTGATGACGCCAATGCCGCGAGTCAGTATCCGGCGCTGATGCCGAAATCGATCGAAAGCGCGGCCCCGGTGATCGGCGCCGCGCCGGGCTGGCAAAGATAATGGATGAAGGAGGCGATCTCTTCCACGCCGATGAACCGTGCTCTTTCCCCTTGCGGGTAGTGCCCAAGGAGCCGGCGCTTGTAGCCGTCCGGGTCATCTCCGCCATAGGTCCTTGCCTGATACTCGATCATCGGCGTCGCCGTGTCGCCAGGACAAACGGCGTTGACCCTGATGCCGTGCGGCGCAAGCTCTAGGGCGAGAGCCTTGGTCAGCAGCACCAGCCCGCCTTTGGAGGCGCAATAGACCGCCGCGCCGCTGTTGCCGACGATGCCCGCGTCGGAGGCGATATTGATGATAACGCCCTGCGCCGCCGACAGGTGCGGAATGGCGGCCGAGATCAGGAAGAAGGCGCCTTTGAGATTGACATCCAGCACCAGGTCCCATTGCTCTTCGCGGACCTCGCTTGCCGCTCCCTCGAGCCAGACGCCGGCGGCGTTGACGAGAATGTCCAGGCCATCTCCCCACTCGCGCGCCTTGTCCACAACCTCCCGGCAGGCGGCGACGGAACGGACGTCGAGCGGCAGACCGATCGCGTTCGCACCGGTCGCAGCAATCTTTGACACGGCCTCGTCGAGTTTCGCGCCGGGAAGGTCGGCGAGCACGATCCGCTCGTCGTCAGCCGCCAGGCGCAGCCCCGTCGCAAGACCCATTCCCCCGGCGCCGCCCGCGATCAGGACGGTTCTTCCAGCCATTCGATAACCTCCGCTGTGCGATGAGCGTTGCGGCGAGACACAGTCCGGCATCCGAACCACGTCGGAGAGACATCTCGCATGCGCCAAGCCCGACAATCAATGATCACAGGACCGAAGCCATTCGCTTCGCGATCACCCCAGCTCCAGCGTCGTGATGCCGAAAACCTTCGACGGCGCATTGCCTGGTTTCCCGCCGCGGTACATGCGGGTCGTCGTGAAACCGGGGACCATGCCGACAGCCTGAAGCACGGCGGTAAAGCCGATCTGAGTGGCCGGCACGTCGATATGCAAGGCTTCGCCCGCCGTCCTTCCCGTCAGTTCCACCATCAAAGCCAGAGCTGTTTCCATGTCATCCGCGAACAGCGGACCGACCTTGAAACCTTCGCGGCATCGGCGCGCCACGCCGTAGCCGGCAAGGCCGGTCGAGCCAGTGGACATCATCGCGATCCGGGGCGGCCGCAGCCATTCCCGCAGGAAGGCCTCCCGAGGCGCCGGAAAGCACTGGCGGTCATAGGCCAGGATCTCGGCTGTCTCGGCGGCCTCAACGGACCGGATTTCCCGCCCCCCGGTCAGTCCCGCCGGACGACCGCTGAAGCGGACGGTCTCATAAGCCGGCACGAACCCTTTGTGTTGGTAGTTGGCCCGCTGCTCGGCTACGCCGTCGAGGCCGACAATGCGGTCGCCGAGCCGAGCCATGCCGGCATCCCAGACCGCCTTGCCATGGCCTTCACCGCGCCGATCGGGCCGGCAGATATAGAGGCCGATGAAACCGAACTCCGCGCCATAGGCGACGGCCGAGATGCCGGCCACCATCTCGCCGCCGACGATGGCACCGACAAATCCTTCCGGATCGGCGGCCCTGAGCGCGGCGGCATCGCCGATGCCCGGATTCCATCCCTCCCCCGCCGCCCACTCGACGAGCGTTTCCACCTCGCTGGCGGTCAGCGTCCGGATCGTTCTCGGCATGGCTTCACTCGGCGGCGGCCTAGAGGCAACGGATTTCAAGCCTCCAGGATAGGTCGCCGCCAGCAGGTTGCAAAGACCGGTTTTGGACGTTGCCGACCTGTCCACGCCACGAAGCCCAACCGTCGATGCTCCTTCGCCGATTCGGCGAAGAGGCCGCCCATTGAACGCTAGACCGTCGAGCGGATTGCTATCCGGGTTTTTCGAATCGATGCAAAGGGTTAGCAAGAACGCGCCCGAAACATCAGCCGTTGTTCCAATGGGCAACTGGACACGACCGTCGAAGGCGGGGAATCTTCTTTGGTCGTTGCTTCGAATTGAATGGAGTGCCCGAGGAAATGCCCCTGAGCGCCGAAGAAATCGCCAGTCATCCGGCAGCTCTGCGCGGTGTCAAGGAGCAGTCGCGCGCGCTCATCCATATCTACGAAACCAGCCCGCGCCTTGCCGCCGTTTTTGCCACCCAGCAGCGCTGGCTACTCGGCCATGTCGGACTTGCGCTGCATTTCAGGCGCGACCCCGATGACCGCCGCACCGAAATGACCGTAGCGCGTTTCATCGAGGTCGTGCGCCGCAATTCAGTTGCCAGCCGCAACACCGCCGAAGCGTTCGTCAAGGAAATGCTCCATTACAACGTCGCCGAATACATTTCGTCGCGTGGCGATGGCCGAGCTCATCCCTTGCGGGTGACCGCGGCCACCATCGAGACCTTTACCGGCTGGATCCATGCCCATTTGCGAACGCTCGACCGCATCGATGGCGGAGCCCGGCTGACGACTTTCCTCGAACACCCCGATATGCTGGCCAAGCTGCAGCCATTGATCTGCGACGGATTGCTCGCATCCATTCCGGTGCGGGAACCCCAGCAAACCTTCTCGTTGTTCATCTGGCTCAACAACGGCGGCATCGTCATGGACTGGCTGATGTCGGGTATCGATCCGGAGGACGCCAGCCTCGAGAAGATTCCGACCGGCGTCATTTCGATCAGCGAATTCGCGCATTGGCTGAAACTGTCGCGCACGCATCTGGCGCGCAAGCTCCGCGACGCCGAGGCGCTCGGCAGCATCGGCTGGGTCGGGCAGCGCGGACATTCCGTCATGTGGGTGTCGCGGCAGTTCTTCGACGAGTATATGGCCGTTCAGGCAGCCAAGCTCGCGATCGTCGACGCAGCCTTCGAGGCGTGTTTTTCCGGAGCGGGCGAAGGCTGAGCGCCGCGGCGCCTGCTCCGAGCTTGCCGTGACGGCGCGCAAAGAGACGCGCCGTTGAGCCGCTTCGACGATGACGCGGCGCTCAGAGCAATTCCAGGATATTGCGAAACGGTTTTCCGTCCGGAATTGTCAAATCAAAGAGATAGGGCGGTTTGCCGTTTCCGTGAAACGGTGAACCGCTCTATGTCCTCAGTCGATGTCGAAGGATACGCCTTGCGCCAAGGGCAGGGCCTTCGAGAAGTTCACCGTGTTGGTGGCGCGCCTCATATAGGCCTTCCAGGCGTCCGAGCCGCTCTCGCGGCCGCCGCCGGTTTCCTTCTCGCCGCCGAATGCGCCGCCGATCTCGGCGCCCGACGTGCCGATATTGACATTGGCGATGCCGCAGTCCGAACCGTCGACGCCGAGAAAGCGCTCCGATTCCTGCAGGTCGCGGGTGAAGATCGAGGACGACAGGCCGGCGCCGACCGCGTTGTGCAGGTCGAGCGCCTCGTCGAAATCGGCATATTTCATCACATAGAGGATCGGCGCGAAGGTTTCTTCCGTCACCGGCGAAACCTGCTTCGGCATTTCGACGAGCGCCGGATGCACATAGTAAGCATCGGGATGGCCGTTCTCGAACCGCGTGCCGCCGGTCACCTTGCCGCCATGCGCTTCCGCTTGTTTCAATGCCTTCTGCATATTGTCGAAGGCGGCCTTGTCGATCAGCGGACCGACCAGCGCCGAGGTCTCCAGAGGATTGCCGACCGAAACGCTCTGATAGGCCTTCTTCAGGCGCGGCAGCAGCGCGTCATAGACGCTCTCATGCACGAACAAACGCCTGAGCGTCGTGCAGCGCTGGCCGGCGGTGCCCATGGCGCCGAACGCAATGGCGCGCAGCGCCATGTCGAGATCGGCGCTCGGGCAGACGATGCCGGCGTTGTTGCCGCCGAGCTCGAGCACCGCGCGTGCAAAACGCTTGGCCAGCCGCGGACCGACCTCGCGGCCCATGCGGGTCGAGCCCGTGGCCGAGACCAGCGGCACCTTCGGATGGTCGACCAGCACCTCGCCGACGGCGCGGTCGCCGATCAGCACCTGGAGTAGTCCTTCCGGCGTATCGGCGCCGAAACGCCTGGCGGCGCGCTCGAAGATCGCCCCGCAGGCAAGCGCCGTCAGCGGCGTCTTTTCCGACGGCTTCCACACCACCGCGTCACCGCACACGAATGCAAGTGCCGCGTTCCACGACCACACCGCGACGGGGAAGTTGAAGGCCGAGATCACGCCGACTACGCCGAGCGGATGCCAGGTTTCCATCATGCGGTGTCCAGGGCGCTCGGTGGCGATGGTCAGGCCGTAGAGCTGGCGCGAAAGACCGACCGCGAAATCGCAGATGTCGATCATCTCCTGCACTTCGCCGAGGCCCTCGGACGGGATCTTGCCGACCTCGATCGACACCAGCCGGCCGAGCTCCGCCTTGTGAGCACGCAACTCCTCGCCGAGCAGGCGCACCAGCTCGCCCCGCTTCGGCCCCGGCACCAGCCGCCAGGCCTGGAAGGCGTTGTGCGCGGCATCGATAGCCTTGCCGGCATCGACCGTCGAGATCGACTTCAGTGCCGCGATCTGCTCGCCCGTCACCGGGCTGCGCACGATGAGGTCGCCGCCGGAAAGCGCATCCTTGGCGACGCCCAGTTGCTCCAGAAGTGAGGCCGTTTCCTTCGCTATCGTCATGTTTGTTCCTTTTCAGATCTCGCCTTGGATATGGCGAGCGTCGAAGCCTTGCGCCACGTCTTGTCGGCGCCCTGAGGCACGACGGCGCTTTCATGGCGTGGCATTACTCGTTTCGGGGAAAAACCGCCACCCCGGCATGGTCCAACCCCGGCGCGCAAAATTGGGCCAGCAGTGAAAGTGGATTCAGCGCGCCTTCTTGGCCTGCGACTTCTCGGTGCTTTCCTTGATCAGCCGGTCGATATGCATGCGGATATGAGCGGCCTCGGCGGCGGTGTTGGCTAAAGCGATCGCACGATCGAAGGCCACGCGCGCCTCCTCGCCGCGGCCGAGCTGCATCAGCAGGCCGCCCTTCAGGCCGAAGAAGTGGAAATAGCCTGCCAGCCGATCTTCGAGCGGTTCGATCATCGCCAGCGCCGCTTCGGGGCCGCGCACCTTGCTCACCGCAACCGCGCGGTTCAGCGTCACCACCGGCGACGGCTGCATCTGCTCGAGCAAGCCGTAGAGCAGGTCGATCTCGGTCCAGTCCGTATCCTCGGGTTTTGCCGCCCGCGCATGCAATGCCGCGATCGCCGCCTGCACCTGGTATGGGCCAGGCTTGCGATGACGCAGCGCCTTGTCGACCAGCGCCAGGCCCTCGTCGATCATCTTGCGGCTCCAGAGCGACCGGTCCTGATCCTCGAGCAGCACGATTTCGCCATGCGCGTCGAAGCGCGCCGGCGCGCGCGCATGCTGGAGAAGCAGCAGCGCCGTCAGCCCCATGATCTCCGGTTCCTGCTGAAACAGCCTGAGCAGCAGCCGGGCGAGCCGGATCGCCTCCTCGCAGAGCGGCGCGCGGGCCGGCGCCTCGCCGCCATTGGTCGAATAGCCCTCGTTGAAGATCAGATAGATCATGGCCGCGACCGCCGCCAAGCGCTCGGAACGCTCGATCGCGCCTGGGGTCTCGAACGGCACGCCGGCATCGGCGATGCGCGCCTTGGCGCGGGTGATGCGCTGCTCCATGGCGCTCTCGCCGACGAGAAAGGCGCGCGCGATCTGCTTGACCGTCAGGCCGGAGACGATGCGCAGCGCGACCGCGATCTGCTGCGTCGCCGGCAGATCGGGATGGCAGCAGATGAACAGGAGCCGCAGGATGTCGTCGCGATAATGCGCGCCGTCGAGCCGCTCGGCCATATCGCCTTCGGCATCCTCGAGATCGGAGATCTGATCCTCTTCCGGCATCGGCGCCTGCTTGGCGCGCTTGCGCACCGCGTCGATGCCGCTGTTGCGGCCGACGAAGATCAGCCAGGCCGCCGGATCGCGCGGCGGCCCGTTTTTCGGCCAGTTCTTCAGCGCCCTCAGGCACGCATCCTGGAAAGCTTCTTCCGCGGCGTCGAGGTCGCGGAAATAGCGCAGCAGCGCGCCCATCGCCTGCGGACGGGCGGTGCTGATCGCGTTGCTGATCCAGGCAAGTTCGGTCATGCGGGAACCTTTGTCGGATTGAAGACCGAGATCGGCCTGATCTCGTAGGAACCACCGCTCGGATTGACCTCGGAGAGTTCGCGGGCGAACTCGACGGCTTCGTCCAGGTGATTGCATTCGAGCGTGTAGAAGCCGAGGAACTGCTCCTTGGTCTCGGCGAACGGGCCGTCGAGCACCACCGATTCGCCCTTGACCTTGCGAAGCGTCGTCGCGGCTGTGGTCGGCAGCAGGCGCGCCACCGGCCCCAGCCGGCCTGCCCTGGCGTATTTGTCCTGTACGTTGAGGAGCTTTGCCATGACGTCCTCGTCCTGTTCCTTGCTCCAGGAGCAGACGACGTCTTCGGAGGCATAGCAGAGAATGGCATAAAGCATGGCGCGTCCTTTCCGTATCAAAGGACGCAACAGTAAGACCCTTCCCGACACATGGTCGACAAAAAAGTTGTAGGGCGATCACGGGTTTACACTGTCACCCGGGTGTGGTCAGGCTTCGCGCGCCTGCAGCCATCTCAGCACCAGCGTCTCCTCCTCGTCGAGGCCCGGTATAAGGCGCTTTCGTTTGTTGGCTTCGGCCATTTCGCCGAGCAGCTTCCCTTCGGCCCACTCCTCGAATACGAGCGGATGGATATAGCACCGGCGGCAGACGGCTCGCGTATTGCCGAGTCGTTCGGCGACCTTGTCGACGATACTGTTCATCACGCGGTTTTTCTGGGTGATGCTCTCGGGCAACTCCGCCTGCGCGAACAGGGATGCCGCATGGATGGTGCCGCCCCAGGTGCGAAAATGCTTGGAGCTGAACTCCGGGCCAGATGCCTCGCGAATATAGCGGTTGACGTCCTCCGACCGCAGCGGCCGGCGTGTTCCCTCGTCATCAAGATACTGAAACAGCTTCTGGCCAGGCAGGTCCTGCGCGCCGCGCACGATCTTGGCGATGCGTCGGTCGACGAGCTTCAGCTTCCATTCCTTGCCGGACTTGCCCATGAAGGAGAAGCGCAGGCTGGAACCGGTGATTTCGACATGGCGGTCGCGCAGCGTGGTCAGGCCGAAACTCTTGTTGTCGCGGGCATAGGCGGCATTGCCGACACGGATCATGGTGTTGTCGAGCAGCCAGACGACAGAGGCGACAACGCGCTCCAGCGGAAGTCCATGACGGCGCAGGTCGGCATCGACCTGGCGCCTCAAGGAGGGCAGGCTTTGCGCGAAAGCAACGAGGCTGGAATATTTGACGCCGTCCCGTTCCTCGGTCCACTGCGGATGATAGCGGTACTGCTTGCGTCCGCGCTGATCCCGGCCGGTCGCCTGAATATGGCCGTTCGGGTCGGGCGAGATCCATACATCCGTCCACGCGGGCGGAATGACGATCGCCTTGATACGGTCAAGGGTGGCCGCGGTGACCGCACTCCCGTTCGGGCCGACATAGGAAAATCCCTTGCCTTTTCTCAGGCGCCGGATGCCCGGATCGGCATCGCTGACATAGCTGAGCGCGGCGCGCTCGGCGGAACTCTGCGCGCCGTTCCCTTGTATTTCCAGACCACCCGCCAGGCGGCCGAACGACGATTGTGCTCGTTGCAGCATGGTAACTCCACGGAACTGCTCCGTAGATAAGCCGCGCGACAGCGGCTGGTTCCGCCCGTCCCCAGAGGGCGTCCTTCAGCTCCGCCGGTCGGCGGACACCTCAGCCATCCAAAGCCTGCCGTCGTCGACATGGGTGGGAAAGTAGTCCCGTCCGGCCGGTATCGCTTCCAGAACCGCTCCCGACTCGTCCGTCAGATAGTCGTAGCCGATCTGCTGCAAACGTTGCTCCGGATCGAGATGATTGTAGAGGTCGCGACGTGCCACGCGCCGTTTCGGCTCGATCATCTTCAAATGATAAAGATTAAGGCCGCTGTCCCGAAGCTTGAAGCGCAGATCTTCGGGGAACCAGGCCTTATGCAGCCCTTGCGAGCGGCTCAGATCCGGGTGATAGGCGGGGAAAAGCCTGTGCTGCATCTTTTGGCCCCAGACGCCGTCGATGCGATAGCTTGCCGGCGTATACATCTCCCTTAGGCGAAATCCCCAGGCATTGCGCCTGGACCCGCTGGTCAGTTGGCCGATCCGGCTGGCCACGGCATCTTCCAGCCTTTCGTCCGGATCGATTGCCAAAAGCCAATCGGCACCCGCCTCATAAGCCGCGGCAACGAGCGCGCGCCGCCTCTGCGGTTCATTGCTGAAGACCGCATCCGCCGCCCGATCGTCATAGGCGATCCAGCCATCGACGATTGCGTCGAGATTGGCGAGGAGGTCTGGCACAAGATGCGCGTCGTAGCGATAGCTGAAAATGGCGACGATCCTTTGCCGCGACCAAAGCCATCGACCGCGCCGCCGGCGCGGCTGCTTCATCTCCATGGTGATCATGGCCGCGTGCCTGTCCTATCGCCATGCGTTACGCCGACGGCTGCCCCCCAGATTTTGCGAACAATGCCGCCCATACGATCGGCAGCGATAACATCGCGAAACGTCTATCCTCTTCGCAAAGGCCTTCTTTTGCGAACTTGCCGACATTGCGCCGGTCCCGAAACACCCCTTTGAAAATCCGCAATGGCTTTCGGTGCCCAACGGATTTGAGGTAGGTCCCATATCGGTATCCGCGCAGATACTGGTCGACAATCACTCGGATCAGCCGTGTCTCGTTGCGATGGACGGTAAGCACCGCCGGCTCCCATAGCGGCGCTATCGCCTTCGGCAGTCTTTCCAGGAATTCCGTGTCTTCTCCCGTCGCCATTTGTTCGTCGAATAGCCCATACCGATCGAACAATTTTCGGTCGAAAGAAACACCGTAGCGAAGTGCCTTATGAGCGGGAAGACCTGGCAGGCGCCGCATATAGGTAACGAGATGGGCCGCGCACGCGACCAGATTGCGCGGATGACTGTTGGCGATGGCGCTTGCCACGGCCGCGACGCCTTCCCGGTGATGGCGCAGCCGGACCTCTGCCCATCGCGGGCATGCCAGGCAATCATCCGCGAGAAAGGCGATGAAAGGAGCTTTCGTCGCCGCTATGCCGCGATTTCTCGCGGCCCCGGCAAAGAGCCTTTCTTCGCACTCGATGACTGGCACGTCGAGTCCGGCATTGGCCAGAAGCGCCTGGGCATTCCCGCCGCCGGAATTCACGACCACCACCTCGAGCGGGATGTTCTGGCCGAGCACCGACCTGACCGCCGCGACCAGATCGGTCGGAGCCCGAAAACCTATCACCACGACTGCAAGTTCCGGCCCGTCGGCCATCAGGCACTTTGCAGCTGGACGCAATGGGCTGGGAACCGGCGCCGCGCCGCGATTTTGAGCCGGTAGCGCATGCAGCGCCAGATGTCGGTGGAAACCTTGGGCGCCGCTTCGGCAACCGCCAGGAATTTTGCCGCCGTTTCGAGATCGCCGCGAGCGTAGTGTACGCGGGCGATCTTGAGCGCCACAAGCCCTTCCCTCGCTTTCAACGACGATTTCGCAATGCCGCAGTCGGCGAGTTCGCGCAGCGCCAGGCGCCATTCGAGGAAGCGTCGCGCAGGCTTTATCGCGAAGCGGTCATCCGAACGGTCCGACGATACGAAGTAGATCATGATCGGTTGCCTCACGACCGCGAGCGATGCCTTGCTCATAACCCGCGCCCAAAACAATGTGTCCTCGTCGTAGGCAAGACCGGTCGGGAAGCGCGTGTCGCCGACCGTATGCCGCGACACCAGCGCGCTGCCGACGGCAATCGACCGTATCCTGCCATCCACATAGGCGGAGGCATTGGCGAGTCCGGCAGTCATGTAGCCGGCCGGCGTTTTGAACTGTCGGTCCCGGCCATCGGTCCGCCGGCGGTAAGCGCCGACCACCATGTCGGCGCCTGGCTTGGCCCTGGTCTTGGACAGCAGCGTCCGCAACCCACCCTCGATATGCAGATCGTCGGCGTCGATCATGTAAATCCAGGGGAAGCGCGCCTCGGCCAGCGCAAGATTGCGGGAGCCGCCCGCGTCCCGACAATTGGACCGGATGACCCGGAACGGCAGCGCCAGCCGCGAGGCTGCGTCCGCGGCCACGGCCGCCGTGTTGTCCGTCGAGGAATCGTCGACCAGTATCACTTCGCCGATGACCTCGGCTTCCGAGCGCAAGGTTGCCAACGTGTCTGCAACGGTTGCCGACGCATTGTGTGCTGGAATGATGATGCTGACCGATGTCAACAATTGAACTCCGCGCAAGTGCCCGGCAGGCCGGTCCACGGTCCGGCGGCAAGATAGCGGCGGGATCGCGATTTGAGAAGCAGCCGCATCACCGATCGTGCGCCTTCAGGCAGCGACCGGGATGACGTCGACCGCCTGCTCGCCGATCTGCTCGCCGGTGGTTTTCAGGACGCCGACAATCGGCGCCACGTCGGAATAGTCGCGGCCGTATCCCACCGTGATATGGTCGTTGCTCGCCCGCATGCCGTTGGTCGGATCGAATTCCTGCCAGCCGGCATCGCGCCCGCACCAGGCCTTGACCCAGGCATGCATGGCGTCGGCGCCTTCGAGCCTCGGCTTACCCTTGGGCGGGATCGTGCGCAGGAAGCCGCTGACATAACCGGCGGGGATGCCAAGCCCGCGCAGCCCGGCGATCATGATGTGCGAGAAATCCTGGCAAACCCCACGCTGAAGCGCAAAGGCATCGCTGGCGCGCGTCTGCACGGTAGTTGCCCTGCCGTCATAGGTGAAATCGCGGTGGATCCGATTGCAGAGATCGACCGCCGTGGCGATCGCCGAACCGGCGAGGCTTTCCCGCGCATAATCCGTGATTACCGGATCGATGCCGGCGTGGTCGCTGGCGGCGAGGAAGTGATGCGGCGCGTCGGGGGACAGCGAACGCACCGCGTCGAGTTCCGCCCTCAAGCCGTGAATGTCGGGAGAGACGTCGAGGCCGGCTTCCGGCCGCGACACCGACACACGGGCGCTCATCCTGACGTGGAGCTCCTCATGCGCGTCGCGAACGGCGATCGCAGTGACGTTGTTGCCGAAGAAATCGGAAAAATCCGCGCGCTCGGCCGGATTCGGCTGGAACGACAGCGAGGCGGCGATAACCCGCTGCACGCCGGCGATCGTCTGCGGCAGCACGCGCACCTGGTGCCTGCCGCCGCCGGCTGCGGCCGCATAGCCGTAATGAAGATGAAGCCTGATGTCGTAGAGCATTTATCCGAAATAGGCCTTGGCGAGACTGTTGTAGAGATCGCCGATCTGAATGGCGAGATCGTCCAGCACCTTCGCGGTCATGTCCTGAGGCTCCATCACGGCGAGCGCCGTGTTGAGCTGCAGGATTTCTTTCGCCGCGGGCGACATATGTCCCTCGCCGCCGACGGAAGGCAGCATGCCGATCTCGGCCTTGAGCCGCTCGAGCTGGAACAGGATCGAGCGCGGGTTGAGCGGATCGAGCGCCAAGAGGTCTATAACCGTGCGCCGGCCTGACTGAACCGGATATTGCCGGCGGTGGGTCATGACGCTGTCGCCGATCTCCAGCATCATGTCGAGTGCGCCGTCGGGCGCGTCTGCCTTTGTCAGCCTGGCTAGCGTGCGCGCGATCTGGATGCCACGTTCCAGTCGGCGGCCGATCTCCAGGAAGCGCCAACCGGTGAAGCGGTACATGTTCTCGTGCAGCAGCCCCGAGAAGCCCGCAAGCTTTCGCAGCATCACGGTCATCGCCCGCGTCGCGTCGTCGCCCGGCGCGACCGTCTCAGCGAATTTGTGGATGGTCTTCGACAGATCCTTCAGCGCCAGCCAGCCATCCGGCGAGAAGCGGTCGCGGATCTGGCCGGCACTGTAGACCGCGCTGTCCAATGTGCCGATCAATCCAAGCGGGATCGCGGTTTCGACCTCGATGCCGAACGGTTCGAGATAGTCTCTGATGTCGGCGAGCAGCGGCATCTCGGGATCGGATGTCTCCGCCAGCCTGACGTGATAAGCGCGCAGCACCCGCACCGTGTCTTCCGAGCGCTCGATATAGCGGCCGAGCCAGGTCAGGTTTTCCGCGGCGCGGCTCGGCAGGCTGCCGGGCATGGTGCGGGTGAAGCCGTCGCTCTCCTGCGGCAGCAGCGTCTCCCGCTCGACAGGCCTGTCGCTGACTACCCAGACATCCGCAGCCTGACCGCCGCGCTGCATGGCCATCGCGGTCGGGTCGAGCGAGAAGCCGACGCGTGCAAAGCCGCCGGGCATCACCGTCCAGCCTTCGTGTGTTCGCGCCAGGTAGACGCGCAGGCTGGCGGGCCGCGGCTCCAAGCGGCCGCCGGCAAAGACCGGCGTAGTCGAGAGCGTGACCGCCTCCTGGCCGACGAAGCCAACCCCGTCGGCTTCGATCCGCGCGATAAGCTCCGCCCGCTCGCCGGCCGAAAGCGCCGAACCGAGCCTGGTCGCGCCATCGTCCTCGAAGGCAAGCCGTGTCGACAGCGCCGGGCCAACCACCATGCGGTCGATATTGGCCAGCACATGGTCGCGTTCGGCCTGCTGTCCGCACCACCAGGTCGCAATGTTCGGCAGCTTGAGTTCCTCGCCATGCAATTCCCGCGCGATCCGCGGCAGGAAAGAAAGCAGCGCCCGCGTTTCCGCCAAGCCGGAACCGAGCCCGTTGACGGCCGAGACGGTGCCGCGCCGGATCGCCTCGACCAGCCCCGGCGTGCCGATCTGCGAGTCCGGTTTGAGCTCCAGCGGATCGGCGAAAGCGGCATCGAGCCGCCGCCACAAAACGCCGATCGGCATCAGGCCCGAAACCGTGCGCACCATCAGCCGGCCGCCGGACACCGTCAGGTCCTCGCCTTCGAGCAGCATAATGCCAAGATAACGCGCGATATAGGCGTGCTCGTAATAGGTCTCGTTGAGCGGTCCGGGCGTCAGGATGGCGACGCGGCCGCCGGAATCCTTCGCCATGCCGTTCAGCGCATCACGGAAGCGGCGGAAGAAGCCGGCCAGGCGATGCACATGCAGCTCGCCATAGATGTCAGACAAGGCGCGCGTGGTGGCAACGCGGTTCTCCAGCGCAAAGCCGGCGCCCGACGGCGCCTGCGTGCGGTCGCCCAGAACCCACCAGCGGCCGTCGGGGCCGCGGCCGAGCTCGAAGGCGACCATGTGCAGGAAATGGCCGCTGGCCGGACGGACGCCGACCACCGGGCGCAGATATTCCGGGCTCGCCGCAATCAGCCCCGCCGGCAGGATTCCCTTCTCGATCAGCCGGTTCGGCCCGTAAATGTCGGCCAGCATCGCCTCGAACAGGTCGGCGCGCTGGACGAGGCCGGCGCTGATCTCGGCCCATTCCTTCTCGTCGATCAGCAGCGGGACATGCGCCAGCGGCCATTCGCGCTCGTTGGCGCCGGCTTTGTCGTAGACGCGGTAGTAGACGCCGGCATCGCGCAGATATTGGTCGGCGCGGGCAAAGCGCTGTCCGAGCGCCTCAGCCCCCAGATCGTCCAGCGCTCCGATGAAGGACCGCCAGGCCGGGCGCGGATTGCCCGACGCGTCGACCATCTCGTCGACGACGCCTTCGATCGGCCGGTAATGCTCCAACAGGCTCTGCGCCCGCGGCCTGCCGCCCGCCCGTTTCTGATTCCCCTTGGCCATGCTCGATCAGAATCTCGCCGGTCGCCTGAGGTCAAGGGTCATGGGAAACTCTTCAGAACCTTGTTCTTCACGCAGCACATAGGCACCCGGCGTATGGCCGCGCGGCTCGAAGCGGGCCAGCCGCCGCGCCTCCGCCTCGTTGCCGTTGACCGGGAAGGTCTCGTAGTTGCGGCCGCCCGGATGCGCGACATGATAGACGCAGCCCCCCAACGAGCGGCCCGACCAGCGGTCGTAGATGTCGAACACCAGGGGCGTGTTGACCGGCAGGGCCGGATGCAGGCCGGAGGCCGGCTGCCAAGCCTTGAAGCGCACGCCTGCCACCGCGACCTCTCTGCTGTCGGTCGCCTTCATCGGCACGATGCGGCCGTTGCAGACGACCGCGTGACGCTCCGGATTGAGGCCTTGCGTCCTCACCTGCAGCCGCTCGATGGACGAATCGACGAAGCGGACGGTGCCTCCGATCGCGCCTTGCTCGCCCATCACATGCCAGGGCTCGAGCGCCTGCCTGAGCTCCAGCTTGACGCCGCCATGCTGCACCTCGCCGCAGAACGGGAAGCGAAATTCGAGTTGGGCTGCGAACCATTCCGGGCGGAAGTCGAAGCCGTTGAGCTTCAGATCTTCCAGCACGTCGAGGAAATCCGCCCAGACATAATGCGGCAGCATGAAACGGTCATGCAGCGACGTGCCCCAGCGCGCGAAGCGGCCGTCGAGCGGGTTCTTCCAAGCCCGCGCGATGATAGCGCGGACCAGCAATTGCTGGGCGAGCGACATCCGGGCATTGGGTGGCATTTCGAAGCCGCGGAACTCGACCAAACCGAGCCGTCCCGTCGGACCGTCCGGCGAGAACAATTTGTCGATGCAGATTTCCGAACGGTGCGTGTTGCCGGTCACGTCGGTCAAGAGATTGCGGAACAGCCGGTCGACCAGCCACGGCAACGGCGCCTCGCCCTTGTCGGGATGCGGCACCTGGGCCAGCGCGATCTCGAGTTCATAGAGGGAATCATGCCGTGCCTCGTCGATGCGCGGCGCCTGGCTGGTGGGGCCGATGAACAGGCCGGAAAACAGATAGGAGAGCGATGGGTGCCGCTGCCATTGCAGCACCAGGCTCTTCAACAGGTCCGGCCGGCGCAGGAACGGACTATCGTTGGGCGTCGCGCCGCCGACAACGACATGATTGCCGCCGCCCGTGCCGGTGTGACGGCCGTCGATCATGAACTTGTCGGTGCCGAGCCGCGACTGCCTGGCTTCCTCATAGATCGCCGCGGTCGTCGCGACGCATTCCCGCCAGTCGGCGGCCGGGTGGATGTTTACCTCGATGACGCCGGGATCGGGCGCCACGCGGATGACGTTGAGGCGCGGGTCGTGCGGCGGCCCATAACCCTCGATATGCACCGGCAGGCCGATCGCCTTGGCCGCGTTCTCGGCCGCCGCCACCAGCTCAAGATAGTCCTCAAGCGCCTCGACCGGCGGCATGAACACGCAGAGCCGCCCGTCACGAGGCTCGACGGTGAGCGCCGTGCGCACCGCACCGCCGATCTCGGTGATCTCCTGCTCGACGCGGTCCTGCTGGCCCGTTGTCGCGGTGAAGGACGCTGCCAGCTGGCGGCGCGCCATTTCGTCGGGGCCCTCAAGTTCTGCTGGGGCAGGTTCCGGCAAGAGAGCGTCGCGCGCCGGCAGCGTAGCGCGCGGCAGCGACGGATCGACCGGCACGATATAGGGGTATTGCCCCGGCGGCACGTAAGGCAGCGCGCCGAGCGGCAGCCGATAACCGACCGGGGAATCGCCCGGCACCAGGAACAGCCGGCCGCGCCGCGTCTTCCACTTTTCCGAACGCCAGCGCTGCCCGGCGGCCTGGCTGTTCCAGCGCTGCACCGGCAGCACATAGCCTGACGGCTTGGTCAGGCCGCGCTCGAACACACGTGCCATGCGGCTGCGCTCTTCCGGATCCTCCAGCTTCGAGTTGGACGGGTCGACATTATCCGGCAGCTTGCCTTCCTTGAGCAGCCATTCGGCCGGATCCTCATAGGCCTCGCCGACCATCGCCTTGTCGATGCCGAGCTCGGCGGCGATCGCCGTGAGCAAGCTTGCGGCCTGCTCAGGCCCGACAGAGACGGTGCTCGTTTCGCGCGCGATCAGCGACGGGTCGCGCCAGACCGGCTCGCCATCGGTGCGCCAAAAGAGCGAGAAGGTCCAGCGCGGCAGGCTCTCGCCCGGATACCACTTGCCTTGCCCGTAGTGGAGGAAACCGCCCGGCGCGAAGCGCTCGCGCAGCCGCCGGACCAGCTGATCCGCCTTGTCGCGCTTGGTCGGCCCGACGGCCGCCGTGTTCCATTCGGCAGCCTCGAAATCATCGATCGACACGAAGGTCGGCTCGCCGCCCATGGTGAGCCGCACATCCTGTTCCCGCAAAACCGCGTCGACCTTGTTGCCCAAGGCGTCGAGCGCCTCCCAGCTTTCATCCGAGAACGGCTTGGTGATGCGCGGATGCTCGGCGATGCGCTGGACGCGCATGTCGAAGCCGAAATCGACATTGGCGAAGCTCGCCATGCCGGAGATCGGCGCGGCATTGCGGAAGTGCGGCGTCGCCGCCAGAGGCACATGGCTTTCGCCGGTGAGCAAACCGGAAGTCGGGTCGAAACCGATCCAGCCGGCGCCCGGAATATAGACTTCGCACCAGGCGTGCAGGTCGGTGAAATCGACCGAGGTTCCAGGCGGTCCGTCCAACGAGACGAGGTCCGGCTTCAACTGGATCAGGTAACCGGAGACAAAACGCGCTGCGATGCCGAGGTTGCGCAGGATCTGCACCAGCAGCCAGCTTGAATCCCGGCACGAGCCTTTGCCGGCGGCCAGCGTCTCCTCCGGCGAATAGACGCCGGTCTCCATGCGCACGATATAAGCGATTTCGCGCTGCAGCCGCGCGTTGAGGCCGACCAGGAAGTTGACCGTGTTTGTCGGACTGCGGTCGATGGTTTTCAGGAAGGCCGACAGCAACGGGCCGGCCGGCTCGGGCGTGCGGTATATGGCGACGTCTTGCCTGATCTCTTCCGGGTACTCGAACGGGAAATTCTCGGCTGATTCCTCGACGAAGAAATCGAACGGATTATAGACCGTCATATCGGCGACGAGATCGACTTGGATCTTCAGTTCCGTCACCGGCTCCGGGAAGACGAAGCGGGCGAGGAAGTTGCCGTACGGGTCCTGCTGCAGGTTGACGAAATGGTTCTTCGGCTCGACCTTCAGCGAATGGCTGAGCACCTTGGTGCGCGAATGCGGCGCCGGCTGCAGCCTGATCACCTGAGGGCCGAGAACGACCGGCCGGTCGTATTTGTAATGGGTCAGGTGGTGGACGGCTGCCAGAATTGCCATGGTGCCCCGGGGAACGACGTTTCAATCGCCGAACCCTGACATAAGTGCTGGGCATTCTCCAAGCAGAGATGTTGCGCTGCACCTAATTTAAGCAGCGTTGCCGGCTTAGAAAAACGCCTGAAGCCCCGTCTGCGCCCTACCCAGTATCAGCGCATGCACGTCATGCGTGCCCTCATAGGTGTTGACCGTCTCCAGGTTCTGGGCATGACGCATCACGTGATAGCCGATCTGGATGCCGTTGCCGCCATGCATGTCGCGAGCCTGGCGGGCGATGTCGAGCGCCTTGCCGCAATTGTTGCGCTTGACGATCGAAATCATCTCCGGCGCCATCTTGCCTTCGTCCATCAGCCGGCCGACGCGCAGCGAACCCTGCAGGCCGAGCGCGATCTCGGTCTGCATGTCGGCGAGCTTCTTCTGGAAGAGCTGCGTGCCGGCGAGCGGCTTGCCGAACTGCTTGCGGTCGAGGCCGTACTGCCGCGCGCGGTGCCAGCAATCCTCGGCCGCGCCCATGGCGCCCCACGAGATGCCGTAGCGCGCGCGGTTGAGACAGCCGAAGGGTCCCTTCAGGCCCGAGACATTGGGCAGCAGCGCCTCCTCGCCGACCTCGACGCCTTCCATCACAACCTCGCCGGTGATTGAGGCTCGCAGCGAAAGCTTGCCGCCGATCTTCGGCGCCGACAGCCCCTTCAGGCCCTTTTCCAGCACGAAGCCGCGGATCTGGTTGTCATGCGCGGCCGACTTTGCCCAGACGACGAAGACGTCGGCGATCGGCGCGTTGGAAATCCACATCTTGGAGCCGGAAAGCCTGTAGCCGTTCGCCGTCTTCTCGGCCCGTGTCTTCATGCCGCCCGGATCGGAGCCGGCATCCGGCTCGGTGAGGCCGAAGCAGCCGATCCATTCGCCGGAGGCGAGCTTCGGCAGGTACTTCTTGCGCTGCTCTTCCGAGCCGTAGGCATGGATCGGATACATGACCAGCGACGACTGCACGCTCATCATCGAGCGATAGCCGGAATCGATGCGTTCGACTTCGCGCGCCACCAGCCCGTAGGTGACGTAGTTGGCGCCGAGCCCGCCATATTCCTCCGGAATGGTGATGCCGAGCAGGCCCGCCTCGCCCATCTCGCGGAAGATCGAGGGATCGGTTTTCTCATCGGCATAGGCTTCCTCGATGCGGGGCGCCAGCTTGTCGGCGGCGAACGCCGCTGCGCCGTCGCGCACCATCCGCTCGTCTTCGGAAAGCTGGTCCTCGATCAGGAAGGGATCGTTCCAGACGAAGGCGTTCTTCTCGGCGGCCATGAGGTGGGTCTCCCGGTAAAATCTTGGATGGCCCGGCTTATCCGCCTCCATCTGGAAAAAATCAAACGAAATTGCATCAAGCATCAATGAGCGATAGTAATAGATCATGAACGTCCAGCGTCGCCTCTTGCCAAACATCAGCGCGCTTGCCGCCTTCGAGGCGGTGGCGCGTCTCGGCTCCTTCACCGCCGCGGCCCGCGAGCTCGATCTCACGCAAGGTGCCGTCAGCCGGCAGATCAATCTGCTGGAAGAGCAGTTCGGGCGCCGGCTTTTCGAACGCGATAGCCGCAATGTCAGGCTGTCCACGGCGGGCGAAATCTATGCCGGCGCGGTGCGCTCAGCACTTGCGCAATTGCGCGATGCGGCGCTTGGATTGATGAGCAATCGGCATAGCGGTGTTCTCAACCTTGCCATCCTGCCGACCTTCGGCACGCGCTGGCTGATGCCGCTCATTCCAGATTTCGTCGCCCGTCATCCGGACATCACGATCAATTTCGCCACGCGCATTGGCCGCTTCGACTTCGCGCGTGAGCGGCTCGACGCCGCAATCCACCACGGCATGCCTGATTGGCCGGACGCTGATTGCACGCCTTTGATGCGCGAGACCGTGATGCCGGTCGCCGCGCCCGAATTCCTGGCGCAGCGGAAGGTCGCGACGCCGGCCGATATCGGCCGCCTGCCGTTGCTGCACATGGCAACGCGTCCCGACGCCTGGAGCGAATGGTTCGAGCATCAGGAGCTCGACGCGCCGACCGGCCCCGGCATGCAGTTCGAGCAGTTCGGCACGGTCGCGCAGGCCTGCCTGGCGGGGCTCGGCGTGGCGCTGCTGCCGCAGATCCTGATCGCCGGAGAATTGCAGCGCGGCCAGTTGGTGCCGGCGCCGGGCAAGCCGATGCAGAGCCGCAGTGCCTATTATCTCGTCGTGCCGCACGCCAAGCGCGGCCATCCGCCGGTTGCCAGCTTTCGCGACTGGCTGCGGGGCCAGGTTGAGAAGGAGCCGGCTGTTCTGGCGTGGTAGCTATTTCCGCTTCATCGCCTCGGCGAGCGCCGCGCCGAACGCACCCTGCGCCGGCCGTTCGGGCTGGCGCTGCGGCGCCGGCGAGCGCGGTTCGGGCTTGCCGCCGCCGCTGTCGCGCTGGCCGACCCGAGGCGCCCCACCCTGGCCGCCATCCTTGCGCATCGAGAGGCCGATGCGATTGCGCTTGATGTCGACATCGACCACCCGAACTTTCACGACATCGCCGGCCTTCACCACCTCATGCGCGTCCTTGATGAAGCGGTCGGCCAGTTGCGAGACATGCACCAGCCCGTCCTGGTGCACGCCGATGTCCACGAAGGCGCCGAAGGCGGCGACATTGGTGACGGTGCCTTCGAGCAGCATGCCGGGCTTCAGGTCCTTGATGTCGTCAACGCCTTCGGCAAAGGTCGCAGTCTTGAAGCCCGGCCGCGGGTCGCGTCCGGGCTTTTCCAGTTCCGCGATGATGTCGCGTACCGTCGGCAGGCCGAAGCGCTCGTCGACGAAGACACGAGGGTCGAGTGCCTTGAGCGCGGCACTGTCGCCCATCAGCGCGCGCACGTCGCGGCCGCAGGCGGCGACGATCTTCTTTGCCACGCCGTAGGCTTCCGGATGCACGGATGAAGCGTCGAGCGGCTCGGAGCCGTTCGGGATGCGCAGGAAGCCTGCGCACTGCTCGAACGCGCGCGGTCCAAGCCGCGCCACGTTCAGCAGATCGCGGCGCGTAGCGAACGGACCGCCGACGTCGCGATGCGCGACGATCGCTTCGGCAAGCGATGGCCCCAGTCCCGAGACGCGCGCCAAGAGCGGCGCCGATGCCGTGTTGAGGTCGACGCCGACAGCATTGACCGCATCCTCCACCACCGCCTCCAGCGAGCGGCCGAGCCGGTACTGGTCGACATCGTGCTGATACTGGCCGACGCCGATCGACTTCGGCTCGATCTTGACCAGCTCGGCGAGCGGGTCCTGCAGGCGTCTCGCGATCGACACAGCGCCGCGCAGCGACACGTCGAGGTCGGGAAACTCGGCGGCCGCCGTCGCCGAGGCCGAATAGACCGACGCGCCGGCTTCGCTGACGATCACCTTGATCGGCTTCGGCCCGCCGTCGGACGGCAGGCTGGCGAGCATGTCGGCCACCAGCTTCTCGGTCTCGCGGCTGCCGGTGCCGTTGCCGATCGAGATCAGTTCCACTTTGTGGAAGCGAATGAGCCTGGCAAGTTCCGCCTGCGTGCCGCGCACATCGTTCTTTGGCGGAAACGGATAGACGGTGGTCGTCGCCACCAGCTTGCCGGTACCGTCGACCACCGCCACCTTGACGCCGGTACGGATGCCGGGATCGAGACCCATCGTGGGCCGCGAGCCGGCGGGCGCGGCGAGCAGCAGATCCTTGAGGTTGCGGGCAAAGACATGGATGGCCTCGTCCTCGGCCCGCTCTCGCAGGTCGCGCATCAAATCAAGCGTCAGATGGAGTGATAGTTTTATCCGCCAGGTCCAGCCGGCGACCTCCGTCAGCCAACGGTCGCCCGGCATAGTGCTACCAATCGCATAGGCGTTGGCGATCATCCGCTCGACCGGTTTCACCGGCGATTGATCGTCGGCATCGACTTCGATGTCGAGCGACAGCACCTCTTCGTTGCGGCCACGCAGCATGGCCAAGGCGCGGTGGCTGGGCACGTTCGCCCAGCGCTCGACATGATCGAAATAGTCGGAGAATTTCGCGCCCGCCTCCTGCTTGCCGTCGACGACCCTGGCGCGCAGGAAGGCGCGCTCCTTCATATAGGCGCGCAGCTTGCCGACCAGATCGGCATTCTCGGCGAACTGTTCGGACAGGATGTCGCGTGCGCCTTCGAGCGCCGCCTTGGCGTCGGGAACCTCGTTTGTGAGATAGGCTAGCGCGCGTTCGGCAGGCACCGCCGAACGGTCGGCGAGGATCGCCTCGGCCAGCGGCCCCAGTCCACGTTCCCTGGCGATCTCGGCCTTGGTGCGGCGCTTCGGCTTGTATGGCAAGTAGATGTCTTCGAGCTCGGCCTTGGTGGTCGCCGCCGCGATTTTTGCCTCGAGGTCCTCGGTCAGCTTGCCCTGCTCACGGATCGAACCGAGGATGGTGTCGCGGCGCGCATCGAGCTCGCGCAGATAGGCAAGCCGCTCGGAAAGGTCGCGCAACTGCGTGTCGTCGAGGCCTCCGGTGACCTCCTTGCGGTAGCGCGCCACGAAAGGCACCGTTGCGCCCTCGTCCAGCAGCCCGATTGCGGCTGCCGCCTGCTCCGGCCGCGAGCCGATCTCGGCCGCGATGATTGCTGCGATGCGCTTGATGTCCGATGCCATGCTGGTTCCTGCCGAAAAGAGCGGCGACAATAGGCCGGGACGACGGCTGCGCCAACCGCGCTGTCTCCACCCGACAGGAAAGCTCCACAGGAAAGAGCTGCGAGGAAAGACCAGCCGAACGGCTCAAACCATCCGGCTCAGGGCCTCGAAGAAGGCGACGACATCGAGATCAAGCTGATCGTCGACCGGTTCCGGCTGCGACGACATCTTGGCGATGACCACCTCGTCGCTCGCGTTGACGTAGATCCACTGGCCGTGAATGCCGATGCCGCAGAAGGCGCCGCTTGGCGTGCCCATCTGGTACCATTTGTTGCGGTAGCGGCCCTTGGGGAAGAGGAACACCATCGTACCGCGCCGCCAGGCTTCATGGCTGCCGCCGCTGGCAACCGTGTCGCGCACCCAGGCCTCCGGCACGATGCGGCGGCCATTGGCCGTGCCGCCCTGGCGCATCATCTCGCCGATGCGGGCAAGGTCGCGCGGCGTCATCGACATGCCGCCGGCGGTACGCGCCGTGCCTTCCATGTCGACCGTCACCGACATCTCGCTCGCGGCGCCCAGCGGCAGCCACAGTTTCTCGCTGAGCAAGTCGCTGACGCGTTTGCCGGATGCCCGCTCCACCAGGATGCCCAGCAAATCCGAATTGGGTGAGCGATAACGGTAGGTCTGCCCATGCGGCTCGGCGAGGCGCGGTAACGTCAACAGAAACGCAGCGAGGCTTTCCGACCCGCCGCCCGGATTCCACAGTGTCGCGCGGCGATAGCGGGCGAAGGCGCTTTCCGGATCGAGATAGGCCTCCTCGAAGTCGAGGCTGACCGTCATGTCGAGCACATTGCGCACGCTCGCATCGCCATAGGCCGAGCCCTTGGCTTCGGGGATGTACTCTGTCACCGGCGCTTCCGGGTCGAACACCCCCTCGCCTTGCAGGATGCCGGCGAGGATCGCCGTCATCGACTTGCTGATCGAAAAGATGATGTGGCGCTGACCGAACGCCATATGCGGGGCCGACCAATCGCCGACCAGCCTGCCGCCCTTCAGGATCGTCAGCCCGTCAGTGTCGGAGCGCTTCAGGAATGCTTCGACTGTTTCGGCGCCGCCAGCCAAGGTGACTTTCTCCTCGAGCAGCGCGCCGAGCGATTTCACCTGTTCCTCGCCGCCGGACGCGGCGGCAACGTGGACGCTCGGCACCAGTTCGCCGACATTCTGGAACGACCATTGACAGAACGGCCTCAGCCGCCAATTGTCGAGCCGCACATCCTTGCGGGAAAAGCCGTATCTGGTCTCGAACGCGATGTTGCCGGTCACGATTGTCTCCCGGTCGTCCATTTCTGACTTTCAGCCTAGCGCGGCGGCTACGGCGTGCACGGCCTTAAGCGTCGCCACCGAATAGGCGGCGTTGAGGAAATCCGGATAGGTCGAAAGCTTCACGACGACCATCCTGTGCTCCCAGCTGATATGGATCATCTGGCCGAACACGCCCTTGCACATCAGTGCGCGAGAGCGTGGATCCTCGATCCAGAACTGATTGCGGTAGCTGCCGTCCGGAAGGCTCGGGCTGAAATCCGGTCCGTGCTTGCCGTTACGCGTCGTTTCGATCCACTCGGCAGGGATGACTCCGCCGCCATTGTCGAGGATCAACTGGCCGAAGCGGCCATAATCGCGCAGCGTCGCGTTGAAGCCGCCATCGGCCAGCGCATAGCCGGCGCTGTCGACGGTGAAACAGGCGCTCTCGTCGGCGCCGAGCTTTTGCCAGAGTTCTTCCGAGACCAGCTGCGCCAGGCGCTTGCCGCTCACCCGCTCCATGATGAAGGCAAGCACATCGGTCTCGATTGAGCGGTATTCGAAGGCCTCGCCATGTTCGCGCACCTTGTCCTTCAGCCGCAGGATCAGATCGAACAGATGTGCGGGCCACCGGAAATCAGGATCGCTGCCCGGCGGTATCGGCTTCCAGCCGGTGGCGACATCGACCTGGCCGATCTCGGAATAGCGATCGGTGTACTCTTCCGAGAAGCGAACGCCGGTCGTCATGTCGAGCACTTGCTGCACGGTGGCTCCGGCCCAGGCGGTCTCGCCGAGCTCCGGAAGATAATCCGTCACCAGCCTGGCCGGGTCTATCAGGCCGCGCCCGACCAAGATGCCGAACACCGATCCCGTGACCGACTTTGCCATAGACTGCGACAGATGCAGCGTGCGCTCGTTCATGCCGTTGAAGTAGCGCTCATAGGCGACCGTGCCGTCCTTCAACACCAGGAAACCGTCCGTGTAGGTCTCGTCGAGCAGGCCGGCGAGCGTTGTCGGCCGGCCCTCGCTATCCGCCACCGCCAGGTCATCGAGATCGACCTCGGCGCGATCGAGCCGACGGCGATGACCTTGGCCGCGCCAGACCTCGACGGTCGGCAAAAACTCACGCACGTGCTGGAAGGCCCAGCGGTTCCACGGTGGCCGATCCCAGTCGAGCTTCGGCAGAGCCATGGCCGGCGGCGAGCCCTGCATGATCGGCGGCCGCGGATCGGAGTTGCGGTAAGATGCCATCAATCCTCCCTGCACATAAGAAAGGGAGGCCGGAGCCTCCCCTCCCTTCATGCGTTCCCGCTCAGTTACTTGCGCAGGTTGGTCCAGATCTTGTTGTAGATCTCCACCACATCTGGCGGGCACGGCGGCACGAATTCCGGCGTCGGCGAGCCGGCCGGCGGGCTGATTTCCGGCGAGTTGGCGAACTCTGCCGGCAGAAATTTGTGGCTGCCGGCGATGCCGTTGTCGTAACCGGCATACTCGGAGATCAGCGCCGCGTTCTCAGGCGCCATGACGAAATCCTGGAAGAGCTTGGCGTTCTCCAGGTTCTTGGCGCCCTTCAGCACGGCGACATTGTCCATCCAGCCCTCGATGCCTTCCTTCGGATAGGCATATTTGATCGCCGGGATCTTCTGACGCGAGCGGTAAGCCGCACCATTCCACTGTTCTGTCACGATCACGTCGCCGGAAGTGATCTTGGTGATCGTGTCGTAGCTGAACGTCTTCCATGACGGCTTGGCGGCCATCAGTATATCGTTGATCTTTTTCAGGCTGGCCTTGTCTGCGCCGCAGCGCGGCACGCCGGCATAGCGCTCGGCCGCGTGCATGACGGTGTTAACGTCGTCGAGCACGTTGATCTGGCCCTTCAGTTCGTCCGGCGGGTTGAACAGGATGGCCAGCGTGTTGATGTCGCCCTTGAACTTATCCGTATTGACGGAGAACGCCGTCGTGCCGAATTGCCACGGCGCGGTGTAATGGCGTCCGGAGTCCCAGTAGATATTGAGGAAGCGCGGATCGATGTTCTTGCCGTTCGGCATCGCGTTGGGCTCGGTCTTTTCGAGCAGGCCCTCCTCGATCATGATCTTCACGGTGTAGTCGGACGGCACGACGATGTCGTAGCCGGAATTGCCGGCGCGCACCTTGGACAGCATGGTTTCGTTGGAATCGTAGTCGTCCAGCGTCACCTTGACGTTGTACTGCTTTTCGAACTTCTCGATCAGCTTGGGGTTGGTGTAGTCGCCCCAGTTGTAGATATGCAATTCGCCGTCGGCGAGCGCCGGAACGGCCCATAACAGCACGGCCGCGGAAACGGCCGCCATCAGTTTTCCAGACATTTAATGTTCTCCTTGCCTTCCCATTGTTTTGTGTTGGAGCTCACGGATCATTTGGCGCGTCTGCGCGCGATCAGGAACGAGACCGAGACGAACAGGATCGACACCAAAAGCAGGATGGTGGAGATGGCGTTGATCTCCGGCGTCATCGGCCGCCGGATCTGGTTCCAGATATAGAGGGGCAAAGTCGTCTGGCCGGGGCCGGCGACGAGCTGGGTGATGGTGAAATCGTCGAATGAGACGATGAAGGCGAGTGCTGCGCCCGACATGATGCCGGGAACAAGCAACGGCAGCGTGATGCGCTTGAAGGCCTTCCACGGCGTCGCGTAGAGGTCTGCGGCGGCATATTCCAGCGTCAGGTCCATGTCTTCCAGCCGCGCCCGGATCGGCATGTAGGCGAACGGAATGCAGAACACGGTGTGGGCGAGGATCAGATTGCCGATGCCGAAATTCAGCCCGAACGTGCCGGCGATCAGCGCGAAGAAGGAGAGCGTCGCCACCGCCGTGATGATTTCCGGCACCATCAGCGGCAGATTGATGACCATGAAGGCCGCCGCCAGCCCGCGCCACGGCTTCACTCTTGTCATGCCGATCGCCGCGAGCGTCGCGCACACGGTAGAGATTATCGTGGCGCTGATCGAGATGATCAGCGTGTTGCGGGCAGCGTTGTGGAATTCCTCGTTGCGCAACGCGCTGCCGTACCAGCCGAGCGTGACGCCCTCCCAATGCGTGACCAGCGAGCCGCTGTTTAGCGAGAAGATCATCAGGATCAGCACCGGCACGTAGAGCACCAGCAGGCAGATGACAGCAATCGAGCGGAAGCCCGGCTGCTCCTTGATGTCGATGCTGCGGGGCTCAGCCATGCTGCACCTTCCCCGACGTGTTGCGGACGTAGAAGAACAGCGCCACCAACACCGCGGCCATCAGGATCAGCGCCTGCGCGCAGCCGAGCGGCCAGTTGCGCCCCGATCCGAATTGCTGGGCGATGAGATCGCCGATCATCAGGTGGACGCCGCCGCCGAGTATCAGCGGCGTCACGTAGGCGCCGAGCGCCGGGATGAAGACGAGCAGGCAGCCGGCGATGATGCCCGGCTTCGACAGCGGGATGATCACCCGCCACAGCACCTGGCGGCGCGTCGCGTAGAGGTCGTAGGCCGCCTCGATCAGCCGGAAATCGAGCTTCTCCAGGCTTGAATAGAGCGGCAGCACCATGAACGGCAGGAAAGCATAGAGCAGGCCGAGCTGGATGGCGAAATTGGTGTAGAGCATGGTGATCGGCTTATCGATCACGCCGAGCCCCAGCAGCGCGTTGTTGATCAGCCCTTCGTCGCGGATGATGAACATGATCGCCAGCGTGCGGACCAAAAGGTTCGACCAGAACGGGATGGTGATCAGAAGCACCCACCAGTTGCGTTGCGCCGGCGGTCGCGTCGCCATGAAATAGGCCGTCGGAAATCCAAGCAGCAGGCAGATAATCGTCGTCACCACCGCGAACAGGAACGAGCGCAGATAGATGATCAGGAAGTCCGGCGTGAACTGGAGGGTGTCGTCGAAGATGTCGCGCTGGAACAGGAAGTTCAGATAGGCGTCGGTCGAGAACCGCCACTGCACGCCGCCATAGGGCGCGGCGGCCAGAAACGAATAGACGCAGATGATCAAAAGCGGCAGCACGCCGAAAATGCCGATGATGAGCAGCGCCGGCAGCGACAGCAGGCGGTTGCGTCGCGCGCCGGCTTTCACCGCCTGGGCTTCGAACAACGCGGCCTTGGAAGGCATGGTCGGGGAGAGCGTGGCTGTCGTCATCAGTCTTTCAGGACGCGCGCGGCGCCCTCCTCGAACTGGATGCCGACCTTGGCGCCGGTCTCGTAGGTCACCGGAGACGAGCGGCTGTTCTGATGGCGCACGATGAAGTTTTCACCGCCATCGAGCCTCACGTGGTAATGCGTATCGGTGCCGAAATAGACGATGTTGGAGAGCGTGCCAGCGATCGTGCCCTTGGCCGGATCGGGCACCAGGTCGGCATGCTCGGGGCGCACCACCAGCGTCACCTCGCCTGTCGGATCGAAGCCCTCCGGATAGCCGGCGGCGATCGTCGCGTTGCTGGCGAATTTGACCGTCGCCATCCCTGGCTTCTTCGAAACCACCGTGCCGGCCAAGAAATTCGTCTCGCCGATGAAGTCGGCGACGAAGCGCTCGGCGGGGCGATCATAGATGTCGCGCGGCGTGCCGACCTGGAGGATCTTGCCGGCCGACATCACCGCGATGCGGTCGGACATGGTCAGCGCTTCTTCCTGGTCGTGAGTGACGAAGATGAAGGTGATGCCGGTCTCGTGCTGCAGACGCTTCAGTTCGATCTGCATCTCCTTGCGCAGCTTGTAGTCGAGCGCCGAGAGCGGCTCGTCGAGCAAGAGCACCTTCGGCTGTGGCGCGAGCGCCCGGGCGAGCGCCACGCGCTGCTGCTGGCCGCCCGAGATCTGGCTGGTGCGGCGCGCCTTGAGCGCCTCCATCTTGACCAGTTTCAGCATCTGAGCGACGCGTGCCTCGATTTCGCCCTTGGGCTTGCCGAGCATCTCCAGACCGAAGCCGATGTTCTGCGCCACCGTCATATGCGGGAACAGCGCGTAGCTCTGGAAGACGGTGTTGACGGGTCGCTTGAACGGCGGCAGCGGCGCTATGTCATGGCCGTGCAGCAGGATTTCGCCGGCGCTTGGGAAATCGAAGCCGGCAATCAGTCTCAAAAGCGTCGTCTTTCCGCATCCGGACGGGCCGAGCAGCGTGAAAAACTCGTTCTCGCGGATCGAGACGGACACCGTGTCGAGAGCCGCTACCTGGTTTTCACCGGTTCCAAAAACTTTGCTTACGCCGCGAACTTCGATCGCGTTCTTACCCGGTTGTTCCGGCACGATTACCCCATTGAGAGAGCCTGCTCTTGGCGGCAGGTGCGTTCCTGTTTGATTGTCACCATAAGCCGGCCGGCTTGGCAACTGCGGAGCTGCTACTCGTTTTTTTAACGCAATACCCATGCCAGCCTCAGGCCTGGACAATCCTAAGCTTGGAAAGTGATCTTGCCGCCACAGATGGTGGTAACCGGCCGCACGGTGTGCAGCGCCTCCGGCGCCGTCTTCTCGATATCGGCCGACAAAACCACGATATCGGCGAGGTATCCGGGCTTCAGGCGCCCCTTGCGGTGTTCCATGAACTCGGCATAGGCGCCTTCGACCGTGTAGCCGGCAATCGCTTCATGCAGCGAGAAGCTCTGGTCCGGCAGGCCTTCTGCCCAAGGTTTGCGCATCACCGCCGCCTGGATGCCCAGGATCGGGTCAACCGGCGAGACCGGCCAGTCGGATGCGAAGACGACCCGCGCGCCGGCATTCTTCAAGGTGCGCCAGGCATAGCTCAGCGGCCACTTATCGCGGCCGATGCGCGAGATCGTCGGCTCCAGCGGGAAATTCATCGCGCCCGGCGGATGCGGCGGCTGCATCGAGGCGAGCACGCCGAACTCGGCGAAACGCGGCACATCGGACGGGGTGATTACTTCGATGTGCTCGATGCGGTGCCGGCTGTCGCGCCTGCCGTTTTTCTTCACTGCCGCCTGGTAACCGTCGAGCACGGCGCGCACCGCTCCGTCTCCGATCGAATGAACGGCGATCTGCAGGCCGCGCCTGTCGGCTTCGGCCGCAACCTCGGCGAAATGCTCGGGGGAAAAAAGCGGCTCGCCGCGCCAGCCCGGACGGTCGGCATAATCGTCGACCATCACCGCGGTCCAGGAATCCAGCACCCCGTCGTAGAAGACCTTGACCATGCCGGACGACAGCCACTCGGAATTGTACGCCGCCGCCATGCGCGAGGCTTTTTCCAGCATGTCCAGCTTCATGAAATTCTTGAAGTGGAACGGGATCTTGGTGCGGCAGATGAGCCGTCCTTCCTCTTGCAGCCCGGCGAGCAGCTCGAGCTGGTAGAGGTTGCCGTCCATGTTCTGGATCGAAGTGATGCCGTGCTTTGCGCACCACTCGAGCCCGCGGTGCATGAGATCGCCGTCGGCGGCAAGCTCCGCTGCCGACGGATAGGGATCCGGCTCCGCACCTTCGAGGCCGAGCCGTGTCCGGTTCGCGCCGAAATGGTCGAGCACGGGACCGAACGCCTCGCCTTCGCGCAACTCGCCGGCGGCAAGTCCGTCCGCGCCCATGACGATTTCGTTGCCTGGTCCCACCTGCTTGCCATGCAGCAGGCCGGCCTCTTCCAGCGCCTTGGTGTTCGCCCACATCGTGTGATGGTCGGAGGCCGACATGGCGAAGGGCCGGTCGGGAATGATACGGTCGAGGTGATGGCGGGTCACCGGCTCGGGCAGGATCGCATAGTCTACACCGGCGCCGAGCAGCAGCCCGGCTTTCGGACGCTTCGCCGCAAAGCCCCGGATCGCGTCGCGAAGCGCGTCGAAGCCCTGCACGCCTGCCAGATGCAGATTGTCGAGCTCGGCCGCGCCGCCGAACAAATGCATGTGCGCTTCGATGAAGCCCGGCAGGACGGAGCCGCCCTGAGCATCGACGACACGAGTGGCAGGGCCTTTGCAGTCGCGGACGCTATCGCGATCTGCGATCGCAATTATCTTATCACCTTTGATGGCAATGGCCTGGGCGGCGGGGGTATCCGGATCCATCGTCAATATGCTGGCGTTCTCGACGATAAGATCGGCCGTTTGCGGCATCCTTTTCTCCCATTTGTGCCTAGGCTAGCAGAGTATTGGCGTCTGGCAAGCCGTCCCATGCTGGCCCGAACGACAAACTGAAATGCCCCTTGGCGGCGCCGGAACTCTCTGCCACAAAGCTGTTTGAAGCCCCGTAACCAGAACTCGAACAGCGAGCCAACTCCCAAAATGAAGACAGTTTTTTCACCGCTTCACGCCGGTCACGCCGGCCAGATGGAATTGGTCACCTCGGCGATCGTGCCGGGTTTCGAGAAGCCCTCGCGGGCCGAATTCATCAAGGCAAGGGTGGAAAGCGAGAAACTGGGGCCGATCATCGGGCCGGTCGAGCACGACCTCGCCGCCGCCAAGCGCGTGCATGAAGCGCACTACATCGATTTCCTGCCGACGGTTTGGCCGGAATGGGTCGCCGCCGGCTTCAAGGGCTCGGCCATGGGCTTCACCTGGCCGACGCGCGGCCTGCGCGGCGATGTCCCGCCGAAGCGCATCGACGCCCTGCTCGGCTACTATTCCTTCGATGCCGGCGCCACTTTCGTCGAAGGCACATGGAAGGCGATCAAGTCATCCTATGACGTCGCGCTGACGGCGGCCGCCCTGGTCAAGGGCGGCGAGCGGACCGCCTTCGCGCTCTGCCGCCCGCCCGGCCACCACGCCGGCGCTGCCTTCATGGGCGGCTACTGCTTCATCAACAACGCCGCCGTCGTCGCGCAATGGTTCCGCGACCAGGGCGCAAGCCGTGTCTCGATCCTCGATGTCGATTACCACCACGGCAATGGCACGCAGGAGATTTTCTATCGCCGCGGCGACGTCCAGGTGCTCAACCTGCATGGCGATCCGATGGTCGAGTACCCCTTCTTCCTCGGCCATGCCGACGAGCGCGGCGAGGATGAAGGCGAAGGCTTCAACATCAACTACCCGATGCCCTTCGGCACCGACTGGGACGGCTGGAACGCGGCGCTGGAAGACGCCTGCACCAAGCTTGCCGCCTATGCGCCGGACGTGGTCGTGGTCTCGCTCGGCGTCGACACCTTCGAGAAGGATCCGATCAGCCAGTTCAAGCTGAAGAGCGAAGACTATCCCAAGATCGGCCGCCGCATCGCCAAGCTCGGCCTGCCGACGCTGTTCGTCATGGAAGGCGGCTACGCGGTTGAGGAAATCGGCATCAACGCCGTCGGCGTGCTGACCGGCTTCGAGGACCGCTGAGCCATATCTGATTGAAAGGACGCGCTTCCGCCTGCAACGGAGCGTTATTTTTTCGATTTCACCGGGAAATCATCGGCTCGATGCAGCTCTGAAGCCACCCACAAGCAACGCGATGAGCAGCCGCTGAGTCGCAACACGAGTCCAGCGGATTCGATTTTGTCAAATCGCGTTTGATGTCGGATTCATCTGCGGGTAGATTAGACCCGAATCAGCCGGTCCACGGGGGGCGCGGCGACCACCCAAAGTCTCAAGTTCCGGCGTCCTGCCGGTACCAGACGCGGACGGCTTCGCGTTCCCTGTAAGGATTCGGCTCGGTTGGGCGCTGTGCGCGCCCGTGGGTGTGTCTTCGTAAACGTGACGCGTTTCGGGTCCGAGCGCTGGCCAATGCCAGCACCGGGCGCAAGGATCGATTCCGGTCAGAATATCAAAATGAGCAGTCCCGCCGCGCTTCTTCATTCCGATGCTTCAGGCTCGCGCCTGGCGTCGCGCGGCGATCTCACCAGTTTCTTCATGCAGCTTTCAGCCGATATCGGCGCCGACAGCTATATGTTGGTCGCCATGGTGCACGATCAGGATCGAAACGACGCGCGTATCGTGTCGTCGAACTGGATTTTCGACGCCATCGAGCTGATCGGCAAGCGGCTGATTGCCAATCTCGCGCTCGGCCCGCTGACGGCAGCGCCGGGCGTGCGCCCCAAGCCATTGGTCGCGGCGCATGCGCCCGACGCCGGCGCGCTACTGAGCGGCGAGGAAGCGCGGCTGCTCGATGTGCTCGGCCACGCCGAGATCTATTCGCTGAGGTTGAATGTCGGCCGCCAGCGCCTTTTCGTGCTGTTTTCCGCCGCCGAGCCCGCCAAGATCGACCTTACGGCCTTGATGAAGGCGCAGTTGAAATGCTGCTACGCGTTATCCAGCATCCCGCAATTGATCGCCGCGGCATCCATGCAGGATCCGCTGTCGGACCGCGAGCGCGAATGCCTGTTCTGGGTATCGGAGGGCAAGACCACCGACGAGGTGGCCCTCATCCTTGGCGTCTCGTCGAACACCGTCAACAGCTACATCACGCATGCCATCCAGAAATTCGCGGCTTCGAACCGCGCGATGGCGATTGCGACCGCTATCAGGAGCGGCATCATTTGAAGCACGCACAGATCAAAGAGGCCGCTGCCGCCCTTTTCAACGAGCAGCGCAATCCGTTCGGCGCCTTCTCGCTCGGATCGGAGACGCATCACGCGGTGACCATTCCGGACGCCGTGCGCCGCTGCCGCTGGATCGCGGTCGATATCAACGCTTCTGGTTTCGGACTGTTCTTCGTCAGCCCCTCGCTGGAGCGAGCGCGCCTGGTCGCCTGCTTCGATTCGGATTATCCGTCGACCGGCCTCACCACCAAATTCATCTCGGGCGCCAGCGGCGAGGAAATGGTGCGCCACAGCCGCATCTCGACGACGCCGCGCTGGTGGGCCGACAGCGGCATGGCCGTTTCGCAGCAGAGGTTGGAGAGCCTGGCATGGTCCGAACCGACCGCGCCGCTCGCGCCCGGCACCGACGGCATCGCCTTTCCGGTGCATGCGGAGCGCGGCCAGTGCGGGCTTGTCGTCTTCCTGGGGCCGGATATGACCCTTTCGGACGACACGCTATGTGAAATCCACGCGCGCTGCTTTGCCCTGTTTGCGTCGGTTGCCCGCATCCGTCCAAGCGAAACCGGCAGGACGCGCGCCATTTCCAAGCGCGAACTCGAATGCCTGAAGCTGACCGCCAACGGCAACACCAGCGAGGAGATCGCGAAGCTCCTGAAACTGTCGGTGCACACCGCCAACCAGTATCTCACCCAGTCGACGCAGAAGCTCAACGCTGTCAACCGCAACCAGGCGGTCGCGAAGGCGCTGCGCCTTGGCCTGATCGAGTAGCTCGCCCAGGCCAGGCGCCGAGACCTGAAACATCGTCAGGAAAAAGCGAGCGGCTCGGTCCTCCGGATGCGCGCCTCGTCGATCGCGTCCTCGAGCAGGGCGGTGTTGTGCTCCGGCGTCTCGCCGGGCTTCTCGAAAGAGACGTAATTGACGATCACGGACGTGCCCTGCCCGGTCAGCATCAGCTGGAAATAGACGGTTACGCCGCGCGGCCGAAGCTCGAGATCGAGCACGATGCGCGGGCTGCCGCTCCAGTCGACATGCGCTTCGCCGCCATGACCGAGCCTGAGCGTGCCCGGCTGGAAATAGAGCTCCGCAGCCGAGTCCACCAGGTCCGACAGGCAGGCGAAATGCTCCAGCCGGATAAAGGCGATATAATCCGCGACCTCGATCAGGCGCAGCTCGCCCACCACGTCCTGGATGGCATTGGCGACGATCTGCTCGCGTGAATTGGCGTGTGGTTGCCGGTTCATGGATAGAAACAGCGTCCGATCATTGGGTTACTTTTCGCTCGGCCTTCTTCGAGTAGACGATCCGCACCAATTCGGCGACGGCCTGGTAGAATTGCGACGGGATCACGCTATCAACTGAAACTTGCTTGTACATGGAGCGGGCAAGCGCCACGTCCTCGAAGATCGGAATGTTGTTCTCTCTCGCGATCTCGCGGATTTTCAGCGCCACCAGATCCTGGCCCTTGGCGAGCACCAGCGGAGCGGAGTCCTCTTCGCGCACATATTTCAGCGCGATGGAATAGTGGGTCGGATTGGCGATGACGAGCGTCGCGCGCGGCACCGCCGTCATCATGCGCCGCCGCGCCCGGTCACGCGCCAGCGAGCGCAGGCGCGACTTCACGATCGGATCGCCTTCCGACTGCTTCAGCTCGTCTTTCACTTCCTGCTTGGTCATGCGCAAGTCGCGCCGCCAGTGGAAGCGCGACCAGACGATGTCGGCGACCGCGATCACCCCCATGACGAAGACGATCGCCACTAATATGTCGACGAAGATGCCGCGGATGACCATGCCGAACGACACCGGGTTGGTGATCATGCCGGCGAGCAGCCTGCGGTGATCTTCCGACAGCGTGAAGGCCAGCACGGCGATGGCGAAGACAAGCTTGGCCAGCGACTTCGCGAATTCGACAAAGCCCTGCACGCCGAACAGGCGGCTCCAGCCCTTGGCGATCGAAATGCGCGACAGCTGCGGCCGGATCCGATCGCCGACGAATTGCGGGATGTTCTGGAACACCGAAGCGCCGACGCCGGCGACCACCAGCAGCACCAGCAGGCTGACGACGGCGCGACCGATTTCGAACAGCACGGTCTTGTAGAGCTCGATGACGTCGGTCTCGGTGTCCATCGGCCAAGCTTCCGGCTTTTCCAGGAACATGGCGAGGAACATGCCGAGATTGACGATGGCGTCCTTGGCGTAAAAGACGCTGAACACCAGTATGGCGAGGAAGGAAGCGAAGATCGCCGTCTCGCGCGAGTGAGGCAGCTTGCCCTGCTCGATCGTGTCGCGGATCTTCTTTTCTGTGGCTTCCTCGGTTTTGGAATCCTTGTCGACCGCCTCAGCCATGATGCCCTGACCGCATTGCTGTCGTCAGGCGGCTTCGGCAGTGGTCTGCATCGAGGGAAGCTCGAACGCTCCCTGCCGCGAGAGACGAATGGTCGCCACGGCGATCGTCTTTCGCGCCGCCATGATGTCGGCCAGCGCGATACCTTCCGATCCCTGTCCGAGCTCGGATTCGATCATGCGGCGCGAGCGAGCGCCGATCGCCGACAGCACGGATTCGGTTAGCTCCGTCGGCGCGCCGCGCAAAGCCAGTGTGACGAGCTCCGTCGACAGCCCGTCGAACAAAAGCACGCGCGCCTTCTGGGCGAGCAGCGGCAAGTCGTCGAAGGCAAACAGCCGCGACCTGACTCCGGCCAGATCGGGGGTGCCGGCTTCTTCCAGATCCTGCATGAGTTCGTCGAGCTCGGGCTTGGCCAACTCGTTGAGCACGCTGGCGACGCGCTCCTGACCGACCGACGTGTCCCTAGTCGCTTTTTGCGAAAGCACGCTGGCGCGCAACTGGTTCTCGACGATCCTGGCTGCCGCTTCCGGAATGTTGGCCATCGTCACCATGCGCTTGATGATCTGGCTGCGTATCGGCTTTTCCATCGTCAGCAGCACATTGGCCGCGGTCTGCGGCGCAAGCTTCGACAGCACCATGGCGGACGTTTGCGGATGTTCGCCGGCGAGGAAGGTGCCCAGGCGCGTCGGCTCGAGGTTTTCGAGATCCGGCCAGATCGGCGGCGGTCCCTCAGGAGCGGGCTCGAACTTCTTCTCGCCCATGATCGCGCTCATTTCCTCCGGCGACAGCGATTCGTTGAGGATCGTGTCCATCCGGTCCGCCGAATCGAGCAGGCCTGCGCCCTCGGTGAACTCTGCCTCGAATTCCGCAACGATGCGCTCCAGGTCGGTTTGCGGAATGGTGCGCAGCAGCCGCGCGCCCTCGATCAACGCCTTCAGCTCCTCCTGCTTGAAGAATTTGAGCAGCCGGCTGGCCGAGGGCTTGCCCATCGCCACCAGGATGGCGGCGGCCTTTTGTGGGCGCGTCAGCGTCAACGACGTCATTGGGCATGGCTCCGCTGCCGGTGAATGCTCTCGCCGTCCATGCTCAGGCGCTCTTGGTAGCAGCGTTGATTTCGGTAAGCCTGATGCCGAAGCGTGTCGGATCGTGTTCAAGCACCGTGATCTCGCCACGCGCGATTCTGCGGCCGTTGACCACCACGTCGACAGGCTCGCCTATGCGGCGGTTGAGCGCTACCGTCGAGCCCTTCTGCAGCGCCATCAGCTCCGACACCGGCATTTCGGTGCTGCCCAGAATGATCTGCACATCGACCGGAATCGTCATAATGATCGAGGAATTGGCGCCGGCCTGCAGGGCGGCGTCGGGGCGGTTCTCCTCCTCCCGCAGCACGCCGCGCAATTCCTCGATGGCGCGGTCGAGCTGCTCGTCCGGCTGGTCGGCTTCGGGTTCGGCTTCCAAGTTGGTCTTTGCCATGCCTCGTCTCCAATAATCCCAAGCCAGGCCTCAGCCCGGCACCAATCCGTCGATGAAATCCTGCCCGCCATCGTGAGGATGCCGGATGCGGACCGTGTAGTTCTGCCCGAGCTTGCCGAACTCGCAGACAAACAGCGTCTTGTCGCGCGCGCTGAGCTTTGCCTGCAGCTGCGCATCTTCCTCGAACTCGATCACCTGTCCGGGCTGGAAGGCGGCGAGATCGCCAAGCGACAGCCGGGCGAGCGGCATGGTGGCCTCGAGCCGCACGGCCGAGCGCATCACTTCTTCCGAGAAGCGGGCTCGCCAGTCGAATTCCGTCGTCTGGTCGCCGCCGTGATCGGCGGTGGCGCCGCGGGTCGCCAAAAGGATTCGCTGCGGGATCATCACCGTCACCGTGCCGGTGTCGGTCGGCGTCGAGATGCCATAGATGATGCGAACCGCCGCCCCGTCGCGCAGCACGCGCCGTTTCGCCTCGTTGCCGGACATCGCCCTCGGGACAGGCTGGCGCAGCTCGAGAGAACGCCGGCCCGATCCGTTCAGCGCCATCGCGACCTCTTGGAAGACCGTGGTGGCGACGTCGGTCTCGATCTGTGACAGGTCGCGCTCGATCGGCGCCACCGGCTGATCCGGGTCGCCGCCGAACAGCGCCTGGACCATGACGGCGATCGCCGACGCGTCCATGACGAGCGTCATAGCGTCGGCCGACGTCGGCGACGGAACGATGGTCATGGCGAAGGTTTCGCCCGCGCGCATACGCGCATCGGGGACACGTCCCACTTCGACCGCCTGCAGGTCGACGGTGACCGGCGCGCCAAGCTCTCCAAGGGCTTTCTGCAGCAGCGGCAGCGAGCGCTCGGCCATGCCGCGGCCGACGCCGATCACCTGCGCGGCCTCGCCGCTGTCGCCGACGAGACGCTCGATGATGAGAGCCCGGGTTTGCGACGGACTTGCCGGACTGGTCATGACGCCAAACGGCCCCGGCTGAAGTTCTGCATGCTCAGGCCGCCTTCTTCTCGGCGGTGCCGGTGTTCATCGTGCTCTGCTCGACGGCATCGATCGTCGGACGCTCATAGGACGAGATGGTCTTGCGGCCGAACTCGATCGCGACCTGCGGCAAGGCGCCGTTCATGTAAGCGAGCAGCGTCTGCTTGACGATGATGTAGAGGCGGTTCTTCTTCTCGCGCACCGTCTTGATCTTGGTGGCGACCGGACCGACCACGGCATAGGACAGGAAGATGCCGAGGAAGGTTCCGACGAGCGCAGCACCGATCAGCCCGCCGAGAATTTCCGGCGATTGGTCGAGCGCGCCCATCGCCTTCACCACGCCGAGCACGGCCGCGACGATGCCGAGTGCCGGCAGGCCGTCGCCGACCGCGACCATCGCGTGATAGGCCTTCAGCTTGTCGGTGCGGATCGTCTGGATCTCCTCATCCATCAGCGCCTCGATCTCGTGCGAGCGCGCATTGCCGATGATGATGATGCGGCAATAGTCGCAGATGAAATGCGTCAGGTCGTGGTTCTTGAGCACGGTCGGGAACGCCTGGAAGATCGCCGACTCTTCCGGATTGTCGATATGCGCCTCGACCTCGCTGCGCGACTTCGATCGCAACTCGCGCATCAGGCTGTGCAGGACGCCCAGCGTTTCGAGATAGTCGCGCTCCTTCGGCACGGCCTGCTTGAAGGCCTCGAGAATGCCCTTGCCGGTGTCCTTGACCGTCTTCATCGGGTTGGCGACGAGGAAAGTGCCGAGCGCTGCGCCGCAGATGACCACCGCTTCCCAAGGCTGGATCAGCACATGCAGATGCCCACCCATGGCCATGAAGCCACCGAGCACGCAGCCAAGCGTCACCACAAGTCCGATCAGAATACCCACGACAGGTCCTTCCGCATGTCACGTCGGGGATCAGGGATAGTCCTCGTGCCTTGTGTGAGGCTTGAATCGCGATGCGGAAACCGATTCAGCCTCGCACAAGGAAGCATCGCTATCGTCACCGGAAAGCTTCGGCCGGAGGCGCAGATGTTGAACACCTATACGAGCTATCAGCTCATCGCCAAGGACATCCCAAAGGCAATCGACCAGGTCGAGTCGCAGCCCGTCGTCAAGCGTGAGACCGACTACTATTTGGCCAATATCGGCAACGTCAAAAGCATCGACGATTTCGTCAATAACACTCGGCTGTTCAACTACGCGATGAAGGCGTACGGGCTGGAAGACATGGCCTATGCCAAGGCATTCATGGTCAAGGCGCTCAAGGAAGGCGTGTCCGACTCCGACAGCTTCGCCAACAAGCTGAGCGACAAGCGTTACGCCGACTTCGTCAAAGCGTTCAACTTTGCGGCTTACGGCTCGACCGCCACGCTCTATCCTTCCGCCCAGCAAGGCGCGGTCGACAAATACATGCGCCAGACGCTGGAGGAGAATGCCGGCGAGACCAATCAGGGCGTGCGGCTGGCGCTCTATTTCCAGCGTAAGGCGCCTGACATCAACAGCTGGTATGACGTGCTCGCCGACACGGCCCTTTCGAGCGTGGTGCGCACCGCTCTCGGCCTGCCCGACTCCATCGCGTCCGCCGACATCGACAAGCAGGCGCAGATGTTCGAGCAGAAGCTCGATATCGCCGACTTCAAGGATCCCGATAAGCTGAACACGTTCCTTACCCGCTTCACCAGCCTGTGGGAGATCAACAATCCGACGACCACTGCCGTGACCTCGGTCAGCGTGCTGTTCGCGCAACCGACCACGGTCGGCATCTCGACCGATCTGATGATGGCCATGCAGAAGCTGAAGTTCTGAGAACACCATGCAGGACAGTCTCTACGTCGCCCTCTCCTCGCAGATTGCGCTCGAACGCCGTCTCGACACCATCGCCGACAACGTCGCCAACGCTTCGACCATCGGCTTTCGCGCCACCGGCGTGAAATTCGAGGACGTGGTCTCCGGCACCGGGCCGAAGTCGGTATCCTTCGCATCCTCCGGCAAGACCTATCTTTCCAGCGCGCACGGGTCGCTGACCGAAACCGGCAATCCTTTCGATTTCGCCATACAAGGCGACGCCTGGTTCGCCATCGAGACGCCGGCCGGCACGGTGATGACCCGCGACGGCCGTTTCTCCATGAACGAGAACGGCGAGCTGATGTCGATCGAAGGCTATCCGGTGCTGGACAGCGGCGGCGCACCGATCCAGCTCGATCCGCGCAACGGTCCGCCCAAGGCCGGCGCCGATGGCTCGCTACGCCAAAACGACCAGCTCGTCGGCGCCATCGGCCTCTACGATTTCGACCCCGGCGCCAATTTCGTCCGCTACGGCAATTCGGGCATCGTTCCCGCGCGGACCCCGGAACCGGTCACCGACCGCTCCGATGTCGGCGTAGCTCAAGGGTTTCTCGAGGAATCCAACGTCAATCCGGTGCTGGAGATGACCCGGCTGATCCAGGTGCAGCGCGCCTTCGAGAATACGGCTGCGCTGATCCGGCAGAGTGCTTCGTCCACCGACGATGCGATCAAGACGCTCGGCGACAAGTAACGGGATGGCGAACGGCTCGTCCCTGCTCCGCGCGCCCGAGAAGCTTGCAGACGCCGGTCCCACGGACCGGCTTGCCGCGCTGGAACGCATCTGGCGGCGGTTCGACAACCCGGAAACGCTGCTCAGCCGCGGCGGCCGCGTCGTCGAGATCTCGCCCACTCACTACAAGGTGCGCGGCCTTTCGGACATTGCCAGGCTCGGCGACATCGTCGAGCAGCGCGGCAAGACCGGCACGCGCCGCGGCGAGATCGTCAGGATAGGCCGCGACGAGGTGGTGGTCGCGCCGTTCGAGCGCCACGCCGATGCCGGCATCGGCGACACCGTTTTCCGGCGCGGCCCACTCGCGGTCGCGCCGGATGTTTCCTGGCGCGGGCGCGCCATCGACGCTTTGACTCGCGTCATCGACGGCGGCCCGCCGCTGGTCAGGCCGAATGCCGCCGGCAGCGCCGACACATTGACGCCCGGCGCCATGTCGCGGCAGCGGGTCGGCACCGGCTTCCTGACCGGAGTGCGGGTGATCGACATCTTCACGCCGCTCTGCTTCGGCCAGCGGCTCGGCATCTTCGCCGGCTCCGGCGTCGGCAAGTCGACGCTGCTTGCCATGCTCGCCGGCGCCGAGGCCTTCGACACGGTGGTCGTGGCGCTGATCGGCGAGCGCGGCCGCGAGGTGCGCGAATTCCTCGAGGACACGATCGGCGCCGACAGCATGGCCAAGACCGTCGCGGTCGTCGCCACCAGCGACGAGAGCGCCATGATGCGCCGGCGCGCGCCCGACACAGCCATGCGTGTGGCCGAGCATTTCCGCGACCAGGGCCATCGCGTGCTCCTGGTGCTGGATTCGATCACCCGCTTTGCCCATGCGCTCCGCGAGGTGGCGACGGGCACCGGCGAGCCGCCGGTCGCGCGCGGCTACCCGGCATCGGTCTTCACCGATCTGCCGAAGCTGCTCGAGCGCGCCGGACCAGGCGCCGAGGGCAAAGGCTCGATCACCGCCATCATCTCGGTGCTGGTGGACGGCGACGACCACAACGATCCGGTGGCCGATTCGGTGCGCGGCATCCTCGATGGCCACGTCGTGCTCGACCGCGCGATCGCCGAGCAGGGACGCTACCCGCCGGTCAATCCGCTGTCGTCGATCTCACGTCTCGCCGACAAGGCCTGGAGCGCGGAGCAGCGCATGCTGGTGACAAGGCTGAAAGCGATGATCGCGCGCTTCGAGGACACGCGCGATATCCGTCTGCTCGGCGCCTATCAGGGCGGCGCCGACGCCGAGCTCGACATCGCCGTGCGCCAGGTGCCGCTGATCTACGACGCGCTCACGCAGTCGCCGAGGGACCGCGCATCGGCCGATCCGTTCACCGATCTCGCCCGCCATCTCAAGGGGAAGCAGAATGGCGATCAAGGAGACTGACCTGCAACAGACCGAGCGCATGCTGCGTGAGATGATTGCCGAGGCCAAGGCCGCCGAGGAGGCCGACGCCAGCCGCGACTCGCTCATCAACGGCCTGTTCCCGAAAAAGGTGGAGTGGCCCCAGCCGCCGCCGGCCCAGTTCCCCCGCCTGGCCAACAGGAAAGCGGACCGGCGCAGCGATTTCGTCGTCGCAGCGCTCGGCATCACGCTCGGCCTGATCTGCGCGCTGTTTCCCTGGTATATCTTTTTCAACCAGGAGCAGTTCGGCGTCCAGACCATCAAGTTCGGCGGCAGCGGCAGCAATTCGGGACGCGACGGCGGCGGCGTTGCGGCCGAACGCAGCGAACCGCTGACGGCCAAGGACGTTCCCAACGCCGATATCGACCTGCTGGCCACCGGAACGGTGCAGGACGACCCCCCGCCGGCGCCTGGCGACCAGCCCTTCCCTGCGGCCGCGGCGGAATTCAGGATGGTGCATGTCGCCAATGGCCGCGCGATGATCGAGGACGACACCGGCCTGTGGGTCGTCCAGCGCGGCTCCGTCCTGCCGGACTCCAGCCGCGTCGCCGCGATCGAGCAGCGCGGTGGCAAGTGGGTGATCGTCACCGATGCCAACAAGGTGATCCAGCTTTCCAGGTGATGGCCTCGTAACGGGCCGCGGGCTCGCTCCGCGCAAGGTCCGCGCAAGACTGGCGGCCTAGTCTTGTGCGTACTCGCCCGGAGAGTCCCATGGAATCCGTCAACCTCTTTGACCTCGCCACCCGGCAATCGCAATGGCTGGCCGTGCGCCAGTCGGCGATCGCATCCAACATCGCCAATGCCAACACGCCGGGCTACACGGCAAACGACGTCGAACCGTTCGAAAAGGTCCTCGACCGGACTGCGGTGACGCTGGCGGCCACCCAGACCGGCCATCTGGGCGCTGAGGGGACCAATGCCGGCTTCAATCTCAAGCCGGAGGATGTCACGGGCTCGATAATGCCGTCGAAGAACACGGTGGTGCTCGAGGACGAGCTGATGAAGGCCGGCGAAGTTCGCCGCTCCTTCGAGCTCAACACGGCGATCGTCAAAGCCTTCCATTCGATGATGACGATGGTGGTGAAGAGCTGACCATGGACGCCCTGACCGCAGCCCTTAAAGTCGCGGCATCCGGCCTTGGCGCCCAGTCGGAGCGTCTGCGTGTGGTGTCGGAGAACCTCGCCAATGCGCAATCGACGGGCAACACGCCTGGCGCCGATCCCTATCGCCGCAAGACGATCAGCTTCCAGTCCGAGCTCGACCGCGCGTCCGGTGGTTCGCTGGTCGAGGTGAGCTCGATCGCGCGCGACCCGTCGGACTTCCCGATCGAGTTCCAGCCCGGCAACGAGGCCGCCGACGCAAAAGGGTACGTGAAAATGCCCAACGTCAATGTGCTGGTCGAAATGGCCGACATGAGCGAGGCCAACCGCTCTTATGAGGCCAACCTGCAGGTCATCAAGCAGGCTCGCGATCTGATTTCCATGACCATCGACCTGATGAGGAACCAGTAATGATCGGCGGTATCGGGGCACTACAGTTCAAACCGACAATCGACGGCGCGGAGGCCGCCTCGCCGGGCCTGCTTCAGGGCGGCGTCGGCACCAAAGCAGGCGAAAGCGTCGGCAGCAGCTTCGCGGAGGCTCTCAGCCAGGCTGCGACCAAGACCGTCAACACGCTGCAGAACGCCGAGCAGATGTCGATCCAGGCGCTGAAGGGCGACGCCGACACCCGCCAGGTGGCCGATGCGGTGTTGAGCGCCCAGCAGGCCCTGCAGACGACGATCGCCATCCGCGACAAGGTCGTCTCGGCCTTTCTCGAAATCAGCCGCATGAGTATCTAGGACCGCGTCATGAAAGCCCTTGCCATCGCCGCGACCGGCATGAACGCCCAGCAAACCAATCTGGAAGTCATCGCCAACAACATCGCCAACATCAACACCACCGGCTACAAGCGGGCGCGCGCCGAATTCTCCGACCTGCTCTACCAGGTCGATCGCACCCAAGGGGTGCCCAACCGCTCCAACACCTCGCTTGTGCCCGAGGGCGTTTCGATCGGCCTCGGCGTCAAGACGACGGCCGTGCGCAACGTCCACACACAGGGCGAGCTGACCAGCACGGGCAACAGCTTCGACCTAGCGCTGACCGGCCGCGGCTGGTTCCAGATCGAGGGCGCCGACGGCAGTACGCTCTACTCCCGCGCCGGTGCCTTCAACACCAATGCCACCGGGCAGTTGGTCACCGCCGACGGCGCCACCATCATTCCGGCGATCACCGTGCCGACCGACGCGGTCGAGGTCATCGTCAACAAGACCGGCCAGGTCTTTGCCCGTATCGACGGCCAGACCGACCTTCAGCTTCTCGGCCAGCTTCAGATCGCCAACTTCGCCAATGAGGCGGGCCTGGCGCCGCTCGGCGACAATCTGTTCCAGGAGACGGCGGCCTCCGGCCCGGCCAATGTCGGCGTTCCAGGCGATCCGGGCTTCGCCACCATCGAGCAGGGCTATCTGGAGTCCTCCAACGTCGATCCGGTCAAGGAAATCACCGAGCTGATTTCGGCGCAGCGCGCTTATGAAATGAACTCGAAGGTCATCCAAGCCGCCGACGACATGGCCTCGGTGGTCTCCAAGAACATCAGGTAACCCGACGATGGCCATGCCGGCTTCCTGCCCTGCTTTCCGTCGCGCCGTGCTGGCCCTTGCGCTGGTGGCCGTCGGCGTGCCGGCACTTGCGCAAGAGACGGGCCCATCTCACTTGCGATCCGGAGAATCGGCCAACCAGCTCGCCGCCGGTCAAGCGGCTGGCGAAGCCGTGCTGATCCCCAACCGGGTCATCTATCCCGGCGAGACCATCGAACTTGCGGCGCTGAAGCAGGTGACGCTGATCCCGGGCAAGCACACGCCGGACGGCATGGCAACGCGCTCCGAGGAACTCCAGGGCAAGGTCGCCAAGCGCACCCTTGTGCCCGGCCGCTACATTCCGGCGGCCGCCATCCGCGACGCCTGGCTGGTCGAGCAGGGTGCCTCGGTGGAGGTCTATTTCACCGCCGGAGCGCTGACCATCTCCGCCGCCGGCGTCACGCTGCAGCCGGGCGCCGCCGGCGATCTCATCAAAATCCGCAATGTCGACAGCGGCAAGATCATTTCCGGCACGGTAATGGCCGACGGCACGATTCGGGTCGGCGCATCGTGAGGCGCGTCTTTGCCCTTCTGCTGAGCGCCGCGATCGGTCTTCAGCCCGCATTCGCCGATGGGCTCACGTACAAGGCCAAGCGCGAACTTGCGCAGAAAAATGGCGGCGTCTACGACGATCCGGAATACGATCCGGCGACCACCACCCGCATGTTCCGCGTCTCGACGGGACCGAGCACGCTGCCGCCCGGCCAGGTCGCCGCGCGCATCAAGGACATTGCCCAGCTGCAGAGCGCGCGCGACAACCAGCTCGTCGGCTACGGCCTGGTCATCGGCCTGGCGGGAACCGGCGACAGCCTGCGCAACTCGCCGTTCACCGAACAGTCGATCCGCGCCATGCTGGAGAACCTCGGCATCGCCACCGAAGGTGGCAGCGCGCGCGCCAAGAACGTCGCCGCCGTCATCGTCACCGCCAACATGCCGCCCTTCGTCCAGTCGGGCGCGCGCATCGACATCGACGTCTCCTCGATGGGAGATGCCACCTCGCTTGCCGGCGGCACGCTGGTGATGACGCCGCTCAAGGCCGCGGACGGCGAGATCTACGCCGTCGGCCAAGGCTCGGTGATCGTGGGCGGTTTCACCGCCCAGGGCCAGGCCGAGCAACTGACGCAAGGCGTGCCCACCGCCGGCCGCGTGCCGAACGGCGCCATCGTCGAGCGCTCGGTGCCCGCCGAGTTCGACGACCAGGGCGTGCTGACGCTGCAATTGCGCAATCCCGATTTCTCGACCGCCATCCGCATCGCGGACGCCATCAACGATTACACCTCGCAGCGCTTCGGCATGCGCGTTGCGGCCGAGCGCGATGCCCGCACCGTGCAGATCAGACGGCCGAAGAACGTATCGGCCGCGCGCTTCTATGCCGAGATCGAAAACCTGGTCGTCGAGTCGGATGCGCCTGCCCGGGTCGTCATCGACGAGCGCACCGGCACCATCGTCATCGGCAACAACGTCAGGATCTCGCGCGTCGCGATCAGCCACGGCACGCTCACCGTGCGCATCACCGAGGCGCCGAAAGTGGTTCAGCCGGAGCCCTTCTCCAAGGGCGAGACGGCGGTCGAGCCCTTCACCGCCATCGAGGCCTCGCGACCCGACGCCCGCGTCGCCGTGCTCGACGGCCCCGACCTTGAAACGCTTGTCTCCGGTCTCAACCGTCTCGGCGTGAAGCCCGACGGCATCATCGCCATCCTGCAAGGCATCAAGTCGGCCGGCGCCCTGCAGGCCGACCTGGTTCTCCAATAGGCATGCCGATGATCGAGCTCTTCTCCTCAAACCCGCATCGTCGCCCGAGACTTCATACGACCATGAAGCTGCTAGCCGCTGTCGCGATCGCTGCGCTGATGGGCGGCAATCCTGGTCGCGCGGAAGAAGTCCGCCAGGTGCTGCCCGGCGGACAGGCCCCCGCCCAGCCGGCTGATCTCGCGCGCGGCAAGGCGCCGGACGAGAGCGAGATCCAGCGCTTCTGCTCCAACATCGCCGATGCGGCTCGCGACCGCCGCTACGCCTTGCAGGCCGAGGAGCTGAAGCAGCTCCAGGCAGGCATCGACGAGCGCATGAAGGCGCTGGAGACAAAACGCGCCGAGTACGAGCAGTGGCTGAAGCGACGCGAGGTATTCCTGGCGCGCGCCGAAGAGAGCGTCGTCAAGATCTATGCCGGCATGAAGCCAGACGCCGCAGCCGAGCGCCTGGCAATGGTCAACGCCGAGCTCGCTGCGGCCATCCTGATGAAGCTCGATGCGCGCAAAGCCGGCGTCATCCTCAACGAAATGGACCAGAAGGCGGCGGCGACGCTCACCGGCATCATGGCCAGCGCGGCGCGAAGGGTTGATCCGTCATGAAGTTGCAATTGCTCGTCCTTGTTGCGGCGGCGGCACTGTCCGGCTGCGGCACCGATCTCAAGGAAGTCGGCCGGGAGCCTGCGCTCTCACCGGTCGGCTCCGGCATCGGCAATGGCGGCGCTGCCCCCTACTCCTATCCGGAGCCGCCGGCGAGACCCGTCAAGAAATTCTCGCTTTGGGATGATCGCCAGAGCAGGCTTTTCACCGATCCGCGGGCGCTGCGCGAGGGCGATATCCTGACCGTCAACATCAAGCTCAACGACAAGGCTAATTTCAAGAACAAGAACGACCGCAGCCGCACCGCCGCGCGCAAGCTCGGCTACGACGTGACGCTCGGTTGGGACGGCAAGAGCACCAGCGGCAAGGGCGATGCCGGCTTGAGCTCCAGCACCGAGACCAACGCCGACGGCGAGATCAATCGCTCGGAGAATCTCGAGCTCAATGTCGCCGCCGTCGTCACCGAAGTGCTGCCCAATGGCAATCTGATGATCAGGGGGTCGCAGGAAGTGCGCGTTAATTACGAGCTTCGGGTCCTCACCATCGCCGGCATGGTGCGTCCCTCCGATATCGGCGCCGAAAACACCATCCCCTACGAGCGCATCGCCGAGGCACGCATCTCCTACGGCGGACGCGGCCGCGTGAGCGAGGTCCAGCAGCCGGCCTACGGTCAGCAGATCCTCGACCAGGTCCTTCCTTTCTAGGCCGGGGAGATCGCTGTCGTGTCAAATGTCGAGCAGGCTCAGCCCAAGAAGGGACCTTCCCTTGTGGTCCAGCTCGCCATGCTCTTGGCCATGACGGGCGCGGCCGTCGGCATGGGCTGGTTCTCGGGCGGCTATCTCAAGCAGGGAGAAGCCCCGGCGCCTGTTCCTGCCGCACCTGAGAACGCCGGCAACCCGGAGAAGTCGGCCGAAGTGGGCAAACAGATCGCCGGACCGACGGTGGTCCAACTGGCGCCGATCACCACCAATCTCGCCGCACCCAGCGAAGTCTGGATAAGGCTGGAGGCATCGGTGCTCTACGACGCGCCGCAGCCGCAGGATATGACCGAGCAGATCCATCAGGACCTGCTGGCGTTCGTGCGCACGCTGAAGATGCATCAGATCGAAGGCGCCAGCGGCTACCAGCATCTCAAGGCCGATCTCGACGAGCGTGCGGCGCTGCGCAGCGGCGGCCACGTCAAACAGGTTCTCATCAGGACGATGCTGCTCGAATGAGAAAGTTCCTCATCGCCACGGCGCTCATCGTCGTCACCACCTCTGTCGCCGCGGCCCAGCAGCTCGATCTCGGCGGCATAGGCAAGGCCGACGGCACCACGGTCGGCTATCTCATCCAGATGTTCGGGCTGCTCACCGTGCTTTCGGTGGCGCCGGGCCTGCTGATCATGGTGACGAGCTTCACCCGCTTCGTCATCGCCTTCTCGATCCTGCGCGCCGGCATCGGCCTGCAGTCGACCCCGGCCAACCTGATCCTGATCTCGCTGTCGCTGTTCATGACCTTCTATGTCATGGCGCCGACCTTCGACCAAGCCTGGAACACCGGCGTCAAGCCGCTGATGGACAACCAGATCACCCAGGCCGAGGCCTTCGAGAAGATCTCGGATCCGTTCCGCAGCTTCATGCTGCACAATGTGCGCGACAAGGATTTCGATCTTTTTGCCGATCTCGCCCGCGAGCGCGGCCAGACCGTCTCGCGCGACACCGTGGACCTGCGCATTCTGGTGCCCGCCTTCATGATCTCGGAAATCAGGCGCGGCTTCGAGATCGGTTTTCTGATCGTGCTGCCGTTCCTGGTGATCGATCTCATCGTCGCCACCGTGACCATGGCGATGGGCATGATGATGCTGCCGCCGACGGTGGTTTCCTTGCCGTTCAAGATCCTGTTTTTCGTGCTGATTGACGGCTGGAACCTTCTGGTCGGCAGCCTGGTGCGATCCTTTACCTGACCGCCCACCGGGCTCCAGGACTGCATTCAAAGCGCTAAGGCTTCGGCTGCTAAAGCCCGCGCGAATTATTTTGGATTAACCGTCCAGTTTAGCCGTTTGGTAGGAACTTGCCCGCATAGTCCGCTCCAGATGGCGGGTGATCGGGTCTCAGCGATCATTGGCATGATGCCGCACCGTCATACCGGACAAGCCGGTATGTCAAAAAAATCCGTGTAAAAACCAAGGTACGAGTATCATGTCCAGTATCATGACCAATTCCGCTGCGCTGACCGCGCTGCAGAGCTTGAACAACACCAACAAGCAGCTCGAGACCACCCAGTCCCGCATTTCGACCGGTTACCGTGTCGCCACCGCGAGCGACAACGCCGCTTACTGGTCGATCGCCACCTCGATGAAGTCGGACAACAAGGCGCTCTCGGCCGTTCAGGACTCGCTCGGCCTCGGCGCCGGCAAGGTCGACACAGCCTACACCGCCATCAACGACGTCAAGGATCAGGTGGACCTGATCAAGACCAAGCTGGTTACCGCCCGCGGCGCCAGCCAGGAAGACCAGCAGAAGATCGCGACCGAAATCAAGGCCATCCAGGATCAGATCAAGTCGTCGGTCACCAACGCCAACTTCGCCGGCTCGAACCTGCTGCAGAACGACGGCACGGCTGCTTCCGATCTGAACATCGTTGCTTCGTACAACCGCACCGGCTCGACCGTCACCATCGACACCATCAAGGTGGCCTCTGCCGACACGCAGGTCCTCGACACGGCGGGCACCGGCGGCATCGTCGGCGGTCTGCTTGCGACGACCTTCTTCGATCCGAGCTCCGCCGCCGTCGCCGACACCGCCATCGACACCGCGCTCGGCACCGTTGAAACGGCGCTCGGCAAGCTGTCCACCGGCGCCGCCTCGCTCGGTGCCGCAAAGTCGCGCATCGATACTCAGCAGAGCTTCCTGTCGAACCTGTCGGACTCGATCGACAAGGGCGTCGGCGCTCTGGTCGACGCCGACATGAACAAGGAATCGACCCGCCTGCAGGCCCTCCAGGTGCAGCAGCAGCTCGGCATCCAGGCGCTGTCGATCGCCAACGGCAACTCGCAGCAGATCCTGTCGCTCTTCCGCGGCTGATCGCCCAGCGAAATTCAGGCATCTTTGTCGGGTCGCGCCACCAGCGCGGCCCGATTTTCATTTTTGATGCTGCTGCCCCTCCGAGGCGCGCCTCTTCCCTCGAGAAATATTACCGCACCGCGGTTTCAAGGCTGGCTTTTAACGCGCCGTTAACTGTGACGCGCTAGCTATGGTTAACCAATCGCTATGACGGGCCGACCGACGGGTCGACAGGCATGACCGCCCCCGCCAGAGAGTTGACCGGCATGCGCGAGGCATGCCTGCTTTGAGAAGGGGTGTATCTTGGCAAGCATCATGACCAACGCCGCCGCGCTCACCGCGCTGCAGAGCCTCAACGCCACCAACAAGGCGCTTGAGACGACGCAGGGCCGCATCTCGACCGGCTACCGTGTCGCCACCGCTTCCGACAACGCCGCCTACTGGTCGATCGCCACCTCGATGCGGTCCGACAACAAGGCGCTCTCGGCCGTCCAGGACGCGCTCGGCCTCGGCGCCGGCAAGGTCGACACAGCTTACACCGCCATCACCGACATCAAGGACCAGGTCGACGCGATAAAGGCCAAGCTGGTCACCGCGCGCGGCGCCAGTCAGGACAACCAGCAGAAGATCGCGACCGAAATCAAGGCCATCCAGGACCAGATCAGGTCGTCGGTCACCAATGCCAGCTATGCCGGTTCGAACCTGCTGCAGAATGACGGAACGGCCGCCTCGGACCTGCATGTCGTGGCTTCGTACAACCGCACCGGCACGACCGTCTCCATCGACACCATCGACGTGGCAGCGACCGACACGCAGGTTCTCGACACCGCCGGCACGGGCGGCATCGTCGGCGGGCTGCTTGCGACGACCTTCTTCGATCCGAGTGCCGCGGCCGTTTCCGACACCGCCGTCGACACCGCGCTCGACAGCGTTGAAACCGCGCTTGCCAAGCTCTCCACCGGCGCTGCCTACCTTGGCGCCGCCAAGTCGCGCATCGACACCCAGCAGAGCTTCCTGTCGAACCTGTCCGATTCGATCGACAAGGGCGTCGGTGCCCTCGTCGATGCCGACATGAACAAGGAATCGACCCGCCTGCAGGCGCTCCAGGTGCAACAGCAGCTCGGCATCCAGGCGCTGTCGATCGCCAACGGCAACTCGCAGTCGATCCTGGCCTTGTTCAAGAGCTGATATTTCCGCTGAGGCAACCCCTCCATCGCAAGGCCGCGTCCTGAGCGCGGCCTTTTTCTTGCGCGTCGGACCGCTGCCTCCGGGCCGTTCGGGCCTCGCATAGCTCCTGGCCGCATGCGCTATCATCCTCGCACAAGCTTCGCGGTCTAGTCTTCCGGCGGAAAGTCATGCTGGGAGCGGTTGAATCGTGCCGGAACAGATCCAGAGCCTCATCGCGAACCTCCGCGGCTTCGGCGTCAGGCGTCTCGCTCTCATGGGCGGCATCGCCGCGCTGGTCATGGCCGTCATCGGCGTCGGCTCGGTCTATCTCAATCGCCCGGCCTACGAGACGCTCTATGTCGGGCTCGACCGCAGCGACGTGAACCAGATCGGCCTGGTGCTGGGCGAGGCCGGCATCGGCTTCGATGTCGGCGCCGACGGAACATCGGTGCTGGTGCCGGCCGGCACCACCGCGCAGGCGCGCATGCTGCTGGCCGAAAAGGGCCTGCCGACCAGCGCCAACGCCGGCTACGAGCTGTTCGACAATGTCGGCTCGCTCGGCCTCACCTCGTTCATGCAGCAGATCACCCGCGTGCGTGCGCTGGAAGGCGAGATCGCGCGCACCATCCAGTCGATCGCCGGCGTCAAGGCGGCGCGCGTACACATCGTCATGTCCGAGCGTGCCAATTTCCGCCGCGACGAGCAGCAGCCCTCGGCCTCGGTGGTCATCCGCTATGCCGGCGTCGATGCCGAGAAGAGCGCCCAGTCGATCCGCCACCTCGTCGCCGCAGCGGTTCCCGGCCTGTCGGCCGACAAGGTGACCGTGCTCGATTCCAACGGCAATCTGCTCGCCGCCGGCGACGACACTTCCAACACAAGTGCTGCCCGCACGCTCGGCGTCGAGCAGACGGTCGAGGCGCAGATCGGTGACAACATCCGCCGCGCGCTGACGCCCTATCTCGGCCCCGACAATTTCCGCGCCAGCGTCAAGGCCGACGTCAATACCGACACCCGTCAGACCGAAGAAACGATCTTCGATCCCGAATCCCGCGTCGAGCGTTCGGTGCAGTCGGTGCGCACCAACGAGGCCAGCAACCAGAAGCAGGCCTCGAACCCGACCAGCGTCGAGCAGAACCTGCCCGAGACGCAGACGACCACGACTGAAGGGCCGCAGTCCTCCTCGCAGAACGACCGCAAGGAGGAGATCACCAACTACGAGATCAACTCCAAGAAGATCGCCACCGTTTCCAACGGCTACTCGGTGACCAAGATGTCGATCGCCGTCGTCGTCAACCAGGATCGGCTGAAGACCATCCTCGGCAAGGACGCCACCCCCGAGCAGATTGCCAAGCGCGTCGCCGATATCCAGAAGATGGTGGCCTCCGCCACTGGCTTTGAGGAAAAGCGCGGCGACGTCATCGATGTCTCGGCGGTCGAGTTCATCGACGGGCTGGACGGTGAGCCGATCGACCAGCCGGGCATCCTCGCCTCGATCGGCACATACACCGGCACGCTGATCAATGCCGGCGCCTTCATCGTCGTCGTGTTCCTGGTCGCCTTCTTCGGCCTGCGGCCGATGGCGGCCGCGCTGACGGCGTCGGCCAAGCCCGCGGCCCTCTCCGGCCCGAGCTTCGACGATGTCCAGCGCTCGCCGCCGACCCCCGACGCGCCGGTGGCCGCAATCGCGGCCGACACGGCCGTCGGCGCCCTGCCGGGCGCCCGGCCGGGCGCCACTCCGCTCGACGACCTGCGCCAGAAGATCAGGCCTGCGCCGCAGGAACGGCTGGCACGCATGGTCGACCTCAACGAGGAACGCACCGCCCAGATCCTGCGCAAATGGGCGGCCGTCCCTGAAGCCGCGGGTTAAGCCATGGCTTCGGCGGCCCTTTTCGATCTCCTGCCCGATTTCGGTTCGCGCGCCCCGCGCGCCGGCCAGGCACCGTCAGCGCCTGACATCGAGCGCAAGCCAGACGTATCGCCACCGCAGGCCGACATCGGCGCGCTGATCGCCGAGGCGGTGGCCGATGCGGAAGCAGCACTCGGGGCACGTCTCGCGGCCGCCCACGAGGCGGCGCTCGAGGCCGAACGCCAGGCCAATGACGATGCGGCAAAGGCGTTCCTCGAAAGCTTCGGCGGCGATCTGGGCGCGGCGGTCGCGACACGGATCGATGCCATGGAGGCGCGTGTGGCCGAGCTCACCGCCGCCACCGTCGCCCGCATCATAGGCGGCGTGGTCAGCGATGATCTGCAGAAACGCTCGATCGAAGCTCTTGCCCGTACCCTAAGCGCCGCGATTGCCGACACTGAGGCGGTGCGTATCGGCGTGCGCGGGCCGCTGTTGCTGTTCGAGCCGTTGAAGGCAGCGCTTGAAGATCGCGCGGCCAATCTCGATTTCACCGAGGCCGCCGGCTTCGACCTGACCGTGGCCATCGATGAAACCGTCTTCGAGACGCGCATCGCCGAATGGTCGGCTTCCCTGTCGGAGGTCCTGTCATGAGCGCCATCGACCACGGCGAGGCCAGGCACGAGATCATCATCGTTAAGCGCAACCACGACGGTCATGACGACGGCCATCATGGCGGCGTCTGGAAGATCGCCTTTGCCGACTTCATGACCGCGATGATGTGCTTCTTTCTGGTCATGTGGCTGATCAACGCCGCCAACGAGCAGACCAAGGCGGCGGTCGCCAGCTACTTCAACCCGGTCGAGCTGATCGATCGCAATTCCAGCCGCAAGGGCCTGGAAGACCTTGGCGACGGCCCGAGCAAGGTTGGCCTCACGGCCGACAATCCGCAGGATGGCGCGAGCAAGGCCGGCGAGGACGGCAAGGGCGGCGCCGGCTCCTCCGACCGCAGGCAGACGAAGGAGGCCTCGCAGAAATCCGATCTCTCCGACGAGCATCTGTTTGCCGATCCCTATGCCGTGCTGTCGGAGATCGCCACCGATACCGGCGTGATGCAGAATGTCAGCGCCAAGGGTGAAGGCGGCGCTCAGAACGCCGGTCCGGCGACCGGCGCTTCCGGCGGCGAATCCTATCGCGATCCTTTCGCGCCGGACTTCTGGTCGCAGCAGGTTGCGACGCCTGGCGCCGAAGCCAGCGCCGAACGCAGGAGGATCGAAGGCGATCCGGCCAGGCCTGGCGAGAAGGTCGCCGAGACCGATGTGCCGAAAGTCAAGGCCGCTCCGCCGGCACCGCCGCAGTTGGATGCGCCGCTCGAGCCGCTGGCGGCACCGGAAAAACCCGGTGCCAAGGTGATCGCCGGATCGGACGGCGACACAAAAGTCGGGAAGGCCGAAGGCAAGGCGATCAAGGGCGAGAAAGCCCAAGCTGAAAAGGCAGAAGCCGAAAAGGCGGAGGCCGCTGCGACCGATGCTGCGATGCCGGGAGCCGCGGGGGCCGAAGCGGCGACGGCCGAGCCGGCAAAGGCGGAGCCGAAGCAAGCCTCCGACAAGGGAAAGAAGGTCCCGAGCAGCGCCGCCCTCAAGGCGGCCGCCGAAATCAAGCAGGAACTGGCCAAGGCTTTTGCGCCCGGTGAAAAGCTGGCCGAGGGCGTCTCCGTCGAGGCAACCGACAAGGGCGTCGTCATCTCGATCACCGATCAGCTCGACTTCGGCATGTTCGAGATCGGCTCGGCCGTGCCGCGTCGCGAGATGGTGCTGGCGATGGAGAAGATCGGCCGCATCATCAATGAGAAGAAGGGCACCATCACCATCGGCGGCCATACCGATGCGCGGCCGTTCCGCAGCGACGCCTACGACAACTGGCGGCTGTCCACCGCCCGCGCCCACTCCGCCTATTACATGCTGGTGCGCGGCGGCGTCGACGAAAGCCGCATCACCGAGGTCGCGGGCTTCGCCGACCGCCAGCCCAAGATCGCGTCCGATCCGCTGGCCGCCGCCAACCGCCGCATCGAGATCCTGATGGCGACCGGCGGATGAGGGGCAGGACCGCCATCGGCCGCGCAGTCGGGCTGCTGCTGCTCGCCGCAGGATCGCCCGCTGCCGTTTTTGCACAGGATGACGGCCTGCAGCCTTATCAGCTGGTGCGCTCGCTGCAGTTGGTCCAGGACCGCATCGCCGGAGGCGATCATGCGGCGCTGCCGATGCAGGCCAAGCTGCTGGAAATGACCGATGCGAGGCTTCGCGCCGCCGATGCCGGCGATTTCAAGGACCCGAAGAATTTCCGCGCTCTGCTCGTCTATGGCATGAGCGGCGGCAATCCCGTCACTGTCAAGGCGGCAGCTTCGCGCGCGGCGACCGACCCGCAAAGCCTCGCCATCGCCAAAGGGGTCGTCGCCTATCTCAACGGCAGGCCGGCCGCGGCAATCGAAATCCTGAAGCCGATCGACCCGATGAGCGTGCCCGCCGACCTCGGCGCCTTCCTGGCGTTGGTCAAGGGCTCGCTGCTTGCGACCGATGAACCCGCAACGGCGCTGACGCTGCTGGACGAGGCCCGCCTGCTCAGCCCCGGCACACTGGTCGAGGAGGCAGCGCTTCGCCGCTCGGTCGGCCTCGCAGCGACACAAGGCGACGCCGCGCGCTTCGCGCTTGCCTCGACGCAATATGTCGCCGGCTATCTCTATTCCCCCTATGCCAGCCAGTTCGCCGATTCCTTCGTCTCCGGTGTGATTGCGCTGCACATGTCGATCAGCCAAGACAAGCTCGCCGACATCACCTCGATGATGGACCCCGAGCGCGAGAAGGTGATCTTTCTGCGCATCGCGCGCCGCGCCGCGATCGATGGGCTGAGCGACCTCTCCGCCTTCGCCTCGGCCCGGGCCGAGCAGGGCCGCAACGGCAAAGGCGATCAGGACGACCCGCGCGCCGTGCTCTATTCGGGCCTCTCCACGGTGACATCGGCCACGATCGATGATGTACGCGCGAGGCTCGGCAAGATCGATCGCGGCAAGCTTTCGGAGAGCGACCGCGCTTTGCTCGATGCGGCACAGGCCGTTGCCGGCGAGGTCGTCGCTCCTGTGCGTGCGGCCGCCATGAATGAGACGGAGGCCGGTCCGGCCAAAAGCGATGCCGCGAAACCCGCTGAAACCGAGGCTGCGAGCCAGGCCGACGCCGAAGAGTTGCCCCCGGTGGAAGGCGCGATGGCCGAGCAGCCGGCCCCGGTCAAGCCGGCGGACGCGCCGGCCGCAACGTCCGCGCCGCCGGCTCCGCCGACGACGGCTCAGGCCGCGGCCGAGGCTCAAGCCCCCGCTCCTGCGCAGCCCGAAACGCCATCTGTGCTGCCTGCATCCACGCCGGCGGCCGCAGCAAGCCTCGATCCGCACGATCCCACCGATGCCGCGATGCTCAAAGCGCGCCGCCAGCTCGACCAGATCGACCAGCTACTTGGAGCCGCTCCCAAATGACCAGCGCCCAAATGAACAGCGTGAGCCAGGCCACGCCGGGACTTGCATCCGCCCACGTCCAATCGCGGCAGCATCCTGCCGACGGCAAGGAAAACGGCTCGAATTTTGGCGAGATGGTGCATGGCGCCGAACAATCGGCGCGGCAGGCAAAGCAGCCGGCCGAGCCTGTGTCTTCCGATGCGCAGCCGGCGCGGCGCACCCTCGCCGGTCCGCCCAAGCCACCACCCGATCAGGATGGCCAGAACAAGACTGCCGCGCCGAAGCCGGCGGCCGGAAAGGGCGCGAAGAATGGCGCCGAGGCTGACCATGTAAAGGCCACGGACGATGCCGATGCGGCGGCGCAATCGTCAGATAGCGCTCTGCTTCAGGACGGTTTGCCCCTGCTGATGGCGCTGGGCGACATCCGCCACTTCGCAACGTCGACAAATGCCGAGCGCGCTGGATCTTCTGCAGAGGGAGAGGCAGGAACCCAGCCCTCGATCGGCCAGGCCGCGTCTTCGCCGCTGTCGATCCGTCAAGGCAAACGCATGTTGGCCGACGCTTCCGAAGGCAGCGAGCCATTGCCGCGATCCGGTCGCGCGACGATGGCGACCGAGAAGCCCGGGCCCGATTTCGGAGAGAAACCGGCCGGTGCTGGTCAGGGCCCGGACATGTCGATCCGCAAGGACGACGTCCTGTCTGGAACGCAAGGAGCCGCAACCGACGCAACGACGCCGCAAGGCTGGCGTCCGGCGGCCGCCCAGAAGACCGCGCAAACGGCGCAAGCCCTCGCATCGAACAATCAAGCCAAGCCATCCTCTGCCGCCGCGCGCATGGATGTGGTCAGCCAGCAGAGCTTCCCCGCGCCGGCCCAAAACGCCTTCGGCCAGACGGTATCGGCGCTGGCTGAGGCGATCGCCTCTGACAGCGGGGTTCAGCAGGCCTACTCGAGCGCTCCGATCGGCTCGCACGCGACCAACTCTGTTGCCGTTTCGACACATGTCCTGAAGATCGAGCTCCACCCGGCTGACCTCGGCACGGTCACCGCCAGCCTGCGTCTTTCCGGAGAGCAGCTTTCGATCGAGATGAAGCCGGAAACGCACGAGGCGTACCGCCGTCTGACCGCCGACACCGACGCCATCGTCAAGTCGCTCCGCAGTCTTGGTTTCGACGTCGATCACGTCACCATCATGCAACCCTCGATAGCGGTCCATTCGCCCGGTCGCGTCGAAGCGAGCGGCGCACCGCCGATGTCCACGGGCCGCGAACAGCCTTCGTTCCAGCCCGGGAACTCGGGCGGCAACAGCGCCGGCGGCGATCGGCAACCGGGAAGGAACGACGGCAATGGCGCACAGGAATTCGGCCGCGCTGCTTCGCCTCTTGGCGAGCGCGCTGGCGACGATATCTACATCTAGTCTGGCCGCGACCGTCGCCGCCAAAGCCGCGCCCAATCCTTGCGAGCCGGAAATCCTGCGCGCCGCCGATCGCTATGGCGTGCCGGCCGGTATCCTTTACGCGGTCGGCCTAACAGAAACGGGAAAGAAGGGCAGCCTTCAGCCCAACGCTTTGAATGTAGAAGGAAAGGCTGTTTTTCCGCGCAGCAGGGACGAAGCGCTGGCGACGTTCGAGAATGCCCGCCGCGAGGACAAGACGCTGATCGATCTCGGCTGCATGCAGATCAATCATCGCTATCATGGCGCGCAGTTCCGCAGCGTCGAGGACATGCTAGACCCGCACCAGAACGTCGACTACGCCGCGCGCTTCCTGGCGAGCCTCCACGCCCGCCACATGACTTGGTCGATGGCCGTCGCCCGCTATCATGCCGGCCCCGACAACGACCCGGCGCAGAAGGTGTATGTCTGTCGCGTCATCGCCAACATGGTCGCCACCGGCTTCGGCAAATGGACGCCGAACGCCAGCGCGTTCTGCAACCCGTAGTTGCCAAACCATATGCCTTTGGTCCGCCGCGATGGGGTTCACAGCGGCCGCCGGCAGCCCTCTATCCAGTGCCGCGAATAGTCCCTTCACGGCCGGCTTTATTACGGCTCCCAAAAAAACTCCCAAGAAAATAGCTACAAGAAATGACGGTTTTTCAGGATTCACCGCACCGGATACCGCTTTCCGCACGGGGCAAATGAGATGATTCGGAGGGCGGGCCGATGATCGTGATCGTTGATGAGCGCGAGCTCGTAACTGAGGGCTACAGCTCACTTTTCGATCGCGAGGGCGTCGCCACCGCGGGCTTCGCGCCGGGCGAGTTCGGCGAGTGGGTAAACTCGGCCGCCGACACGGATTTAAGATCGGTCAGGGCTTTCCTTATCGGCGACTGCCGCGAGGGCGCGATCTCGCCGCGCCAGATCCGCGACCGCACCGGCGCGCCGGTGATCGCGCTCAGTGAACAGCACTCGCTGGAACACACGCTCAGGCTTTTCGAGAGCGGCGTCGACGACGTCGTCCGCAAGCCCGTGCACATCCGCGAGATCCTCGCCCGCATCACCGCCATCCGCCGCCGCGCCCGCGAAGAGGCCGCCTACACCGAGGTCGGCTCGATGCGCATCTTCATGGACGGGCGCGACCCGGAGATCGACGGCGAGCCGCTGCCGCTGCCGCGTCGCGAGCGGCGCATCCTGGAATATTTGGCCAGCAATCGCGGCCGGCGCGTGACCAAGACGCAGGTGTTCAACGCCATCTACGGCATCTTCGACGAGGAGGTCGAGGAGAACGTGGTGGAGAGCCACATCTCGAAGCTGCGCAAGAAATTGCGCGAGAAGCTCGGCCACGACCCGATCGATTCCAAGAGGTTCCTCGGCTACCGGCTGGTGTTTTGATGGCGTCGCCGGCACATCCCGCGCCAGCCTCGCGCAAGACACGAGGCTTAGTTTTGTAGCCTCTCAGAAAGGCACAGAGGAGATGTATCGATGAGCCTCTACGGAATGATGCGGACCGGCGTCTCCGGCATGAACGCCCAGGCTAACCGCTTGTCCACGGTGGCCGACAACATCGCGAATTCCGACACCACCGGCTACAAGCGCTCCTCCGCTGAATTCTCGACGCTGATCATGCCCAGCACCGGCGGCGCCTATAATTCAGGGGGCGTGACAACGACGATCCGTTCGGCCGTCAGCTCGCAGGGTGTTCTGCAATACACCACTTCGGTCTCCGACCTCGCCGTCAATGGCGACGGCTTCTTCGTCGTGCAGGACCCGAGCGGAACGCCCTATCTCACCCGCGCCGGAGCCTTCGTTCCGGACGCTCAAGGACGCCTCGTCAACGCCGCCGGCTACCAGCTGATGGCCTACAGCTACGCCAATGGCGATCCGGCCGCGACCGCCAACGGCTTCGAAGGCCTCGTGCCGGTGCAGATTTCCGATCAGGAGATGACGGCGACGCCGAGCACGGAAGGGACATTCACCGGCAACCTGCCGGCTGGCGCCACCGCTGTCACCGCCGGCAACCTACCCACCGACAACAGCACCTCGTCACAATACACGTCGAAATCGTCGCTGGTCGCCTACGACAATCTCGGCAACAAGGTGTTGCTCGACGTCTACTTCACCAACGCCGGCACCGGCACCTGGCAGGTTTCGGTATTCGATCAGTCGAAGGCCACGGCCGGCACGTCGTTCCCCTATGCGGGCGGCGCGCTGGGTTCGGCCAATCTCACCTTCGACACCACCACCGGCAAGCTCACCGGCGCGACCACCGGCGTGTCCTTCACGGTGCCGAACGGGTCGACTCTCAACCTCGACCTCTCCAAGCTGACGCAGCTTGGAACCGGCTTCACGGTCTCCGACGCCAACGTCAACGGCAATGCGCCGAGCACGATCGAAAAGATCCAGATCAGCCAAGACGGCGTCATCTACGCCCAATTCGAGGATGGCTCCACCAAGCCGCTCTACAAGATCCCGCTGGCCGACGTTCAGAGCCCCGACAACCTCACCGCGATGCCGGGCAACGTCTATGTGCAAAGCGCGGACTCAGGTGCTGTTCGCATCGGCTTTGCCAATGAAGGGAAGCTTGGCTCGGTCGTCTCGGGCGCGCTCGAAAATTCCAATGTCGATATCGCCGAGGAACTGACCAACATGATTGCGGCGCAGCGCAGCTACACCGCCAACTCGAAGGTCTTCCAGACCGGTTCCGACCTGATGGACGTCCTGGTCAACCTGAAGAGATAACCCCATCGGGCGCCAGCCCGTGAAAGACCCGCATGTCGCTTTCCACCGCATTAAGCATCGCCCAGTCGGCGCTCCTGGCCACATCCAAGCAAACCAGCGTCGTGTCGCGCAATGTGGCCGACGCGTCCAACCCGGATTATGCCCGTCGCGTCGCCGTCGTCACCAGCACGGCGCCCGGCGCGCGATCGGTAGAGATCCAGCGCGCCGCCAATGATCTTCTGTTCCGGCAGAACCTTTCCGCGCTGTCGGCATGGAGCGGGCAGAGCGCGCTTTATAGCGGCATGGATCAGCTCGACCTATCGGTTAATGGAGTCGACAATGCGTCGTCTGCGTCGACCGCGATCGGCAATCTGCAGCAGGCGCTGCAGCTCTACGCCACCACGCCGTCGAACCAGAATCTCGGCGCCAGCGTCATCGACGCAGCCAAGCAGGTGGTGAGCTCACTGAACGACGGCACCACGGCGATCCAGGATTTCCGCACCCAAACCGACGGCCAGATCGCCACCGCGGTCGACGGCCTCAACTCTCTGCTCAGCCAGTTCCAGGACGCCAACAAGGCCGTCATCGCCGGCACACGCTCCGGCACGGATGTGTCGGACGCGCTCGACCAGCGCGACGCGCTTCTCAAGAAGATCGCCGAATATGTCCCGGTCTCGACCTTCACGCGCGGCGACAACGACATGGTCATCACCACCAAGGACGGCACCACGCTGTTCGAGACGGTGCCGCGGTCGGTGACCTTCACGCCCTCGGCCGGCTACACCGCCGGTACGCCCGGCAACACGATCTATATCGACAATGTGCCGCTTTCTGCAGACACCGGCGACAATACCAGCGCCGACGGCAAGCTTGCCGGCATGCTGAAGCTGCGCGACGGCGTTGCCGCGACCATGCAGAGCCAGCTCGACGAGATCGCGCGCGGCCTGATCACGGCATTTGCCGAGACCGCGCCGTCTCAGCCCAACGCCGCAGGCCTGTTCACCTGGTCCGGCGCGCCGGCTGTTCCCGCTGCCGGCACCCTGGTCGACGGCCTCGCCGGCTCGATCAGCGTCAACGCCGCGTTTGACCCGAGCGCCGGCGGCAGCGCGGCGCTGCTGCGTGACGGCGGCGCCAACGGCGCGGCCTATGTTTCCAACACCGGCGGCGGCGCCTCCTATTCTGACCTGCTGATCGCCTACGGCAACAGGCTCGACCAGCCGATGGCATTCGACACCTCCGCCGGCATCACGGTCAGCTCCGGCGTCTCGGATTACGCGGCCAACACCATCGGCTGGTTCGAAGGCGTGCGCCAGCAGGCATCGACCAACGCCGACGCGAAGGAAGCGCTGTCCACGCGCACCGCCGAAGCGCTATCGAACGATACCGGCGTCAATGTCGACCAGGAAATGTCTCTGCTTCTCGACCTCGAGCATACCTATCAGGCGTCGGCGCGCATGATGAAGACCGTCGACGACATGCTGGACGCCTTGTTGGGCGCGGTGGGATAATCGATGAAAGCGACAGCCGTCTCCTCAGCCGCCATCTCCAACGCCCTGCGCTATCAGCAGATGCGCATGCAGGCCGATCTCGTCAAGGCGACCACGGAATCCCAGACCGGCAAGGTAGCGGATGTCGGCCTGGCGCTCGGCGGGCGCACGACACAGGCCGTCACCTTCCAGCGCGATCTCGACCGGTTGAACGGCATCGTCGATTCGAACTCGCTGGTCGCCGCACGCCTGACTTCGACACAGGATTCGCTGGGTCAGCTCTCCGATGTCGCGCAGGATCTGCTGACGGCGCTGACCAGCGCCGTGTCGGGCGACTCCTCGACCAGCATCACCCAGACCGCCGGCGCCACGGCGCTGCAGCAGATGACGGGCATCCTGAACACCAGCGTCAACGGCGAATACCTGTTTGCCGGGACCAACACCGACGTCAAGCCGATCGACGATTTCAGCGCCGCCGGCTCGCCCGCCAAGGCGGCGTTCGACGCCGCCTTCACCAGCTATTTCGGCTTCACCCAGAACGACCCGGCGGCCGCCAACATCACCGCCGCCCAGATGGACGACTTCATCACCGCCGCGGTCGAGCCGCAGTTCCTGGGGTCCGGCTGGCAGGCCAACTGGTCGAACGCCACCGACGACCAGATCACCAGCCGCATTTCATTGAACGAGACCACGCAGACGTCGGTCAGCGCCAACGAGCAAGGCATCCGCAAGCTCGCCATGGCGGCCGCCATGGTCGGCACGCTCTTTGCCGGCAACATCAGCGAGGCCGGGCAGAACACGATCGTCAGCCGCGCGCAAAAGCTGGCCGGCGAGGCCATCGGCGGCATCGTCCAGGTGCAGTCCGAAGCCGGCCTCACCCAGAAGCGCGTGTCCGACGCCAGCGATCGCATGAAGACCCAGGTCGATCTGTTCGAGAAGCACATCATCGACCTCGAAGGCGTCGATCCCTCGGAGGCCGCCACCCGCGTGGCCGACCTGACGCAGCATATAGAAACGTCCTTCGCATTGACCGCGCGACTGCAGCAACTGAGCCTGTTGAACTATCTCACCTGAACACTCTCACCGGAACGCCAGAGCTCCGACGATGTATCAATTCTCCTACGCCGACATCCAGACTGACTCCGTCGCCGACGCCAAGGACCGGGAGCGGCAGTTGCTCACCCGATCGATCGACATGTTGTCCACGGCTGCTTCCGTTGGGCCGGAGTCGATTGAGGCGGTCGAGGCGCTGCACTTCACCAACCGCATCTGGACCACCTTCGTCGAGGATCTCGGCTCCAGCGACAATGCGCTGCCCAAGGAACTGCGCGCCAATCTGATCTCGATCGGCCTGTGGCTGCTGCGCGAAACGGAAGACATCCGGCAGGGCCGCACCAACAATTTCGAAGGATTGATCGAGGTCTCCCAGATCATCCGAGACGGCATCCAATGAGCAACACGCTGAAGATCTCGCTGAAGCCGAACGAGAAGATCTACATCAACGGCGCCGTCGTCCGGGTCGACCGCAAGGTCACGATCGAGCTGATGAACGACGTTCAGTTCCTGCTCGAAAGCCACGTCATCCAAGCCGAGCAGGCCTCGACGCCGCTCAGGCAGCTCTATTTCATCGTGCAGATCATGCTGATAAACCCGCCGGGAGCCTCCGAGGCCCGCGACATGTTCCGCCGCTCGCTGCCGATGCTGATCGCAAGCTTTGACAACCAGGAAATCTGCAGCGCGCTGAAGCAGATCGACCGCATGGTCGGCGAGGATCATATCTACGAGGCGCTGAAGGCGATCCGCGCGCTCTATCCGCTCGAGCGCCAGGCGCTTGGCGGCAATGACGACATTCCGGATGCGCCGCGCGCGCTGGCTGTGGGAGCATAAAGATGGCCGTGGACATGACAACGACGATCCCGGTTGGCGCCACCCAGGCCAGCAGCCAGCAGACCTCGAAGACGGCGGTCGACTACCAGTCGTTCCTGAAGCTTCTGATCGCCGAGATGAAGAACCAGGATCCGACCAAGCCGATGGATTCGACGGAATATGTCGCCCAGCTCGCGACCTTCTCGCAGGTCGAGCAATCGGTGCAGACCAACAGCAAGCTCGACCAGATCATGCAATCCTCGGCGCTGTCGCAGGCGGACGCGCTGATCGGCCGTTCGATCACCGCCGCCGACGGCAAGACAACAGGGACCGTGGCTTCGGTGAAGCTCGCCAGCAGCGGCCTGATCGCAGTGCTGCAGGACGGCACCGAGGTCCCTGTCGGCGCGGGCGTATCGATCAAGCCGGCCGCCTAGAGTTTCGCATAGGGTCTGCCCATGAACGAGGCCGACGCCCTCGATATCGTGCAATATGCGGTGTGGACGGTGCTTACCGCCTCCGCGCCGGTGGTGCTCGTGGCTATGGCCGTCGGTATCGGCATCGCGCTTATCCAGGCGCTGACGCAGATTCAGGAAATCACCCTCACTTTCGTGCCCAAGATCGTCGCCATCATGCTGGTCGTGGCGCTGACCGGCCCGTTCATCGGCAGCCAGATCTCGGCCTTCACCAACGTCATCTTCGAACGCATCGAGCACGGCTTCTGACCTGCGGCCGCGGGCATCCCGCCCGAGCGGACCGGCAAAAGTTTGGTCCACACCGGCAAGATGCTTGGCTTAAAGCTTCGCCGACGCATTTTCGCCTTTGCCTTCTTGTTGTTGGACCTGGATGCTTTGGCGAGTCGCCCGCGCGATGATGGCGCCGGGCGAGCGCAAGACAGCAAGATGAAGGCGGGACAGCGACCATGATCGACGACGAGCCGGAAAGCGAACGCGTCTCGGCGCTGGCGCCGTTCCGGCACGGCATCTTCCGTGCCGTCTGGTCGGCGAGCCTTGTGTCGAATTTCGGCGGCTTGATCCAGGGCGTGGGCGCCGCCTGGATGATGACGACGATCGCCACCTCATCCTACCAGGTGGCGCTGGTCCAGGCCTCGACCACCTTGCCGATCATGCTGTTCGCGCTTGTTGCCGGCGCCATTGCCGACAGCTTCAACCGCCGCAAGGTCATGCTGGTGGCGCAGAGTTTCATGCTGGTGGTCTCGGCACTGCTCACCGTATTCACCTGGTTCGGCTGGATGACGCCGTGGACGCTGCTTGCCTTCACCTTCCTGATCGACAGCGGCACGGCGCTGAACAGCCCGTCATGGCAGGCGTCGGTTGGCGACATGGTGCCGCGCGCCAAGGTGCCGGCGGCGATCGCGCTCAACTCAATGGGCTTCAACATCACGCGCAGCGTCGGCCCGGCGATCGGCGGCATCATCGTCGCCGCCGCGGGGGCGGCGGCGGCCTTCGCCGCCAACGCCATCAGCTATATCGGCCTGATCGTCGTGCTGTTCCGCTGGAAGCCGGAAGTGCCCGCGCCGACCCTGCCGCGGGAATCGCTCGGCGCCGCGATGGGAGCCGGCCTGCGCTACGTCGCCATGTCGCCGAACATCGGCAAGGTGCTGGCGAGAGGCTTCGCCTTCGGCTTCAGCGCCGGCGCGGTGCTGGCGCTGCTGCCCCTGGTGGCGCGCGATGTCATCAAGGGCGACGCGCTGACCTACGGCATCATGCTCGGTGCCTTCGGTATAGGCGCGGTCGGCGGTGCGCTGATCAGCGTCAGGCTCAGACAATTGCTCTCCAGCGAAACGATGGTGCGCGCCGCCTTCGCCGGTTTCGCGCTTTGCGCCTTCAACGCCGCCGTCAGCGACAATGCCTGGCAGACGTCGGCGGGCCTGCTCATCGGCGGCGCCTGCTGGGTGATCGCGCTCTCGCATTTCAACGTCACGGTGCAGATGTCGACGCCGCGCTGGGTGGTCGGGCGCGTGCTGTCGATCTACCAGACAGCAACCTTCGGCGGCATCGCGCTGGGCAGCTGGATCTGGGGCGTCGTCGCCGACGCCCATGGCGCGGAGACTGCATTGATGGTTGCCGCTGTCACCATGCTCGTCGGTGGCGCCATCGGCCTGATCCTGCCGCTGCCGCAGCACACCGCTCTCAACCTCGATCCGCTCAACCGGTTCAAGGAGCCGATGCTGGCGCTCGATTTGAAGCCGCGCAGCGGCCCGATCGCCATCATGATCGAATATATCATTCGCGAGGAGGACGTGCCGGAATTCCTCGCAACCATGGCCGAGCGTGGCCGCATCCGCCGCCGCGACGGCGCCCGCAACTGGACGCTCGCCCGCGATCTCGAAAATCCGGGCATCTGGATCGAGCACTACCACACGCCGACCTGGGTCGAGTATATCCGCCACAACCGGCGTGCCACCCATGCCGACGCCGTTGTCGGCGAGCGCATCCGCGCGCTGCACAGCGGCGAGAACCCGCCGCGTGTGCGCCGCATGATCGAACGCCCGACCACCGCCGGCACGGCGCTGGTCTCACCCAAGGGGCCGATCGATCACTAACCCGCGTCTTGAGGCCCGGAATATCTAGTTCCGATCAGCCAGCGCTGTGGATCATATATAGCTTGCGCGTCGTCTCATGAATAAGCCACTCGCCCTTCCAGCCCTTCGGCAGGACGAGCAGATCGCCAGGCCCCAGCTCACGCATCTCGCCGTCGGCGCGGCTCACTTCCACGCGACCGGAGATGATGTGGCAGATCTCGGATGAACCCGAGCGGTCGGCGGTGAAGCGGCCGGGCGTGCATTCCCAGATGCCGATATCGACGGTCCCGTCCGGCGATTGGAAGAACGAGCGCACCGCTTCGACCTGATCGCCTTCGATCGAGGTCGGCTTCGGTGAAAAGACGCCGATATCGGCCGTGGCGAGGTCGCGGAAGGTCGAAAGGTCGATCAAGATAGGCTCCAGTGTCAAAAGCAATTCCAGGAAAGTGCAATGGTTTTCCGTCCGGAATTGCGCGAAAACAAAACGCCGAACCGTCTCAGTGGCCTGTGATGCTGTCGGCCAGGGCGGCCAATTTCGAAGTGTAATTGAGCCCGGCGGCCTCGCGTTGGTCGGCGATGCGGTAGAGCTGGTACATCGAGTGGACGCCGAGCCAGCGGAACGGTTCCGGCTCCCAGGGTCTGACCTTGCGGTTGACCCAGGGCAGTCGCGTAAGATCCGTGTCATTGCCGAGGATCAGATCGGCAAGCGTGCGCCCCGAAAGGTTGGAGCTCGACACGCCCAGCCCGACATAACCGCCGGCCCAGCCGATGCGCGTTTTGGGGTCGAGGCCCACCGTCGTGCACCAGTCGCGCGGCACGCCGAGCACGCCGCACCAGGCGTGGTCGATGCGGCACCCGGCCGTCTGCGGCAACAGCGTCGTCAGGATCGTGTGCAGCTGGTCGATTGTCGCCTGCTGCGTCCGGCCGTCGACGTCGGTGCGCGAGCCATAGCGGTAGGGCACGCCGCGACCGCCCATGGTGATACGGCCCTCGCGCGTGCGCTGGGCGTAGCAATAGGCGTGCGCCGCATTGCCGAGGAGCTCATGCCCGTCCCAGCCGATCTCGCGCCAGAGTTCTTGTGGCAGCGGCTCGGTCACGATCTGCGCGCTGTTGAGCGCCAGCCATGTCCGCTCTTCCCCGGGAATGCCGGCCGTGAACCCCTCCGTCGCGCGAATTATCGTTTCGGCCCGCACCGTGCCACGGTCGGTGGCCACCCTGCCCTTGGCGATCGAGGTCACGGTGGTCTTTTCGTAGATCGGCACGCCGAGCCGCTCGACCGCTTCCGCCAGCCCGCGCACCAGCTTGGCCGGCTGCACCCGCGCCTGGCCGTGGATGACGAAGCTGCCCATGACATTCGCGATATTGATGCGCGCGCGTGTGGCTGCAGCGTCGAGCAATTCGATGCGCTCGGGGTCGGCGTCCCAGGAGCGGGTCGTCTCGCACGCCTCGCGCACACGTTGGAGCTGTGCGGCATTGGTGGCGACCGTCAGATTGTCGACGCGGCGGATGTCGGCGTCGATGTCTTCGGCCGCCGCCACCCGGATCACCTCGTCGACGCAGCCGGCCATCGCCTTTTGCATGGCGGTCACGCCTTGCCGAGTCGAGGTCTTCAGATATTTTTCGCGCGACCAGCCAAAGCCGCCCGAAAGCCAGCCGCCATTGCGCCCCGAGGCACCGAAGCCGGCGAATTCGCGTTCGAGCAGGACTATGCGAAGCGAGGGCTTCGCCTTCTTCAGATAATAGGCGGTCCAGAGCCCGGTGTAGCCGGCGCCGACGATCGCAACATCGGCTTCGATGTCGCCGGGCAAGGGCGGACGCGGGCTTGGGACCGCGCCCAGATCCGCATACCAGAACGAGATGTCGCCGTTGCGCTTGACTTGCATGGGATGGCTTCCAGGAGACCGGAGAGAGGGATCAGGTGAGCGTCGTGTCTGCCGTGCTGTCGTCGGGCAGAAGCTTGGCGTCAGCGCCGTCGAAGCAAAGCTCGACCTTCTCGCCGAGGGCGAAATTCTCGCCAGTCAGCGGCGACCGCACGATCGCGGTGGAGCCGTCGCCGAGCTTCACTTCGTATTTCGATCCCGAGCCAAGATAGATCGCCTCGGCGATCGTTCCCGCCAGGCGGTTCCTGCCGTCGGCTTGCCCCGGCCGGCGAATGGCAAGTTTCTCGGGCCGCAGCAGCATCACCGGGCTGGCTTCTCCGGCAAGCCGGCGCGGCGCGGCGACCGTCTCGCCGGCGATGGTCAGCGCAGTGCCGGTGCCGTCACTTCTGGCTTCGCCGCGCAGCACCGTGGAGTCGCCGATGAAGCGGCCGACGAACAGCGTTGCCGGCTCGTCATAGAGCTGCCGTCCGGTGCCGACCTGCTCGATCCGGCCACGGTTGAACACGGCGATGCGGTCCGACAGCACCAATGCCTCCTCCTGGTCGTGCGTGACATAGACGAAGGTGGTACCGAGCTCGCGATGGATGCGCTTGATCTCGAGTTGCAGCCATTCGCGCAGCTTCTTGTCGAGCGCGCCGAGCGGCTCGTCCATGAGGAGCAGCGGCGGGTCGAAGACGATGGCCCGCGCCAGCGCCACGCGCTGCTGCTGGCCGCCCGACAATTCGCTCGGATAGCGATGCGCGAAGTCGCCCATCTTGACCATGTCGAGCGCCTTGGCCACGCGCCGCTTCCGATCGTCCTGCCCAACGCCGCGCAGCGTCAGTGGATAGGCGACGTTGCGGCCTACCGTCATATGCGGGAACAGTGCGTAGTGCTGGAAGACGACGCCGATGTTGCGCTTGTGCGCCGGCACGCCGACGACGCTTTGTCCTCCGACCAGCAGCTTGCCGCTCGACACATCCGTGAAGCCGGCGATCACATTGAGCGTCGTCGTCTTGCCGGAGCCGCTCGGCCCAAGCAGCGTCATGAACTCGCCGGGCTCGATCCTGAGCGACACGCCGTCCAGCGCCTTGAACGCGCCATAGGCCTTGGTGACGGATTCGAGGTCGATCGCCGCGCCGCGATTGTCCGGTCTTGGGTTCATAAGCGTCCCTTCCGCTCGCGGCCAAGAAGAAGCATGCCGCCGCCGATCAGGATGGTCGTGGCGCACAAAAGGATCGTGCCGACGGCCGCGACCGTCGGGTCGGCGTCGCGCGTGATCGAAGAGAAGATCTGCACCGGCAGCGTCTTGAGATAGGGGTTGGTGATGAACAGCGAGACGATGATCTCGTCGAAGGACGTCGCGAAGGCGAACAGCAGGCCCGACAGGATGCCGGGCAGGATCAGCGGCAGCGTCACCGTCCGGAACGTGGTGAGCGCGCCGGCGCCGAGGCTCGCCGCAGCCGTCTCCAGCCGCTTGTCGAACACTTCGAGATTGGCCGAGACGGCGATCAGCACGAAGGGCAGCGCCAGGATGGTGTGGGCGAGCACGAAGCCGGGCAGCGTGCCGACGAGTCGCGCATCGAGATAGACGGCATAGATGCCGATGGCCAGCACCACGCCCGGCACAACCATCGGCGTCAGCATCAGCATCCGCAGCAGATTGGCAGGCCGCGCCTTCATACGGTCGAGGCCGAAGGCGGCCAGCGTGCCGAGCACCGTTGCCAGCACCGCCACGATCGAGGCGACCTTCAGGGAATTGAGGAAGCTGGTCGACCATTCTGGATTCGTGACGAAATTCTCGTACCACTGCCAGGAGAAGCCTTGCGGTGGGAAAGAGAGCGACTTGTTGCCGTTGAACGACATCGGCACGACGACCAGCGTCGGCGCCACCAGCCAGATCGCCACCAGCAGGCTGACAAGGCCGAGAACGACACGGGTGAGCGTCTTCATTTCCATCAGCGCCGCCCCGCTTCCCGGTGCCGCGACCGCATCACCGGCGCTGCAAGCGCCAGCAACAGGAAGGTCGTGACCAGCAGCACCACGCCCATCGCGCCGCCGCGTCCCCATTGCAGCAGGCTGAGCACCTGGGTCTGCACCAGTGTCGACAGCATCGTCGAGCGCGGCCCGCCGAGCAGTGCCGGCGTGATGTAGAAGCCCAGCGCCAGGATGAAGACGATGATTGCGCCGGCATAGACGCCCGGCAGCGACAGCGGCAGGTAGACTGTGAAGAAAGCGCGGGACGGCCGGGCGCCAAGGCTTCGCGCCGCCTGCACCAGCCTGAGGTCGATGCCTTTCATCACCGAATAGAGCGGCAGGATCATGAAGGGCAAAAGCACCTGCGCCATGCCGATCACCACGCCCGTCTGGGTGCGGATCAGCCGGACGCCCGCGAAGCCGGCTGATCTGAGCAGCGAGTTGATGACGCCGGAATCCTGCAGCAGGATCACCCAGGAGAGTGTGCGCACCACGCCACTCACCCAGAATGGGATCAGCACGCAGAGAACCAGGACGAGCCGCACGCGCGGCCCCACCGCGGTCATGAGGTAAGCATAAGGATAAGCGCAAACCCCGCAGACCAGCGTCACCCATGCCGAGATGGTGAAGGTGCGCTGGAGCACCGCGAGATTGACGGGCGCGCCAAAGAACCAGGCATAGTTCTGCACGCCCCATTCCGGCTCCGAGAGGCTGCGCAGCACGATGGTGAGCAGCGGATAGCCGATCACAGCTGCGAGCAGAACCAGTGCCGGCAGCGTGAGCGCGAACGGTCGCCAGGTCCATCCTGCCCGCTTTTCGGCAGTCTGGATCGTCGGTTCGAGCGCGCTCACGGGCCTTGCCTCCGTCAGCTCAGTTGCCGGCCATCAGCGCGGACCACTTCTCCTGCGCCACCGGGAAGTTCTCGACCCAGAACTTGATGTTCTGCTTGTAGCCTTGCTTCTGGCGCTCGGGCGTGTTGGTCAGGAAAGCTGCGACCGACTCGTCAACCTTCGGCTTCGCATCGTTGTTGATCGGCGTGTAGGAGGTCTGCTGCGTGAGAATCTCCTGCGCCTGCTTGCCGAGATAGGCATTCAGCAGCGCATAGGCGGCATCCGTATCCTTGACGCCGACGGGGATCGTCATCTGGTCCATCACCACCAGCCAGTCCTGCCAGGCGGGCGCGTATTTGGCGCCGTTCTTGACCGCCGTCATGGCGCGGCCGGTCCACATCATCAGCATGTCGGCTTCGCCGGACTCCGCGAGCTGCTGCGATTCAGCGCCCGTCTTCCAGTAGATCGTGTCCGGGCCGAGCTTGCGAATCACGTCGATGGCTTTGTCGATGTCGGCAGCAGTCATCGCCTTCGGATCGCCGCCCGCCACCTTGAAGGCCTGTTCGAGCAGGCCACCGGTCGGATCGCCGGATCCGTCCAGGGCGCGCACGCCGGGGAATTTTTCGGTGTCGAAGAAGTCGGCCCAGTTCTTGGGCGGGTTATCTTTGTACTTCTCCTTATTGTACATCAGCACGACGCCGTAGTTCATCGCCGGAACCGAGCACTCGCCGACCTGTCCTTCGGGTATCTTCGAGACGTCGAGCTTCGAGAGATCGAGCTTCTGGAACAGCTTTCCGCAATGGACGTAAGGCGGCAGATCGCCGGTATCGACCACGTCCCAGGTGACGTTGCCGGATTCGACCTGGGCCTGCAGCTTGGCGATCTCGGTCGGCCCGTCATTGAGCAGCTTGACGCCGGACTTCTCGACGAACTCCTTCAGCGCCGCCACCTGGCCATCCTGATAGATGCCGCCATAGGAGACGAAGGTCAGGGTCTTGCCCTTGAGCGAGCCTTCCTTCACCTCGCCCGCGACAGGCTTTTCCTGTGCGAAAGCGGTGGTTGTCAGCATTCCGAGCGCCAGCACGGCGCCAAGACCTGCAAGTTTCGACTTCAACATAACTCTGACTCTCCCATTATGCCCGCGTTTAATCGGACTACCTGGCCGCGAGCGGTTTCCAGGGCTTGTATTGATCGAGTTCGGCGCGTGCCGAGGTCGGCGGTGCGATGATCCACATCACCTCGGCCCGGCCACTGCCGATGTTCTCGCTGCGATGTGGTGTCGATGTCGCGTATTCGATGCTGTCGCCTTCTTCGAGGACGTGGCGGGCGTCGCCAAGAGAGACCTCGACGACACCGCGAAGGACGATCAGCATCTCCTGCGCGTCGCCATGCGTGTAAAGCGCGGAGCCGGTCGAGCCGCCGATATCGAACTCGCCGACATAGACCTCCATGTCGCTCAGCGGCGGGCGGGAAAGCAGCATCTTACGGCAGCCGTTGCTGGGCGGAAGACTTGGCCGCTCGCTGCGCCGGAGCACGCCATGGTTCTGTGTCGCGCTTTCCTCGAACAGCATCGCGACGCTCACGCCCAACGCCGAAGCCATCTGGTTGAGCGAGGCAGTACTGGCGCCGGTCAGCCCGCGTTCAAGCTGGCTGATGAAGCTGGCGCTGGTCCCGGTCGCTTCCGCGAGGTCACGCAATGACAGGCGGCGAGCGAGGCGCAGGGCCTTGAGCCGCACGCCCAGCACCTGCTGCGCATGAGCTGCAGCCGTGCCGGCACCGTTCGCCGCCGGAGCCTGGCCGTCCTCCGAAGCCTCGCGCATCCCGTTTTCCTCCACTTAACACCTTGTACAGTACCACTGTACAGCTGGCAATAGGGGCGGATGCCATTTCCGCTGTCCCATGACTCGAAACGGAAGCCGACCAAAAAATTAAGCATTCAACGGCAGTATCGAATGTCGGCCGGCAAGATGTCGTACAGCAAGGGCCATTGTCGGTCAGCTGAGCGGGAAGGGATCGCGATATGTCATCCTGGCTAAGAAACGGACCGTTGATGCTCATGCGCAGCCTGCTGATGCTGGCTGTCTTGGCGATCGGCACTCTGACTGCAGGGGCGTTGGAACCGGCCAGCTATCCGGAGCCGCCGGACTCCGTAGCTTTCACCGTTCAAAAGGACGGCAAGCAGATCCCGCTCACGCTGCGGCAGTTGGAAAAGCTCGGCCTCTATAAGGTCATCACCACAAGTCCTTTCGAGCAAGGGCAATTGACGTTTGAAGGTGTCCTGTTCCGAGACGTGCTCAAGTCCGTGGGATTGGCGGATAGGGATTCCGTCACTCTAAGGGCCGCGGACGATTACGTGCAGGTGATTCCGCACGAGGATTGGACGGAAGGTCCTCTGCTTCTCGCGACGCGCCAGGACGGGGAGTTGCTCACCCGACGAACACAAGGTCCGACCCGCTTGGTCTATCCTCTCAAGGACTATCCCGCCTTCGACACGCCGATCCGCAAACCGCGATGGATTTGGCTGATCAAGACGATCGAGTCCGACAACTGATCGGCTGGCAGGCCTCCATGGTGGGATCTCGACTGAGAGGCTGGCGAATTCCGCTTACCTATGGCGGTGCCATAGGGCTAGCGGCGGTCGGTTCCGCGATCCTCATCGTCATGCTGTTTGTCAGTATCAGCAAGATCGAGTCTTCGCTGCCCCGGTTCGGGTTCTTCGCCATCCGCGAATTCCATATCGCCATACGCGACGTGACCCACCTGAGGGATATGATCTCGCTCGCTGAGGTCGCGCCCAACTCTCAGGCGAGCCTAGATCATCTGGCCGCTGCAAACGACCTGGTTTACATCCGCTTCAAGCGGATCGACGGCGGCGAAACGATCAGCGCAATTCCCGCATATGCAGGTATCGTGCCGCGCGTGAACGACGCGGTAACGCGGCTTGACGCCGTAATCGCGGCGGGACTCCCGTTCGATCAGCAGCGCTTGAAGGAACTGGGTCTGGAGCTCGAGCAGATCGTTGGCCGGATGAACGACGAGTACTACAAATACGGCGAGGGCGTTAACGCCGATCTCTATGCGTCGGAAGTCAGCCTGAATCGGTTCAACTATCAGATAGCCTTTGCTCTGACAATCCTGTCGCTGCTGGCAATCGGGACGGCGGTTCTGTTCATCGGGCGCCGGGAAACGATAAAGAAGCTGGAATTTCTCGCCTGGCGCGACGCGACCACCGGACTGAAGAATCGCGCCTGGATGGCAGCCAACAGGGACGCCATGCTGGACCGGGCGAGGGAGACCGGTAAGCAGCTTCAGCTGCTTCTGATCGATCTCGACCATTTCAAGAGCGTGAACGACACCTTCGGCCATCACGTCGGCGATCTGCTGCTGAAGGCGGTTGCCGAGGTCCTTCAGTCGGTCGAGCGGCCCGGCGACGTAGCCGCCGTGCGATTGGGCGGAGACGAATTCGCCATCATGGCTATTGCCGATCGGAATGATCATGACGATTTGGGGCAACGTCTGCGCGAACGGCTGAACAGGTTCGCAGAGTTGGATGGCCATCAGGTGCGCATTGGCGCCAGCATCGGCATGGCTTGTTTCCCTCAGCACGGTTCCGACATTTCCACGTTGCTGCACAGTGCCGATAGCGCTCTCTACACGGCAAAGGCTGAAGGGCGGTCCGGTTTCGTGACGTTTTCGCCCGCGATCCTCAGTCAAATCGACATGCAGCTCGGTGAAGAAGCGGCCATCAAGCGGGCCCTCAATTGCGACGAGTTCTTCCTGGTCTGGCAATCCCAGTTCGAGCTGGCGACCGGCCGCATGATCGGGGCCGAGGCGCTGGTCCGCTGGCACGACCCGGTCTCGGGAGCGGTTCGTGCGCCGGCATCGTTCATTCCGATCGCGGAACGAAGTGAGCTGATCCTGGAACTCGACAAGATGGTTCTGGGCAAGGCTTGCGAGCAAGCCGCCCGATGGATGCCTATTTCCACCGAGGAGTTCATCTGCTCGGTCAACGTCTCCGGAAGAAGCCTCCAGACCGATGCCTATCTGACGCATCTCACCGAGACGCTGCGGCAAACGGGGTTGCTGCCATCGCGTCTGCAGTTGGAGATCACTGAAGGGATATTCATCCAGAACAGCCGCAATGCCCTGGAGAGTATCGGCAAGATTAGAAACCTCGGAGTGAGCCTGGCACTCGACGATTTTGGGTCAGGTTATGCGAGCTTCGGATACCTTGCCGATTTCGACTTGAACCAATTGAAGATCGATCGCTCGTTCCTCAGCGATCTGGCTTCCTCCACGAAGAAACAGAACGTGGTCCGAGGCATCATCGCGCTGGCCAATTCGCTAAGTCTGACCGTTGTCGCGGAAGGGGTGGAGAACGAAGCCCAACTCGACTTCCTGATCCACGAACACTGTCACGGCGCACAAGGGTTCTTTATGTCGGAGCCTGTTGAGGCAAGATTGATGACCAACTATCTCGTCGCAAGGCAGGGTGGCAAAACAGATGGAAAAGTTCGGGCCGAGTCTCTTCGCTTGAGCCCATCCATGCTGCGGAAAGTCGCCAAGCAGGGCCGCAAGACCGCCGATTAAATCAGGGCTCAGCCCTCGCCGGAAAGATCCCGCCGCGCCTTGTCCAGCTCCTCGGCGTAGCGCCGCATCAGATGGCTTTCAGTGAGCAGGCCAAGCACGATGCGGTCGTCGAAATCCTCAACGACCGCCAGCTCTTCAGCGCCGGCGCGCTGAAAGGTCTCGGCGGCGGACTGGACGTTCATCGACGGCACCAGCACCGCATCCTTGAACTGCGCGAGCGCCTGCACCGGAGTCTCGCCGTCTGAGAGGTCGCTGTGCAGTTCGGCCACGAGCAGCACGCCGACATAATGCCGGCCCTCTTCGACGGCGATGACGCGCTGCGCCGAGCCGAGCGGAATCTCCTTGCGGAACTCGGCCAAGGTGATCGAGGCATCGATGGTGCGGACGTCCTTGCGCATCATCGACCCGACATTGAGGCTGCGCATCCAGCCGACGTCGTGGGCGCTGCGGATCGTCTCGCCGCGCAGATGGAAGCGCCAGGTCGAGAAGGAGTAGCCGAAGGTCTCGCGCACCAGGATGGCCGACATGATCGACGCTGCCAGCACCACGCCGGTGAGCGTCAGGTCCCGCGTCGATTCCAGCGCGAGAAAAGTCATGGTCAGCGGGCCGCCGACGACACCGACGGCAAGCGAGGTCATGCCGACGACGGCGGCGACCGCCGGATCGAGCGCGGTTGAGGGCGCGGCCATCGCCATGACGCCGGCAAAGACCTTGCCGAGCAGCGCCCCCAGAAACAGCGAGGCGAAGAACAGACCGCCGCGGAAACCGGAGCCGAGCGAGATCGCCGAGGCAGCAAGCTTCAGCACGAAGACGCTGGCCACCACGGGAAGCGCGTAGTTCATGGCGAACTCGCGGTGGAGCGCGCCGTGTCCGCTGGACAGCACCTGCGGCGTGACCAGCCCGAGCAGCCCGACAACGATGCCGCCGATGAAAGGTCTGACGGAAGCGTCGATCGCCAGCCGCACAAAGACGCGCTCGATAAGGCTTACCAGATGCATGATTGCGATGGACGCCGCCCCACCGAGCAGTCCCAGCAGCAGGAACGGCACATACTGGCTGGCGGTCAGCGTCGGCAGGCCGGAAAGTTCGAGCGGAAACGGCACGCCGCCGAACATCTCAGCCGTCAGCGAGGCGGCGATCGCCGCCGTCATGACCGGCGCCACATTGGCCACCGAGTAGATGCCGATGACCAGTTCGAAGCCGTAGAAGGCACCGGTCAACGGCGCGTCGAAAGCGGCAGCGATCGCGCCGGCGGCGCCGCAGCCGACCAGGATGCGCACGTCATTGCGGCGCAGCCGGAAGGCGCGCGCCAGCCGCGAGGCGATGCCCGAACCAACCTGCGTGTAGCCGGCTTCGAGACCGACCGAGGCGCCGAAGCCGCTGGAGATCATGGTCTGGCCGACGATGATGAACGTATCGGTGAGCGACATGCGCCCACCGTAGAGCGCGTTGGCTTCGATCGGGTCGACAGGCGTTCTGAACTTCCGCCTCCTCAGCCAGATCACCGAAAGGCCGAGCAGCAGTCCCCCGATCGCCGGAAACATCGCCTGCACCGGACTGGCCAGCGAAAACATCGCCGAAAGGCGCCCGCCCGGCTGCACGTCAAAGAGCAGGAAGTGCATGGCTTGCACCAGCGCGCTCATGCCGGTGACCAGGGCGCCCGCGATCATGCCGACCATCCCCGCCATCAGCACAATGACGATGCCGCGCGCCTCGAGCACGGGAATGGAATTGATCAGCACCGCCCGAAGCCGGCGGGCGTAGACTTGCGGTTCGTTTATGGCAGGCAACGGAGCGGCTCGCCGGTATGCGGAGGATGGATGCTGCCGCGCCTGATACGCCCGACGGCATGGAGTGGCAACCGCAATGCCGACCGCTTGTGGCGCCATTTTGGCGTTGCGTCGATTAGCGACGGTTGGGCTGGCTACCCTCGCTGCGAGAACGGGAAAATGTCACTGATCGAAGATGGTCAGCGGCCCGCAATCGTCCCCCGCGACGAAGGTCGCCAGCATGTCCCCCGGCTCCCGTTGCGCTCGCCTTCTCCGCGAACAGATGACCCGGTGCCCGGCGGCTCGAACCAGGTTCGTCCTTTGGCGGCAATTCCTTCGTCCCTCACATAGCCAGGCGGAAGTCGGGCCGCCAGCCGAGTTCGCTGACGGCCTTGTCGGTCGCGGCATGGCCGTTCGGCTCGGCGATGTTGAAGGCGCCCGGCGCGCCGCGCTCGACGGCAAGCAGCGCCGCATAAGCAGCGGCATCGACATGCACGGCCGGATCGGCCGCAATCTCAGCTCCGGTGCCGGGACCATAGAGATGTCCATAGCGCAGCACGATGCCTGTCATGCTCGAGCCCTCGAGAACCTGGCGTTCGAGCGCGATCACGCCGCCGACGCTGATGCCGCGGCCGCCTTCGGCGCCGCTGTCGAGCGGATCGGTTTCGGCATGCGGCTCGGGTCCGGGCGCATAGGCCCAGGCGATGCTCTGCGCGATCAGGCGACGGGCGCCGGCCGACGTCGCGGCCTCGACCAGATTGCGGGTCCCCTCGTCGCGGACGCGCGCGTTTCCGATGATGGACTCGCCCATCCTATTGGGATCGAGTCCGGCCGGCAGATCGGTAAGCTGATGGATCACGACCTCTGGCCTCGCCGCGGCGACCGCCGCAAGCAGGCCGCCGGCATCGAACACATCGATCACCACCGGGCTGGCCCCGATCGCGCGGAGCTTCTCGGCCTTCTCGGCCCGACGCGTTGTCGCAGTCACCCGATGGCCGGCAGCGACCAGTTGCGGGATCAGGCGGCGGCCGATCGCGCCGGAACCGCCGGCAAGAAAGATGCGATAGCCCATCGTCTTCCATTCCATCTTGCGATAATATCAGAGTTCGAACAACATATAAGAGCTCTTACATCATGCGCAAGCAGAAACCGGAAATTCCACCCCCTGGCAAAGGCAAGCGCGGCGAGGAAGGTTATCTCGGCTACCTGCTGCGCCAGGCCGCCGGCGCCTACAGGCTGCGGGTCGAGCGGGCGCTGGATGAGTTCGGCGTCACGCAGCCGCAATTCGCGACGCTGACCATGCTGTCGGCCTATCCAGGCATCTCCAATGCCGACCTCGCCCGGCTCGCGGTGCTGACGCCGCAGACGGTGAGCGTGATCGTCGGCAATCTGGAAAAGGCCGGTTCCGTGGTCCGCAAGCCGCATGCGGTGCACGGGCGCATCCAGCACCTCGATCTCAGCGACAGCGGCCGTGCCTTGCTGAAGAAATGTCGCGAGCGCGTGCAGCGGCTTGAACGCCAGCTGACCGCCGGACTTTCGGCCAACGACGAGCGCGCCGTCCGGCGCTGGCTGGTCGCCGTCGCGATCGCGGGCGCGGCCGGTTAGATCGCAGCACCCCCACCCGCTTCATAGAGCGTCAGCTTCCGATCCCCAATGCCGAGCTCCGCCCAGCTCGCGCGCCATTCGGCTATATGCGCTGACTTGAAATGCAACTCGAGCGCCGCACGATCCCGCCACGCTTCCGAGACATGGATCAGGCCGGGATCGAGAACATCCTGCGCATACGAATATGCCAGGCAGCCGGCTTCGGCGCGACTCGCTGAAATCATTCGTTCCATCGCCGGCCTTGCCTGCTCGAGCCTGTCGGGTGGCAGCCGAATCGTGCCGATGATGAGGAGCATGCGCCTTTCCTTTCGCCAGCCGGCTCAAATCCCGTAGCCTCTCTCCCACCTTCGCGCAAGCTTGACCGGTTAAGGTCGGGAGCCTGCCTTTGCGCTGGGCAAGTCTGGATTCGAGGACGATATGGCGATCAGCGAAACAATCCCGTCCGGCCTGGCGGCCAAGAACGGCCGCGACGTTTTCTTCGCGCTCGGCATCGTCGTCATCCTGGCGGTGCTGTTCCTGCCGATCCCGGCCTTCCTCATCGACATCGGCCTTGCCTTCTCGATCGCGCTCTCGGTGCTGATCCTGATGGTGGCGCTCTGGATCCAGCGGCCGCTGGATTTCTCCTCCTTCCCGACCGTGCTGCTCATCGCCACGATGCTCAGGCTCTCGCTCAACATCGCCACCACGCGCATGATCCTGTCGCATGGCAATGAGGGTACGCATGCCGCCGGTTACGTCATCTCGGGTTTCTCGAAGCTGGTGATGTCGAGCGACTTCGTCATCGGCCTCATCGTCTTCATGATCCTGATCGTGGTGAACTTCATCGTCATCACCAAGGGCGCCACCCGCATCGCCGAAGTCGGTGCGCGCTTCACCCTCGACGCCATCCCCGGCAAGCAGATGTCGATCGACGCCGACCTTTCCGCCGGAATGATCGACGAGAAGACGGCGCAGCTTCGCCGCCGCGAATTGGAAGAAGAATCCTCCTTCTTCGGCTCGATGGACGGCGCGTCGAAATTCGTGCGCGGCGACGCCATCGCCGGCCTCATCATCACCGCCATCAACATCGTCGGCGGCATCGCCATCGGCTATCTGCGCCACAGCATGGGCCTCGGCCAGGCGGCCGACGTCTTCATCAAGCTGTCGGTCGGCGACGGCCTCGTCACCCAGATCCCGGCCCTCATCGTCTCGCTCGCCGCCGGCATGCTCGTCTCCAAGGGCGGCACGCGGGGCTCCGCCAATCAGGCGGTGTTCGGCCAGCTCGGCGCGCATCCGCGCGCGCTCTATGTCGCGGCCTCGCTGCTCGTCATCCTCGGCCTTATGCCCGGTCTGCCGCTATTCCCGTTCTTTGCCCTTGCCGGCGCCATGGCCGGCCTCGGCTACGTCATCCCGCTGCGCCACAACCGCGCGCTGGCGGCAGCCGAAGCGCAGAAGAACAAGGAGAAGGCCGACAAGGTCGAGGAGGAGAAGAATTCGGTCAAGGCCTCGCTTGCGACTGCCGAGATCGAGCTGCTGATCGGCAAGCAGCTCTCGACCAGGCTGCTGGTCGCACATCAGGAGCTGGTGTTCCGCATGTCGAAGATGCGCAAGAAATTCGCCCAGCAATATGGGTTCGTGGTGCCGGAGGTGCGCGTTGCCGACGACTTCGCCATCCCGCCGAAGAGCTATCAGATCAAGGTCCACGGCACCGTCGTTGCCGAATACCAGATGCGCGTGGGCGAAATCATGGTGCTGCTTGGCACCCGCGGCGTGCCGGACATCCCCGGTGAGGAAATCCGCGAGCCGGCTTTCGGCATGCGCGCCTATTCGGTGCTGGAAACCTTCGCCGAAGATCTGAAGCGCGAGAACTACACCTTTGCCGACAACATGTCGGTGCTGCTCACCCACCTCTCCGAGGTGATCCGCAACAACCTGCCGCAGCTTCTGTCCTACAAGGACATGAAGGCGCTGCTCGAGCGGCTCGACCCCGAATACCGCAAGCTCGCCGACGAGATCTGCACCTCGCACATCTCCTATCCCGGCCTGCAGGCGGTGCTGAAGCTTCTGCTTGCCGAGCGCGTCTCGATCCGCAACCTGCACCTGATCATCGAAGCCATCGCCGAGATCGCGCCGCATGTGCGCCGCACCGAGCAGATCGTCGAGCATGTCCGCATCCGCATGGCGCAGCAGATCTGCGGCGATCTCTCCGAGGGCGGCATGCTCAAGGTGCTGCGCCTCGGCAACCGATGGGACCTCGCCTTTCACCAGAGCCTCAAGCGGGACGCCAAGGGCGAGGTGCGCGAGTTCGACATCGATCCGCGCCAGCTCGAGGAATTCGGCCAGGACGCCACCAAGGCGATCCGCAAGCATCTCGAAGCCGGCGAGCGCTTCGTGCTGGTCACCGCGCCGGACGCGCGGCCTTATGTGCGCATGATCATCGAGCGGCTGTTCACCACGCTGCCCGTGCTCAGCCACGTCGAGATCGCCAAGGGCGTCGAAATCAAGGTGCTCGGAACGATCTCGTGAACGCGCTTTCGCAAGGCGTCGTCATCGCCGCCTTCCTCGCCTTCTGCCGCATCGGCGCCTGTTTCATGCTGATGCCCGGCCTATCGAGCGCCCGCGTGCCTCTCCAGGTCCGGCTGTTCGTGTCGATCGCCGCCACCGGCGGCCTGCTCGCCTTCCTCTGGGACCGCATCTATCCCTATGTCGACCCGCGCCCGCAGGTTCTGGTGCCGATGATCGTTTCCGAGCTTCTGGTCGGCGGGCTGATCGGCGCCATGACCAGGCTCTATATGGAAGCGCTGCGGTTCATGGGCTCGGCCATCGCCATGATGATCGGCTATGGCGGCTCAGGCGGCCCGGCGATCGAGGAGCCGGAGCCGCAGGCTGCACTCGCCGCCATCATCTCGTTCTCGGCGCTGCTCCTGCTTTTCGTCTTCGACTTCGACCACGAGATCGTGCGCGCGCTGGTCGCCTCCTACACGGTTGCTCCGGTCAATGTATTCTTCAACCCGCAGGCGGCGCTGGTCGACGTCACCGACACGGTGTCGGACGCCTTCTTCCTGGTCATCCGGCTCGGCAGTCCCTTCGTCGCCTACGCCATTCTGGTCAATTTGACGATCGGCTTCGTCAACAAGCTGACGCCGCAGATCCCGGTGTACTTCATCTCGCTGCCCTTCGTCATCGCCGGCGGGCTGATCATCTTCTACTTTGCCATCGGCACCTTGCTGTCGTTGTTCGTCGACGGCTTTGTCGACCTGACGCTAGCGAGGTAGCCGCGATGGCCTCGCGCAAGGACAGACTGAAGAAGTTGGTCAAGGTGCAGGAGCAGTTGAAGGCGGTGCACGAAACCCGTCATGCCGGCTTCCTCTCCGCGGCCGCGGCGGCCGAATCGGAAGCAAAGGAACTCATCGGGCATTTCGACGCTGATAGCTCGCTGGCCGGCCTGTTCCCGGAACTTTACCATCGCCGGATTGCGAACGCGCTCGGCCAACAAAAACAGAATCTTGAAAGCGCCCGGGAGGAGGCGACGTTGATCGCCGCCGCGACCGCGCGGACCAACATGGTCGAGCGCGCCTATAGGGACGCTCGCCGCCGCGACGACCGCGAACGCTCAGACCGCGAGCGGCTGGACCTCATTGCCCAGAAGCGGGGACATGACTAGGGCAATCAGGAAAAGCATGAAACGGTTGGGCTCGGCGACTTCGCCGTGGCCTCCCGTCCGGACTTGCGTCAAACCAAGGAGATAGAGCGGTGGATCCGGCGGGCGGCGAGCGAGGCTGTCAGGTGCCGGTCGCCGTCGTGCCGACCGACTTGGCCGCCCCGATCCGCTCCCAACGCCTGCCATTGCCCTGCGCCTGCCGGGCGAAATAGTTGTAGGGCGTGCTGGACCAATCACGGACCGCGCTGGTGAGGTTGTCGAGCACCAGGTCGCCCTCGTTGGTGCGCACCGTCAGCACCGTGTGTCCCTCGCCGTGATAGCTTGCCACGGTCAACAGCAGCGCCGAGGCCGGCCAGCCGCGCTTCATCAGTTCGAGCTTCTTCAGTATCGCGATATCCTCGCAATCGCCGGACACGGTCGGCACGCGCCAGTCGTCGTTCTTGCCGACAACGGCTCGATCACTGACCTCGGTAATGCGTGAATTGACCGAAAGGTTGATCTCGTTCAATTGCGCGCTGAGCTGAGGCCGCAGGGCGACGACCTTTGTTCCGCCGGCCGTGCTGCAGAGGCTGGGTTGGCGGCTGCAGAACGAATAGAAGGCCGGCGGTGCGAACGCCTTGCCTTTGGTTTGCATCGCCGTTCCGGCTTGGGCGGCAAATGGGCTGGCAACCGACAGCAGAAATGCGATCAGCACGACATCGCTTTTCACGATCAACGTCTCCAAGGCGTGGTCTCGAGGATGAGGGGGCGGGGTTAATTAGTCGTTTTCAAAACCCCGAATTGCGCCGGCGGCGGGGCAACACCGTTAAAATATTAATACCTGCTAAAATAAGATTTGAGCGCTGCACTGCACCTCGCCGCCCCCGCAAGCCTGCCACAAGCTTGTTGCGTCATTGTGCAACGGACAAAACCGGTAAAAGGCAGTGCTTTCTTGGCGATTTCACCTCCCAGCGACATCGTGATGGACGTCGCCCGTGCGGCGGAGCCGGCCGACGTCGAGGCCGCGCGGGCAGCACTCGCGAGGCGGGCTGGCGGTGCCGGGGAGACCTTCTCGATCGACCAGACTGCCTCGGTCGAGGCGGGCTCGGTGCTCTCGCGCGCCGCTGCCGACAAGGCCGAGGCGGCAAATCCAGCCAAAAAGTTCCAGCGCTTCGAGGCGATGGTGCTGACCACTTTCATCCAGAACATGATGTCTAAGGACACCGAGGGCGTTTACGGCAAGGGTCTGGCCGGCGACATGTGGAAATCGCAGCTTGCCGAAAAGGTAGCCGATGTCATGGCCGCGCATGGCGGGATCGGCATCGCGAGATCGATGCTTGCCGACCATTATCTGGACGGCAAACACAAGGTGCCGGTCGGGCCCGTTGGGGGCGGACCGGAGAAAGCCGAGATCGACCAGCAGACCAGGCTTTCGACCTCCCTGGTCGACGAGCTCGAGCGTAAGGCCGCCCGGTCTATGACCGGTGACGACACAACCATAAAAACGGACATCAAGATCTAGGGACCTACATGGCCGACCAAACGGACCTTTCCAACCTGCCTGCACGAACCACCGCCGCGGAAGCACCGATCGCAGCTGCACGGCCTGGCAACCTCGCCGCCATCATTGGCCGGATCGAGGAGGCGGTGGACGAGGAGACGGCGGGTATCCGCAGCGGCACCAGCTACGACCTCAAGGCCTCGAATGCCCGCAAAAGCCGCTATCTCTACGAACTGACCCGCGCGCTGAAGGGCGCCAATGAGATCGAGTTCCTCGAGCAGCATCGCGAAGGGCTGGCGCGGTTGCGCCAGAAGCTGGCAAAGAACGAGGCGGCTATTCTTGCCCATCTCAATGCCGTCAACGAGATCGCCACGCTGTTGAAGAACGCCATCCAGCGCGCCGATGCCGACGGCACCTATTCGGCAGGCGAATTCGGATATGCCCGGGCTTGAACGAGATGACTGCGGAGCAAGGTAGGATCCGGTGATCAAATTCTTCGCCGCAGCGCTTTGGATCTGCGCCGTAACCCTCGGCGCGGTGTTTTATTCGTTCCAGGCGGCGGGCGAGCGCGGCGTCGGTGAGCCGCCGAAGCCGATGCTGGGCGGTCTCGACTACGTCAAGACCGACATCATTTCGGTACCGCTCGTCCGCGATGCCAAGATCGACGGCTATTTTCTCACCAAACTCGTCTACACGGTGGAGCCGGATCAGATAAAGAAACTGTCGATCCCGGCGCCGGCGATCATCACCGATCAGGTCTATTCCTACCTCTATTCCAATCCGCAGATCGATTTCACCAAGAAGGACACGATCGATCTCGAGGCTTTCCGCAAAGCGATCCGCGAGACCGTCAACGCCCGCGTCGGCGTCGAGCTGGTGCATGACGTGCTGATCGACCAGGTCAACTTCCTGTCCAAGGACGAAATCCGCGACAACGCCATCCGCCGCCGCAAGACAGCCGGCGAGACCGCGCAAGCGATGACCAAGCCGTTCCAGCCGGAGCATTGATCGGCTCTGGATCGACTTGGCACCGCCAGGGGTTCACATGCTTGTCCGGTGATGCGACATGCCGCATGGCGGCCACGTTGACGTAAACGTCAACCCGAAGCTATATGCGCCGGTGGCTGTCGCCGCGCTCCCGCGCGACGCGGCGCCTCGCCCAGCGGCCAAGGCCGGTGCGCGTCAAACGCAACCAAACGAGGAGAACCGCCATGGGCGTTCAGGAGATTGCCGACAAGATCAGGTCGCGCGTGGCAAGCGCCGGCTTCGAGCACTCGGTCAAGTTCGACACCGGCAGCGACGGCGTCATCGTTATCGACGGCGCGACCGTTTCGACCGCCGATGCCCCGACCGACTGCACGATCAAGCTCTCGCTCGACGATCTCGATTCACTGATCGCCGGCGATCTCAACCCGACCATGGCCTTCATGGCCGGCAAGCTGAAGGTCGAGGGCGACATGACGGTCGCCATGGCGCTCAGCCAGTTGCTCGGCTGATTGGCGTCGAGACGCAATTACCACGCGATTCGGCACCGCGCTTCTTTGAACGCGCGACGCCGCGACTGCGCCTCTCCGCGGTGTTCAGGCCACGAAGTCCAAGGCCTTGACCTTGCGGCCGGCGGCCTTGATCGTGCCCGCGGTCCCGTCGAGCGAGCCCTCCTTCAGCTCGAGCGCCAGCAGGCGGTGCCGCTCATAGGGACCAGGCATGGCGAGCGAGCCGGTGCGATCGGCCGAAAAACCGAACCGCCCGTAATATGGCGCATCCCCGACGAGCAGGATCGCGCCATGACCGAGCCGCGCGGCCTCGGCGGTCGCGTGCCGCATCAGCGCTGAGCCGATGCCGCCGCTCTTCAGGCCGGGCTCGACTGCCAGCGGCCCAAGCAGGAGCGCTGCCGGACCACCCTCGCCCAGCGTCACGTCCCACAGCCGAACCGTGCCGACGAGCGCGCCCGACGGGTCGCGCGCGACAAAGGCCAGGCCTTCCGACGGCCGGCGGCCACGCCGCAGTCTCTCGGACGACTTCTTCCTGCGCTTCGGCCCCATGGCGCGGTCGAGCAGCGCTTCGCGCGCCTGCATATCACCGATGCCTTCGGCAACGATGACGAAGCCCGGCGCAATCTCCCCCCTCGAGCGGGAGATGTCGCCAAAGGCGACAGAGGGGGTCGTTGCGCATGTAATACCGGCGCCCAGCGTGACGAGAAGCGGCGCTGGCGCTCCACGCGCGACGCCCCCCTCTGACCGCTGCACGGCCATCTCCCCCTCGAGGGGGAAGACCCGGCGCGCAGCGCCCTCGATGATGAAATCTGCAAAGTCCATTTCCGCGATCCTTCACGAGCGGAGATCTGTTCCACAAGCGAGCCCGGGCGGGCGATGTCACCCACGCCAGTTGATCTGAAGGCTCGCGCCTTCAGATCACGTAGGATCGGAGAGGCTCGAAGCCGTTGAAGGCGACCGACGAATAGGTGGTCGTGTAGGCGCCAGTACCTTCGATCAGCACCTCGTCGCCGATGGTGAGCGACAGAGGCAGGGGATAAGGCGTCTTCTCGTAGAGCACATCGGCCGAATCGCAGGTCGGGCCGGCGAGCACGCAGGGTGCGGTCTCCGATCCGTCGCGCGGCGTCACGATCGGATAGCGGATCGCCTCATCCATGGTTTCCGCTAGGCCGCCGAACTTGCCGATGTCGAGGAACACCCAGCGCACATTGTCATTGTCGGCCTTCTTCGAGATCAGCACGACTTCCGACTTGATGACGCCGGCATTGCCGACCATGCCGCGGCCCGGCTCGATGATCGTCTCGGGCAGCGCGTTGCCGAAATGCCTGCGCAGCGCCGAGAAGATCGCCTGGCCATAGGCCTGCGCCGCCGGTACGTCCTTCAGGTAACGGGTCGGGAAACCGCCGCCCATGTTGACCATTTTCAAGACGATGCCTTCCTCGGCGAGCGTGGCGAACACCTTCTTGGCATCGCCCAGCGCGCGGTCCCAGGCCGAGAGATCGGTCTGCTGCGAGCCGACATGGAACGACACGCCATAGGCGTCGAGGCCGAGGCTCTTGGCGTGACGCAGCACGTCGACGGCCATCGCCGGCACGCAGCCGAACTTGCGCGACAGCGGCCATTCGGCACCCTCGCCGTCGGTCAGCACGCGGCAGAACACGCGCGAGCCCGGAGCGGCGCGGGCAATCTTCTCGACCTCCTCGACGCAATCCACCGCGTAGAGGCGGATGCCGAGCTGGTAGGCGCGCGCAATGTCGCGCTCCTTCTTGATGGTGTTGCCGAAGGAAATGCGATCCGCCGGCGCGCCGGCATCCATCGCCATCTCGACCTCGGCAACCGATGCGGTGTCGAAGGACGAGCCCATCGCAGCAAGCAGGCGCAGGATCTCCGGCGCCGGGTTTGCTTTCACCGCATAGTAGATCTTGGAATCGGGCAACGCCTTCTCGAAGGCGCGGAAATTGTCGCGCACGACATCGAGGTCGACGACGAGGCAGGGACCGTTCGGACGTCGGGTGGCGAGAAAGTCAAGGATGCGCTGGGTGGCCATCGAGGTCTCTCCATCTGCGCCTTTCGGCGCGCACAAAGGCTGCGGGACGCGGGCGCTCGGCCTCGCGAACTCGCGGTGGACAAAGGCGGGACGGAAAATCCATGGAACCAGCCGGTGGAGACCCCGGAACCACGGATCGCCGTCTCGCGGCGGTGAACCTGGCCTTGCCCGGCCTCGGTTCGCTTTGTCTGCCTTGGCTTGGATGGGAGGACCCGTCCGCACTGCCGGCAATGAAGGTGTGCCTCTTCAGTAACCCCGGTCTTTGGACGACCGGCAGACACCAGAAAGGCCCGCACCGTCGTTGCTTCAAGGTGTCCTCGGTCTTGTGGTTGGCCACTGACCGACTGGAGGGGTTGGCTCCAGTTACCTTACCGATTGCCCTCACCATTCGAGGATCGGCGGACACCCACAGGCACGTGCGACTTTGGGCAAGCGCGATATAAGAGCGAAGGGTTTCACAATCAATAAAAATCGTCAGCGCCGGTTGTAAAAATTGCAGCATCGAACAATGTTTGTGGACCGTATTCGGAAATCGAACAATGCCAGGCACCCACGGCCCTCTCAACGCCTTCCTCGATCTGCGTCAAATGCCCGTGGCCAATGCGGAATTTGGCCCGTTGGCCGGCCTGCGCCTAGCCGTGAAGGACATCTATGACGTCGCCGGCTATCGCACCGGCTGCGGCAACCCGCGCAAGTTCGAACAGGCTCACGCCGCCTCGCGGACGGCCGAGGCTGTGCAGTTGATTCTCGATGCCGGTGCGCGATTCGTCGGCAAGACGCAAACCGACGAGCTCGCCTTCTCGCTGTTCGGCCAGAATTCGCATTTCCCGTTTCCGGTGAACGCAGCCGCTCCGGATCGCGTGACCGGCGGCTCCTCGTCAGGTTCGGCGGCAGCGGTCGCCGGCGGCCTTGCCGACATCGCCGTCGGCTCCGACACCGGCGGCTCGATCCGCGCGCCGGCGAGCTTCTGCGGGTTGATCGGGCTGCGCACCAGTCACGGCCGGGTATCGCTCGAGGGCGCCATGAAGCTCGCGCCGAGCTTCGACACCTTCGGCTGGTTCGCCGGCGACATAGAAGCTTACGAAATGGCCGGCAAGCTTCTGCTCGGACGCGATCCACACCAGCATCCGCTCAACCGTCCGCTGTCGATCGGCTGGCTCGATGCCTTTGTTTCCGGGCCGACGGAAGCCGCCGAATATGCGCGGATGAAGGCACAGGCAGCAGCCGTCCTCGGCGAGCCGACCGAAACCGAACACGCCTTCGCCTCCTCCCCGGATGATCTCTACTGGTGCTTTCGTCGGCTGCAGGCCTTTGAGGCCTGGCAGGTGCATGGCGGCTGGATTTCGGCAGGCGATCACGGGCTGGGTCCGGGTGTCGACGAGCGTTTCGGCTTCGGCCGCACGATCGATGCAAAGACGGTCGAAGCCGAAACGGCGCGTCGGGCAGCCTTCCGTTCCGAGTTCGGCAAGCTGCTCGGCAACGAAGGCTTTCTTGTTCTGCCGACGGTGCCGGGCGCAGCGCCACTTAAGACCAGCACGCCGGAGCAGTTCCAGGCCTATCGCGAAAGGGCGCTGCATCTTTTGTGCCTGGCCGGGTTGTCGGGCTTCCCGCAGATCACCTTGCCGCTCGGTTCCGTCGACGGCGCGCCCTTCGGCCTGTCGCTGCTCGGCCCTTTCGGCAGCGACGTCGCCCTGATAGGGCTCGGCCGCACGATTCTGGATGCGGCCCGAAAGGTCTGATCATGGATACATTGACCCGCATGCGCGCCTTCATCGACGTGGTCGAGGCCGAAGGCTTCTCGGCCGCCGCGCGCAAGATCGGCCGTTCCAAGGCGCTGCTGTCGAAATATGTGCGCGAGCTGGAGGACGAACTCGGCGCGCTGTTGTTGAACCGTACCACGCGGCAGTTCTCGCTGACCGAAGCCGGTCACACCTATTATCAGCGCGCCTCCGAAATCGTGCGCGAGGTCGACAGCCTGGCCGATGCCGTGCGCGAATCTTCCGGCGACGTGCGCGGCCGCATCAAGCTCTCGGCTGCGCGCACCTTCGCCGACGCGCCGATTGGCCAGTCGCTGATCGATTTTGCCAAGCAACATCCGGACATCGTTCTGGACATCCATCTCGACGACCGCTTCGTCGATCTGGTCGAGGAAGGCTTCGATGTCGCCGTGCGCATTTCTCGGCTGGAGAACTCGTCGCTGATCGCGCGGCGCCTCGGGCCGTTTTCCATCAAGCTCTGCGCGTCGCCGGACCTGCTCGCAAAGCATGGCACCCCGACCCGCCCGCAGGATCTTTCCAACATGCCCTGCATCGTCGACACCAACGGCCGCTCTTTAGCCAACTGGCGCTTCAAGGGAGACGGCGAGGATTCGGTGAGCGTCACCGTGTCGGGGCCGATCGAGGTCAACAGTCCGATGGCGGCGAGAGCAGCCGCCGTGTCGGGCCTGGGCTTCACCATCCTGCCGGATTTCATCGCTGCGCCCGAAGTCGCGTCGGGCAAGCTGGTGACGGTGCTCGACGACCGCATCCTATCGGGCAGCGGCATCTTCGCGGTCTATCCGCATCGCCGCTATTTGCCCGCCAAGGTCCGTGTCTTCGTCGATTTCCTGGTGCACTGGTTCAGGACGCGCGACGCTGCGTGAAGCACGTCCCCCGAAGGTGGGAACCGTTTTCGGCACAAGGACATGCGCAGAATCAGAGCCTAAAAGCGCATCGAGCGAATCTGGAAAGAGCGCAACGCTCTCCGAGAGCGCGTCCCAATTTCGCCCCCTTTCTGTTAACTCTCGGAGCCCACTCCCAAAGTCGATGGAATCGCGGCCCGGAATGCACCTGAAACGGCAAGCAATCGTACTGGCTTCGGCAATTGCGGCCACCTTTGCCGCGGTAGAGCCCGCCCAGGTGCACCCGCACGTCTTCGCCGAGGCTCGCCTCGACGTCATCCTCAGCGCGGATCACCAAAGTGTGACGGCGCTGCGCCACCTTTGGCGCTTCGACGATCTGTTTTCGAGTACAGTGATGATGGAGTTCGACAAGAACTCCGATCTGAAGCTTGACGACAAAGAGCTCAAGGAAGTGGCCGACACCGTCCATTCCTCGCTGGCCGAGTTCAACTATTTCCAGCTGGTCACGCAGGACGGCAAGGACGTGCCCATGGTCCCTCCGCCGCATCTGATGGCGAGCTTCGACAACGACCAGCTGATCATTCTGTTCGAGTCGCAGCCGAAGACGCCGATCAAGCTCGCCGGCAAGATCGACATCGGCGTCTACGATCCGACCTTCTACACGGCGATCGACTTCACCGACGACGCCAACCTCACCGTTGAGGGATTGCCCGCGAATTGCACCAAGAAGGTGATCCGTCCCGATCCGGACGAAGCGATCAAGGAAAACCAGAAGACCCTAACGGAAGCGTTCTTCAACGATCCGACGGGCACCGACATGAGCAAGATCTTCGCCACCAAGCTCGAACTGAACTGTCCGCCGGAAGGATAATCGGTGATGAAACCGTCGCTGCGCCTGGCGCTCGGCCTCGCGGCCGCCACTTTGGTCATGACGCATCTACCCGGCGTCGCTCATGCCCAGAGCTCGCTCGGCATCGGCACCAATGACGGCATGGCGCCGAGCACGACGGGTCCGTTCGCCCATATCCTGATGTGGATCAATCTCAGGCAGCAGGAATTCTACCATTCGCTGGCGGCCGCGATGAAAGCCATGCGCCAGGACGGCAGCAAGCTCTGGCTGCTGGTCGGCCTGTCCTTCGCCTACGGCATTTTCCACGCCGCCGGGCCCGGCCACGGCAAGGCGGTGATTTCATCCTACATGGTCGCCAACGAAGTGGCGCTGAAGCGCGGGATCATGCTGTCCTTCGTCTCGGCGCTGCTGCAGGGGCTGACCGCGGTCGTCGTCATGATGCTTGCCTATTTCGTGCTGCGCGGCACGGCGGTGTCGATGACCGACGCGGCATGGTTTCTTGAGATCTCCAGTTATGTGCTGGTGACGCTGTTCGGCGCCTGGCTACTGTGGCGCAAGGCGGGCCCGGCCATTCTTCGGCGGTTCGGCGCCGGTCCGGCCTACAGCCTGTCGGCGGCCCATGCCGGCCACTCGCGTGGCGGGCACTCGCATGCTCACGCGCATTCCCATGCCGGTCATTCCCACTCCCATTCGCATTCCGCGCATGCCCACTCGACGCACTCGCACGCGCATCACGACCATGATCATGCCGCGCATTCGCATGCGCACAGCGATGAGGCGACTGATCACAAGGCGCATGATCACGACCACGCGGCGCACGACCATGCTCATGCTGGGCAACATCACCACGGCCCGGGCGAAGTCTGCGACACCTGCGGCCATTCGCACGCGCCGGATCCGGCGCTGCTTTCGGGCGATCGCTTCGACTGGAAGACCGCCTGGTCGGCGGTGGCCGCCGTCGGCATCCGCCCCTGCTCCGGCGCGCTGATCGTGCTGAGCTTCGCGCTCCTCAACGGCCTCTGGCTCGGCGGCCTCCTCTCGGTGCTCGCCATGTCGATCGGCACCGCGATCACCGTCTCCGCGCTGGCGACGATCGCGGTGACGGCCAAGAACTGGGCTGTCTATTTCGCCGGCGACGGACGCATCGGCAACCGCATCCATTCGATCGTCGAGATCGGCGGCGCCGCCTTCATCTTCCTCGTTGGCCTGCTGCTCTTGTCGGCCAGCCTGACGGGCGGCGTCTGAAGCCGACCGAAACTGTCATCCGATCCTTCCGTCGAGTTCGTCCTCGATATGGGCGCGGATGATCTCGTCAAAATTCTTCTCGGCGACAAAACCCAGTTCCCGCGAGCGGCGCGCCTCGAAGCGCGTCGGCCAGCCTCTGACGATCGCCCAGATCGTTTCGTCGGGCTGCTCGCGGATCCGTTTGACCACCTCGGCGCCGGCTATGCGCCCGAGCGCTTCGATCTGCTCGCCAACCGTGACCGCCACGCCGGGCATGGTGAGATTGCGCCGCGGCCCGACCTTATCGCCATCGATTTCGGCCGCATGGATCAGGAAATTCACCGCCGATCGCGGGCTGGCATGCGTGTGCAGCACCGAGCGCGGCACCGGCAGGATCGCCTCCTGGCGGCTGAGCGGCTCGCGGATAATCCCTGAGAAGAAGCTCGACGCCGCCTTGTTCGGCCTGCCCGGCCGCACGCAGATGGTGGGCAACCGGATGCCGATGCCGTCGAAGAATCCGCGCCGTGAGTAGTCGGCAAGCAGCGCCTCACTGATCAGCTTCTGCGTGCCGTAGGAGGTGAGCGGCGTCGGATGGAACTCGTCCGGGATGACATCCGGGAACGGCGCGCCGAACACCGCGATCGACGAGGTGAAGACAAGGCGCGGCGCGAAGCCCGCCACCCGCACCGCGTCGAACAAAGCGCGTGTGCCGTCGAGATTGACACGGTAGCCGAGGTCGAAATTGGCCTCCGCCTCGCCGGAAACGATGCCGGCGAGATGGAAAATCACGTCCGGGCGGGAAGCAACGAGCTTGGCCGTCGCACCGGGCGTGGAAAGATCGCCGGTGTGGATCGAGACATCGACTCCGGCGAGCGTCGGCGCCTGCGGCGGCACGATATCATGCAGATCGAGCGCGGTTATTTTGCGCCCGCGCAGCACACCGTCCTTGGCCAGCCTTGCGATCAGCTTGCGGCCAACCATGCCGGCGGCGCCGGTAATCAGAACTCTCATCTCATAGACCCTTCTTGCGTTGGCTGCGTCCGCGCAGCCACAGGACGACGAACAGCCCCACCATGAAGAGCGCGGCGATGACGACCGCAAGGACCGTCGAGACCTTGCCGGCGGCCAGCATGATGGTCGGCAGGAAATAGGCGGCGAGGCCGAACAGGAGCAGTATCCAGGCCGCGGCGATCGCCGCGTTGCGCGTCTCGCGGTCCATTATTCACCCTTCGCTCCGAGGCAACTCAAAGGCATCGCCCGGCTCAGTGATAGTGGCGGCGATCGCGAGGCGCATCATGCGCATGGTCGTGATCATGGTGATGATCGTGCTCGTCATGGCTGTCGGCGCACAGGCCGAACTCGGGCTCCACCGTTGCATGATCGATCCCGTGCTTCGCCGCAAGCCGCTTCTTGATGGCGCTCACCGCAGCATGCGCATCGACGCCGTCATTCAGGCAGGCATGCAGCGTCGCCATGTTGCTGGTGCCGTCGAGCGACCAGACATGCATGTGATGCACCTCCCGCACGCCCTTGACCGCGGCTTCCAGATCCTTGGCGATGAGATCGCGGTCGAGGCTTGCCGGCACGCCTTCGAGCAGCACATGGGCGGCCTCGCGCATCAGCGACCACGCCGTCGACAGGATCAGCAGCGCCACCAGCACGGAGAGGATCGGATCGATTGGCGTCCAGCCGGTGGCGAGGATGATGAGGGCCGCAGCGATTGCCGCGGCCGAGCCAAGCAGGTCGCCCAGCACATGCAGTATGGCGCCGCGCATGTTGAGGCTCTCGCGGTCGCCGCCATGCAGCGCGAAGAAGGAGGCGACGTTGACCAGCAGGCCGGCGACCGCCACCACCAGCATCGGCCCGCCCAGCACCGGCGCCGGGTGCATCAGCCGCCCCCAGGCCTCGTAGACGATCCAAAGCGCGATGACGAAAATTGCGATGCCGTTGGTGTATGCGACCAGCGTCTTCACGCGAGCGAAGCCGTAGGTGAGACGCCCGGTGGCGGGACGTCCGGTGAGGTGGAAGGCATACCAGGCGAGACCGAGCGCGATCGCGTCCGCCAGCATATGGCCGGCATCCGCAAGCAGCGCCAGCGAGCCGGTGAGCAAGCCGCCGAGCGCCTCCGCGATCATGAAGCCCGCTGTCAGGCAGCCCGCGACGAGAACGCGCTTCTTGTCGGTCGACCCGTGCACGTGATCGGCGCCGTGCCTGTGGCCGTGTGAGCCGTGATCATGCGCCATCGCGCAACTCCTGCTACGCGCCGGACTCGGCGCGGAAATCCTCGAGCCGTCGCTTTTGGCGGCCCTCGCCATCGAAATTCGCCGGATCGAGCCAGGCCTCATAGGCCTTGCGCAGCGCCGGCCACTCCTTGTCGATGATCGAATACCACGCCGTATCGCGGTTTTCGCCCTTCACCACAAGATGCTGGCGGAAAATGCCTTCGAACTTGAAACCGAAACGTTCCGCCGCACGTTTCGACGGCTCGTTGCGGTTGTTGCATTTCCATTCGTAGCGGCGATAGCCGAGCTCGTCGAAGGCATATTTGGTGAACAGGAACTGTGCTTCGGTCGCCTGCGGCCTGCGCGAAATCAGCGGCCCCCAATAGATGTTGCCGATCTCGATGACGCCGTTGGCGGCATCAATCCGCATCAGCGTCTGACGTCCGGCGACCTTGCCGCTCGCCTTATCGATGACGGCGAAGAACAGCGGATCCTCGCTCGCCTCGACTTTGTCCAGCCATGGCTGGAAGGCGGCGCGGTTCTCGGGCGGATAGTCCGGCAGCCAGGCGAAGCGGCCACCGGCATCCGGCACCGACGACGCTTCAAAGAGCCCGTCGCCGTGCTTTGACGCGCTCAGCGGTTCGAGCCGGACATAGCGACCTTCCAGCGCCTTGCGTTCGGGGCGCGGGCGTGCCTGCCAATTCTTCAGATTTTCCGACACCGACCGCTCCAATCCGTTTGACTTTTCCTGGCGCACGCTCACAAAAACGCTCGCCCACAGAAAGAACCACAGGGACGGGAAAAATGCTCCACACCATCGCGGCCTTCGATCGTCTCGGCGAGGAAAATGCCTTTGCGGTGCTCGCGCGGGCAACGGCGCTTGCCCATCAGGGCCGCGACATCATCAACCTCGGCATCGGCCAGCCCGACTTCAAGACGCCGCAGCATATCGTCGAGGCGGCGATCAAGGCGCTGCGCGACGGCCACCACGGCTACACGCCTGCCAACGGCCTTCTGGCCACGCGCGAGGCGGTCGTGCGCCGAACGCTGACCACCACCGGGGTCGAAGTATCGCCCGAGAGCGTGATGATCTTGCCCGGCGGCAAGCCGACCATGTTCGCCGCGATCCTGATGTTCGGCGAGCCGGGGGCGGAGATTCTTTATCCCGATCCCGGCTTTCCGATTTATCGCTCGATGATCGAGTTCACGGGTGCTGCTCCAATCCCGGTGCCGATCCGCGAGGAGAACGGCTTTGCCTTCTCGGCGGAAGAGACGCTGGCGCTGATCACGCCGAAGACGAGGCTGCTGATCCTAAACTCGCCCGCCAATCCGACCGGCGGCGTGACCGCGCGGGACGAGATCGCCAAACTCGTGAAGGGCTTGGAGAAGCACCCTGAGGTCGCGATCCTCTCCGACGAAATCTACGATGTCATGACCTATGACGGCGAGACCCACTGCTCGCTGCTCAACTTTCCGGAACTCCGCGACAGGCTGATCGTGCTCAACGGCTGGTCCAAGACCTGGGCGATGACCGGCTGGCGCATGGGCTGGTCGATCTGGCCAAACGGCGAAAAGGGCGCCTATCTCTACGACAAGGTGCGCAAGCTTGCGGTCAACTGCTGGTCCTGCGTCAACGCGCCGAGCCAGTATGCCGGCATCGCCGCGATAGATGGCCCGCAGGACGATGTCGAAAAGATGATGCTCGCCTTCGACAACCGCAGGAAGATCGTGGTCGAAGGGCTGAACGCGCTCCCCGGCATTTCCTGCATCACGCCGAAGGGCGCCTTCTACGCCTTCCCCAATGTTTCGAAGACCGGCTGGAAGGCCAAGAAGCTTGCCTCGGCGCTGTTGGAGGATGCCGGCGTAGCGCTGATCGGCGGCCCCGATTTCGGCGTGCTCGGCGAAGGCTATGTCCGGCTTTCCTACGCCAATTCCGAGGAGAACATATTGCGCGCGCTGGAGCGGATCGAAGGGTTCTTGACGAAATAGAGCCTCAGCCCCCTCACCCGCGGCCGACGAACGGCATCTTCGTCGCCATCACCGTCATGAACAGCACATTGGCGTCGAGCGGCAGGCTCGCCATGTGAAGCACCGCGTCGGCGACGCGCTGGACATCCATCACCGCTTCGGCGGCGATGGAGCCGTTGGCCTGCGGCACGCCGACGGTCATCGCCTGCGCCATCTCGGTCAGCGCATTGCCGATGTCGATCTGGCCGCAGGCAATGTCATAGGGCCGGCCGTCGAGCGCCAGGGTCTTGGTCAGGCCGGTGATGGCATGCTTGGTCGCCGTGTAGGGCGCTGAGCCCGGCCGCGGCGCATAGGCCGACACCGAGCCATTGTTGATGATGCGCCCACCCATCGGCTTTTGCCGGCGCATGACGCCGAAGGCGGCACGGGCGCATAGGAACGAGCCGGTCAGGTTGACGCCGACGACATCGTTCCAGACCTCGACCGGGATCTCGTCGATCAGCGTCGACTTGTAGCCCATGCCGGCATTGTTGAAGAGCAGGTCGACGCGCCCGAACGCCTCCACCACTGTCTCGAACATGTCGTCGACTTCGCCGGCCTTGCTGATGTCGCATGCAACGGCAAGCGCCCTGGCGCTGGTCTTCCCGGCCTCGGCGATCGCCTCCTCGAGCAGCGTCTTGCGGCGGCCGCAGAACACGGTGTTCCAGCCTGCCTTGAGCAGCGTGGTGGCGACGCTCTTGCCGATGCCGGTGCCCGCGCCGGTTACGATGGCTGTTTTCTCTGTCATGGCGGTCATCGTCCTCGCTCCCCGTCACTGCTGGAAGAAGACGTGGCATCGCAAATGACAGAGGGCGTGGCAAGCGGCTATTGTCGGCAAGAAAGCGGAGCCGACAAAAAGGGCGGTCATTGGCGACCGCCCCTCATCTGAACCGCGCTTGGGAGGAGGATAAGCCGGTCCGACTGGTTAGAATGATGCGCTTGCTGGGTTAACGAAAGATTAACGGCCAGCAGCACGTCCCATGCCCGTTTACCAACCGGCAATTTGCTGGCGCGGATCGGGCGCGGTTCAAGCCGGCGCCTTCGCCGCCGAGACCGTCGCCTCGACATGGTCGACCAGCGCGTCCGGCAGGCCGAGGCGGCCGGCTAGCAGGTCGAGATAGCCGCGCTCCGTGCGGGTGTCGGGATCGATGGTAAGGCGCGAGGCGGTGTAGAGCTCAACCTTCTGCGCATCGGTCTTGGCGCCGGTGATCAGGACGTCGAGATCGAGCGGGCGTTCAAGCTCATCCAGCAGAAATTTTTCCGCTTCGGCACCGATGCCGGCGAGCTTGAGCTTGTCGGCGATTTTCTGCCGCTCCTCGTCATCGACATGACCGTCCGCCTTGGCTGCGGAGATCATCGCCCGCACCAGGGTCAGCGTGAATTCGGCCTCGCCCTGCGGCGCCTGCGAGGGATGGAAGGCGGTGTCCTTGGGCGGCGGCAGCAACTCGGGCTCGCCGGCCACGGGTTCTTGTGCCGGCACATTGCCGGCCTTGTAGTTCTGGTAGGCCTTGTAGGCGAGGCCGCCAATGGCTGCCAGGCCGCCGAGCTTCATGGCAGCGCCCGTCACCTGTCGACCGGGGCCGGTGCCGAGCAGCACCGCCGCCAGCGCGCCGGCGGCGAGCGGATTGTCCTTCGCCATCTGCACCGCCTGCCCCGCCTTGTCGCGAACGGTCGATCCCGTGCCGGGAATTTGCGAGCCGAAAAGGTCGTCGAGCAGCTTCTTGGGGTCGAGCATCAATGCCTCCAGAATTGGCCCGGCCGAATGCGCCCGGGCGGGGTTTCGGATCGGCAAGACGTAGGCCCCGCGCATTGACATTACAATGAACGGGCGGATGATTTGACGAAACCTGGGCTGCTCAGCTTCCGATGTGGCGCTTGGCGCCCCGCGCATGCGCGAGTTCCACCTGGCGATGGCGCTCGGCGTAGCGCGCGCGGTCCTCGTCCGAGCGCGCTTCGAAGCAACGCGGGCATGAGACGCCGACCGTATATTTCGGCGAGAGCCGGTCCTCGACGGTGAGCGGATGGCGGCAGGCGCGGCAGAGTTCGGCTTCGCCCTCGGCCAGGCCATGCGACACCGATACCCGCTCGTCGAAGACGAAGCATTCGCCCTGCCATAGGCTCTCTTCGGCCGGCACCTCTGCGAGATATTTCAGGATGCCGCCCTTGAGATGGAAGACCTGCCTGAAGCCCAGCGACTTCACGTAAGCGGTCGCCTTCTCGCAGCGAATGCCGCCGGTGCAGAACATCGCCACCTTGCGGCCTTCGAGCTCCTCGCGGTGCTCTTCGACCCAGGCCGGGAACTCGCGAAAGCTGGCGGTCTTGGGATCGACCGCGCCCTTGAAGGTGCCGATCGACACCTCGTAGGCGTTGCGCGTGTCGATGACCAACGTGTCGGCGTCCGAGATCAGCGCGTTCCAATCGACTGGCGCGACATAGGTGCCGGCGCTGCTCGCCGGATCGAGATCGTCGACGCCCATGGTGACGATCTCGCGCTTCAGCCGCACCTTCATGCGATGGAACGGCATGTCAGCAGCAATGCTGTATTTCACTTCCAGGTCGGCAAGCGCTTCGATCGCCTCTAGGTGATCGATAAGCGCGGCGATCGCTGCCTCGCTGCCGGCGACCGTGCCGTTGATGCCCTCATGCGCCAAAAGCAGAGTGCCCTTGATGCCGCGTCCGCAGCAGAAGGCGGCGAGCGGCGCGCGCAGCGCTTGGTAATTGTCGAGCCGCGCAAACTTGTAGAGCGCGGCAACGCGGACCGGCTGAGTTTCCTTGGTTGTTGTCATGCCCATGCCACTAGACCGTGCTGAAAGCCGTTTCAAGGCGGAGCGGACGGGCCGCGTGACATTGCGACACGCCCGCCTTCGTGGACTCGGAATACCCCTTCTGCTAATCGGTTGAAATCGACCGAAACGGAGAGACAAGCCAATGACCAGCAAGACCGAAAAGCTCCTGTCGCTCCTCAACGGCCAGCCGGTCATCCCGGTGCTCAAGATCGCCAATGTCGCCGACGCCGTGCCGCTCGCCCGCGCTCTGTCGCGCGGCGGCTTGAGGGCGATCGAGATCACGCTGCGCACCGCCGATGCGCTGGAAGCGATCCGCCGCGTCGCGGCCGAAGTCGAGGATGCGGTTGTCGGTGCCGGCACCATTCTCGATGCCAAGCAGTTCGACGAGGCGGCACGCGCCGGCTCGAAATTCATCGTCAGCCCCGGCATTACGGGCCAGCTTCTCGACGCGGCCAAGGACAGCCCCGTGCCGCTGCTGCCCGGCGCCATCACCCCCGGGGAGATCATGGCTGCGCGCGAAGCCGGCCTGCGCTTCCTGAAATTCTTCCCGGCCGAACAGTCGGGCGGCATCGCATCGCTGAAGGCCTTCGCCTCGCCGCTCGCCGACGTGAAATTCTGCCCGACCGGCGGCATAACGGCCAAGAACGCCGCCGACTATCTGAGCCTCCCCAACGTCATCTGCGTCGGCGGCTCGTGGGTGGCGCCCGACGAATTCATCAAGGCCGGCAAATGGGATGAGATCGAAGCCCTGGCGCGCGAGGCGAGCAAGCTCGCCTAACGCAATTCCAGGAAGAGTGGGCACCGGTTCTTCCGTGCGGATCGTGTAAAGAACACCTGGAGCGGTTCAGCGGTCTATCAAACGCTGAACCGCTCCAGGGCTGGACATGCGGTCAGTGGCAGACCTTGACCTTCTCGACGACCTTGCGGTGGTGAACCCAATGGGTGACCACCTTGGTTCTGCAGTGATGCTTGCCGGTCTTGACGATAACGGTTTCGGCCTGCGTTGGAGCCACGGCAGCCGATGCCGCGGCCAAAGCGAGAACTGACGCCAATAGAATCTTCTTCATGAATATCCCCAGTTTGGAACGAACGCATCCTAACCCGAAAAAGCGCGGCCCGTTCCGGTCTCACGAGAAGTTTAAGCGTGCGTGATGGCATGCCGGTGCGGGCCGAAAACCAGCCGCCGGCTGGTTCCCGCTCATGGATTCGAACCACGATTCACGCCTTCAAAGGGCGCTGTCCTACCGTTAGACGAAGCGGGAAAAGACCACGCGGGAAACCCGCGCCGTTCAAACTATGCCGCCGTGATAAAAAGCAAAAGCCGCGCTGTTGTTCAACGCGGCTGTTGCGGCACTGGCAGGCTCGTTATTTCGTCTGGAAGCGGGCGACCGAAAGGAACTTCACCGCGTTGCCGGTGAACCGGCTGGCGTCCGGCAATTGCGCATCCGTCTGGAAGCCGGCCGTGTAGACCTCGCTCGGCGGCGTGTGCACGATATTGTAGGCATAGCGCGGTGCCGTGGTCGGATCGGAAACGGTGGCGATGTTGTCGCCGCTGCCCAGCGCCCAGCGCGCTGCCTGCGGCGGCGTTGCCACCACCATTGCCTTCGGGCCGGGCTTCAGGTCGTTGGCGGACGCCCTGGCCTCCTTGCGCGTCGTCTTCACGCCGGCGCCGATCGCCTGCGCCGGATCGGTGCCGGCGGGGCGTGCGGCAATGGCTTGACGCGGCGAAGCTGCATCGAGACCCGACGGATCGTTGAATGCCGAGCGTGGCTCCGGCGCAGTCAGCGAAGCGACTTCGTATTCGGCCCCACTCGAGCCGGCCACGGTGGTCGCGCTGGCCTGCTCGAGCACCGCTTTGATCTCATCCGGCTTGCCCGTGTCGGGCCTCGCGGTCGGCAGCACCGAGAAGGCATCGGTCGCGCTCTTGTCCTGCGAGGCGGTTTCCGCCAGCGCCAGAAGCACGCCCTTGTCCTTGGGCGCAAGTTCCCTCGGCAGATCGGGCCGCCTCGTCGGCAGCGGAACATTGTTGAACGCCCCCTGCGCGGGATCGGCTGCGGCCTGCGCCGCGCCGGCGGCCATGCCGAACGGTACGTTGGCCGGAGCATGCGCCGTCGCCACCGCCTGCTCAGCCGTGGCCGAGGCGTCCGCCACGGCGAACGGCACGTTTTCAGCCGTCTGCTGGCCGACATCGGCCTTGGGCCTCGGCGCGAAGGCGGGCAGAGGAACCTCCTTCGGCGGCAGCGCGGCAATGATGGTTTCGGGCGTGTCCTGCTGCGGTTGCGAATCGTCCGAGCTGTCATCGGCGATCTGCGGGATGTTGGCGCGCTTGGCATCCTGCGGCGAGACGATCGCGATGCCCGGCAGGCTGCCGCTGTTGCCGCTCTTGGCGGCCGCCACCTGCTTCACAGCTTTCGGCTGGGGTGCGGGTTGGGCGCTCGCGACATCGGCGCTGTCGTCGGCCTCGTCGTCGCCGCCGCCGAACCAGGCCGCAAACAGTCCGCCGGACCGCTTGGTCGAGCCGCCGGCGCTGGCCAGCTCGATATTGGGGGTGCCGGCGCCCTTGCGCGCCTTGTAGGCGGCCAGAGCCTGCTCATAGCCAGGCAGCGGCCGGCCGTCGCTCGGCACGTGCAGCGTCTTGCCGTTCGGGAACAGGCTGACCAGTTCCTGACGGCTGATACCCGGCCAGTGGCGGACATTGCCGACATCCATGTGGACGAACGGAGAACCGGAATTCGGATAGTAGCCGACGCCGCCGCCCTGCATCTTGAGGCCGATGTTGCGCAGCTTCTTCAGCGGCACGCCGGGGATGTAGAAGTCCATCGCCTTGCCAAGCATGTGCTGGCTTTTCTCGGCGACACCGCGGCTGCGGCTGCGCAGCATCGAATTGGTAGATGGCGAGCGATAGCCGCAGACGACCTGGATGTAGTCGGTCGCTCCGCTCTGCCGGTAGGCCTCCCACACCAGATCGAGCAGCCGCGGATCCATCTTGGTCGGCTCGTTGCGGCGCCAGTCGCGCAGGATGATGTTGATCTTGCGCAGGCCTTCGGGAACGTAGCGGCCGTTACGCTTGTAGACGATCTCGGCCTTTTCGTGTGTGTGCAGGTGATAGAGCTTCAGCGAACGGACTTCGGCTTTCGCGCCAGAGGCGGCTGCCGAAAGGAACCCTACGGCCAAAATCACAAACGTCAGCCACCGTGGCCAGACGCTCATGTGAAAATGCCGCCCGTTCGTGTGTCGTTCGACTTGGTTCAAATCAAAAGGCCTTGCAGGCTGCCGTTTGTCCCCGGATTTGCCCAAACGGATGCGTGGTTCTCACATCCGAATATCGATCCTAATGGTTAATCATCGCTTATTGGAGCCGAAATGCGGTAACACCGTGGCGATATCCCGTCAAAAATGATGCACCACGTTTCGTGGTAAATCGCTGGTTTAGATCGAGAATTCGGCTTTGGCCCAAACACAATCTGTTACCGATTGCGTTAAATGCGTGATCGCGAACACGCAAGCGACTGAAAAAGCGCCTTCAGAAACGAAAAAGCGACGATTTAAGTCGGAGTATAAACCGGTAGGCTGGGCTGGGCTTGCGTCTCAAGAGGCAAGTCGATCAAGCCGACCCGCTTCGGGGTCAATGCCATATTCCTTCAACTTGCGGTAGAGCGTAGAGCGCCCGATGCCGAGGCGGCGCGCCACCTCGCTCATCTGGCCGTTATAGTGGTCGATCGCAAGCTTGATCATCTCGAACTCGACATCGGCCAGCGCCCGCACATTGCCGCGCTCGTCCAAGGCCCTCAGCGTGCCGAATCGCGGCTGCAGCCGCGCCGGCGCCTCGGCCTCGTGCGAGCCTGACGCCACTCCGCCGGAGGCGGCCTGATCGCCCGACTGCAGCTCGTCCGCGACCGGTGCCACGGCAGGCGCGGGCTCGGCATCGAGCTTCACCGTGCCTTCGACCTGCGCGCGGATTTGCGGGAATTCCTCTTCGGTCAGCAACTCGCCTTCGGCGAGCACCGACGCCCTGAACACCGCATTTTCGAGCTGGCGGATGTTGCCCGGCCAATCGTAGGCCTGCAGCATCGCCAGCGCTTTGGCCGATATGCCGGTGAGACGATGACGCGGATCGGCCGGCGCCACCTTCTCCATGAAATGCCTGACCAGATGGGGGATGTCCTCGCGCCGGTCGCGCAGCGGCGGCACGAAGATCGGATAGACGTTCAGGCGATAAAATAGGTCCTCGCGGAATTTGCCGTCCTTGACCTGCTGCAAAAGATTCCGATGCGTCGCCGAGATCAGCCGGATGTCGACCTTGACGGTCGAACGGCCGCCGACCGGGTCGACCTCGCCCTCCTGCACGGCGCGCAGCAGCTTGACCTGGACGTCGAGCGGCAGGTCGCCGATCTCGTCCAGGAACAGCGTGCCCGAATGCGCCTCGACGAATTTGCCGGTGTGCTTGTCCGTGGCGCCGGTGAAGGAACCCTTCTCATGGCCGAACAGGATCGATTCCACCAGATTGTCGGGGATGGCGCCGCAATTGACGGTAACGAAGGGTTTCGAGCGGCGGTCGCCGCTGCCCTGGATGGCGCGCGCCACCAATTCCTTGCCCACGCCCGATTCACCTTCGATAAGGATCGGAATATTGGAGGCCGCCGCCTTTTGCCCGAGCCGGATCACCCGGTCCATCGCCGGGCTGCGGGTGATCAGATCCTTGAAGGTGAGATGGCCGCCGCGACGCCGCGACGAGCGCTTCACCTCGTCCTCGACCGCTTCCACCTTCAAAGCATTGGAAATCGAGGTCTGCAGCCGGTCGGGCGAGGCCGGCTTGACGACGAAATCGAAAGCGCCGTGGCGCATGGCCGAGACAACGGTTTCGATGCCGCCCTGCGCGGTCTGCACGATGACCGGGAGATTGATGGCGCGCTCGCGCATCGCCTTCAGCACGCCGATGCCGTCGAGACCGGGCATGACCAGGTCGAGGATGACGACCGACACATCGCGCGCGTTCGGTCCGTCCAGCACATCGAGGCCCGCCTCGCCGCCGTCGGTGACGATGGCGCTGTGGCCGAATTTCGTCACCGCCGCCTCGAGCAGCCTGCGCTGCACGGGATCGTCATCGACTATGAGTACGGAACCTGTCATGACTCTTTGAATTATCCGCCCGATAAATCCCCATGGATCATCTTGGCACAGGGTTCTAAATAAGGTTTCAAAAAACCCGGTGAACGAATTCCTTAGGATTTGACCGGCTTCTCCTTTCCCGTTGATTCGAAGAAGGTATTCTCGATGCGCATGATGTTTGGTCAGCGGCTTGCGGCGACGGCGTCTGGCCAGTCCGCGGCGGAGCTCGGCGATCTGCCGGAGTGGAATCTCGCCGATCTCTATTCCGGCATGGAAGCGCCGGAGCTGAAGCGTGACATCGCCCGGGCGGCAAGCGACGCCATTGCCTTCGAGGTCCGTTGGAAGGGCACGTTGGCCGCCGAAGCCGAGCGTGGCGCCGCCGGCCGGCTCGGCGAGGCGCTGAGGGCCTACGAGGCGCTGGAGGAACTGATCGGCCGCATCGTCTCCTATGCCGGACTTGTCTATGCCGGCAACACCGCCGATCCGCAGCGCGCCAAGCTCTATGGCGACATCCAGGAGAAGATGACGGACGCCAGCGCGCATCTTTTGTTCTTCGCGCTGGAGCTCAACCTGATCGACGACTCGGTGATCGAAGCAGCACTCGTGGCCGACCCGGCCTTCGCCCACTATCGCCCGTGGGTGCTCGATCTCAGGAAGGACAAGCCGTACCAGCTCGAGGATCGGGTCGAGCAGTTGTTCCATGAGAAGTCGGTCACCGGACGCGGCGCCTGGAACCGCCTGTTCGACGAGACGATGACCGATCTGCGCTTCGACGTCGATGGCGAGGAGCTGACGCTGGAGCCGGCGCTGAACCGGCTGCAGGACGCGGATGGCGAAGTGCGCCGCCGCGCCTCCGAGGCACTCGCCGCGACCTTCCGCAAGAACCTGCGCACCTTCACGCTCATCACCAACACGCTGGCCAAGGACAAGGAAATTTCCGACCGCTGGCGCGGCTTCGAGGACATCGCCGATTCACGCCATCTCGCCAACCGCGTCGAACGCGGCGTGGTCGATGCTTTGGCCGCGGCCGTGCGCGAAGCCTATCCGCGCCTGTCGCACCGCTACTATCAGATGAAGGCGCGCTGGCTCGGCATGGACGTCATGAACCACTGGGACCGCAACGCGCCGCTGCCCGAGACCCCGCAGTCGGTGATCCGGTGGGACGACGCCAGGGACACGGTGCTGTCAGCCTATCAGCGTTTCTCGCCGAAGATGGCGGAAATCGCGCGGACATTCTTCGATCGCAAATGGATCGATGCGCCGGTCAGGCCGGGCAAATCGCCCGGCGCCTTCGCCCACCCGACTGTGCCATCGGCGCATCCCTACGTGCTCCTCAACTACATGGGCAAGCCGCGCGATGTGATGACGCTGGCGCATGAGCTGGGCCACGGCGTTCACCAGGTGCTGGCCGCCGACCAGGGCGCGCTGATGGCGTCCACCCCGCTGACGCTGGCCGAGACGGCCTCCGTCTTCGGAGAGATGCTGACCTTCCGCTCGCTGCTCGACCAGACCTCCGACAAGCGCGAGCGCAAGGCCATGCTCGCCCAGAAGGTCGAGGACATGATCAATACCGTCGTGCGCCAGATCGCCTTCTACGAGTTCGAGCGCAAGGTGCATGCCGAGCGCCGCAACGGCGAGCTGACCTCGGACAGGCTGGGCCAGTTCTGGCTTGAGGTTCAGGCTGAAAGCCTGGGGCCGGCGATCAAGTTGCGCGATGGCTACGAGGTCTTCTGGACTTATATCCCGCACTTCATCCACTCGCCCTTCTACGTCTACGCCTATGCCTTCGGCGACTGCCTGGTCAACTCGCTCTACGCCGTCTACCAGAACGCCGAGCGCGGCTTTCAGGAGAAGTATTTCGAGATGCTGCGCGCCGGCGGCACCAAGCATCATTCGGAACTGCTGGCGCCCTTCGGCCTCGACGCCACGGATCCGGCCTTCTGGCAGATCGGCCTGGGTGTGATCGGCGCGCTGATCGACGAGCTGGAGGCGCTCGACAAATGACGGGTGCTCGCCTGGCGGCATAGACCGGAACAGTTTGGCCGGAACGCATACTTGTGCTGTTCTTCAATAACTCTGCCCGCACTTTTCAATTAGCTTTGCGCAGGCCGTGTGCTAGCGTCAGACCCCAAGCTCAACCGGACGCGACAGCAAGGCCGGAGGCGGCCCTAGTGTTGCTTCAGCGAGAGCGATAGCGGCCGTCGGGCCGCAGCCGGAGGAGGGCCCGCCGCCAGCGATTGGAGGGGCGGTTCCGCCCAGCGCGGAACGATTGACGATCCCTGCGGCAAGGCCGCCGTTTGCGGCCGCGGCCCGATCGAACTGGAGAGGGAAATGAGCACTTTCTTCTATATGCTCCTGGCGTTCGTTGTCGGTGTCCTGGTTGGCTGGTTCATCTGGGGCCGCCTGCGTGGCGAGCTCGACAGCCTGCGCGGCGAACTCGGTCGCGCCAAGAGCGAACGCGACCGGTTTAGCGCCGATACCTACCGCCTGAGCGGCGAGCTCGACGCATGCGGCCGCAGCCGCGCCGATCTCGAACGCAAGCTGCGCGAAACGCCGACCTCTTCCGCCAAGGCGGAAACCGACAAAGCCTCCGCGCCTGCGCCGGCGGCGCTGATGTCGACCCCGACCCCAGCCAGATCCTCATCTGCAAGACCGTCAGCGGCAAAATCGGCTTCGACCAAATCCGCCGCGGCCAAGCCGGAAGCGGCAAAAACGGCAGCGGCAAAGACGGCCGGCGCGGCGCCAAAGAAGGCGCCGGCTCCGAAGAAAGCCGCCGCCCCGAAGGCGACCACCGGCAAGGCGGACAATCTGCGCCGCCTGATCGGCATCGGCCCGGTCAATGAAAAGCTGCTCAAGGCGCAGGGCGTCACGTCCTATGCCCAGATCGCCGCTTGGACCGATGCCGACGTCAAGCGCGTCGAGGAGGTGCTCAATTTCGACGGCCGGATCGCGCGCGAGAAATGGATCGAGCAGGCGAAACTGCTGGCCGCGGGCGACGAGGCCGAATTCGCTAGCCGGTTCCCCACGGCGGCGACCTCGAACAACAACTGATCTCGCTGTGCCTTCCCAGCGCAGGCGGCGTCCATTGGGCGCCGTTTTTGCTTTGGACCAGATGCCTTTACGTCCTCCGACGCCGTTCTCTCGATTGCGCCTCGCCGCGCCCCCATGTAGAGCGATCGACTTAATCGACCCCATCCGAGGCTTATGTCCCTGCCCTCAGCAATATTCCGCAATGACGAGACCGGCCGCCAGCTCGTCTTTGACGGGCCGCATGAGGTCATCACGGCGCGAACCGCGGACGAATTCACGCCGGCGCTGGAAGCGGCTCAGGCCGCCTCCGACGCGGGCAAATGGCTGGCAGGCTATTTCTCCTATGAGGCAGGCTACCTGCTGGAGCCGAAACTGGTGCCGTTGCTGCCAGAGGGCCGCCGCGCGCCGCTGATCTGTCTCGGTGTCTTCGATGCGCCGCTCGAACAGGCTGTGCCGCGGAATGAAGGCCCCGCCAGCAACGGACCGATCTTCGACGCCCGCGCATCCTGGTCCGCCGAGGACTACGCCGTCCGCTTCGCGCGCCTCCACCACCATATCCGCAAGGGCGACTGTTATCAGGGCAATCTGACCTTTCCGGTCCATGCGCAATGGTCGGGCGATCCGCTTGCCGCCTTCGAGGCGCTGACCGGGCGCCAGCCGGTGAAATACGGCGCGCTGATCTCGTTCGGCGATCCGATCGTGCTGTCGCGCTCGCCGGAACTCTTCTTCGAGATCGACGCGGACGGTATGATCGAGACGCACCCGATGAAGGGCACGGCGCCGCGCGGCGCCACCAAGGCCGAGGACGCGCGGCTGAAGACGTTCCTGCGCAACGACGAGAAGAACCAGGCCGAGAACCGGATGATCGTCGATCTCCTGCGCAACGACATCTCGCTGATCAGCGAGGTCGGCACGCTGGAAGTGCCGGAGCTATTCCGCATCGAGACCTACCCGACGGTGCACCAGATGGTGAGCCGGGTGCGGGCGAAGCTCCTGCCTGATATCGGTATTCGCCAAGTCTTCGCAGCGCTCTTTCCCTGCGGCTCGATCACCGGCGCGCCGAAGATCCGCGCCATGGAGATCCTGCACGATCTGGAGGGCGTGCCGCGCGACGTCTATTGCGGCGCCATCGGCTGGGTCGCGCCCGGCGGCACGATGCGGTTCTCGGTGGCGATCCGCACCATCTCGCTCTTTGCCGACGGCGAGGCTGTCTACAATGTCGGCGGCGGCGTCGTCTTCGATTCCACCGCCGAAGAGGAGTACCGGGAGTGTCTTCTGAAAGCGCGCTTCGCGACGGGAACCGTGCCGACTTCGAGCTGATCGAGACCATGCGCTGGGAGCCTGGCTCGGGCTTCCTGCGCTTCGAGCGCCACCTTGCGCGGCTTTATGCCTCGGCCGCGGAGCTCGGCTTTGCTTGCGATCCGCATCGGATCGGCGAAGTGCTGATGAGCGCGGTCGGGGGACAGCAGGGCATCCTGCGTACCCGCCTCGCCCTGCAGCGCAATGGCGAGGCGACCGCATCCGTGCAGCCCTATGAGCCGCTCGTCGCCGACAAGGTCTGGCGGCTGCAAATGGCCCGGGTCAGGCTTGATTCCGCCGACATGCTGCTGCGCCACAAGACCAGCCGGCGACATCTGTACACGCGTGCCCGCGCCGAATATCTCGTCACCCAGGCCGACGAGGTGCTGCTGGCCAATGAGCGCGGAGAAATCTGCGAAGGAACCATTACCAATGTGTTCGCCGATTTCGGCGACGGCGTGTTGGCCACGCCCCGGCTCGACTGCGGCCTTTTGCCTGGCGTATTGCGAGGCGAGCTGCTGGACGATGGCCGCGCCCGCGAAGCGATCTACAGCTTTGACGATCTGAAGTCGGCGAGGGCGCTTCACGTCGGCAATTCGCTACGTGGGTTGATCCCGGCGAGGCTGGCATGACGCCAAGCAGGAGAATGCAATGTTCATCGTTTCGCTGAACTACAAGGTGCCGCTGACCGAGATCGATCGGCTGGCGCCGGCGCATGTCGAATGGCTGAAGGCCTGCTACGCGGAAGGCATTTTTGTTGCGTCTGGACCGAAACGGCCAAGGACCGGCGGCATCATCGTCGCGCGCGGTTCCCGCGACGTGCTTGACGCCAGACTGGCGGCCGACCCTTTCTCCGAGGCAGGCGCGGCCGACTACGAAATCACCGAATTCGCGGCGCGGTTGACCGCCACCGAACTGGACGCCTTCAAGGAAGCATGAGTGTTCGCCCGCCGACCCATACGCCCTATGACGGATCGTCAAGGCTTTTCACCATCGGGCTGAAACCGCTCGATCTCGATCGATGGATCGAGCTCGACGAGTTTCTTTTGCCGCATCTCGCCGAAAAGCGCCGTCTCTACGCGGAAATCCCAAGCCGGGTTTTTGTCGAGGAGGAGGGCACGCGTGAGGCGCAGCAGGAGGTGCTGGATCTGCTTGGAGCGCACCTGCTGGCGAAACATCCCGAAACCTACCGCCGCAAGGGTGCCGGGATCGAGGTAGCCGGCCCCGAAGGCAGCAATGTGGGCCCCGACGCCCCGCTGGTCGCAGCCTCGCTGCTAATCCAGGAAGACCTGATCCTGATGCGCCGCGACGACAGCGGCTGGCGGCTCGCCGCCGGCTCGCTCTGCTTTCCGTCGTCCTGGTCGCTCCAGGAGAAATTCGGCAAACCGCTGCAACAGATCCACGCGCCGGTGCCCGGCTTCGGCCCCGGCACACGGCCTGCGGACCTCATCAACCGCATGTTCGACGGCCTGCAGGGCCAGGCGGTCGAGCGCTTCAACTGGTCGATCCAGGCGGGCGACGCGCTCTATCATCCACTTTCCAACGGGGAGCGGATCGACCGTGCCACGAACCGTCCGACTCGTTTTCCGGATGGTGACATCAACGCCCATGCCTTCATTCGCGTCGAGCGTCAGACCTTGCGCAAGCTGCCGGTGTCGCGCGACATCCTTTTCACCATCCGCATCCATCTCGACCCGCTGGCGGTGCTTGCCCGACACCCCGACAAGGTCGCGCTTGCGGCCTCCTTCGCCGACCAGCTCGATGCTCTCGATCAGGCGCAGCTCGACTACAAGGGTTTGAGCGCGGACCGCGACCGGCTGGTTTCGTACCTCGCCGGCATGGCCATGGTGGCTTAACCAAACCGCCAGGCCGGTTTGGCCGTCGGTTGGCGGTTTTTGCTGGTTTGTGACAATGATCTGTGATGTAGGGCTACCGGCGAAAAATGCCGGACTTTCCCGTGTTTGAAGGAGTATGCGAAAAAATGGCGAACGAGAACTGGCCCGTTTACGGTGAAATCACCGGCCCTGTCGTGATGATCGGCTTCGGCTCGATCGGACGGGGAACGCTGCCGCTGATCGAACGCCATTTCAAGTTCGACAAGTCGCGCATGGTGGTCATCGACCCGCGCGACAGCGACCGCATGCTGCTCGACGAGCGCGGCATCGCCTTCGTTCAGGACGCGGTGACCAGGAAGAACTACAAGAAGCTTCTGACCCCGCTTCTCACCAATGGCAGCGGTCAGGGCATGTGCGTCAACCTGTCGGTCGACACCTCCTCGCTCGAGTTGATGAAGCTCTGCCGCAAGCTCGGCGTGCTCTATATCGATACGGTGGTCGAGCCGTGGCTCGGCTTCTATTTCGACGACAAGGCCGACAATGCCTCGCGCACCAATTACGCGCTGCGCGAGAGCGTGCGCCAGGAGAAGGAGAAGGCTCCCGGCGGCACTACGGCGATCTCCTGCTGCGGCGCCAATCCCGGCATGGTCTCCTGGTTCGTCAAGCAGGCACTGGTCAACCTCGCCACCGATCTCGGGCTCGAGTTTGTGGTCCCGGCGGAGCACGACCGCGAGGGCTGGGCGAAGCTGATGAAGAAGGCCGGAGTCAAGGGCATCCACATCGCCGAGCGCGATACCCAGCGCACCAAGAAGCCGAAGCCGATGGATGTATTCTGGAACACCTGGTCGGTCGAGGGCTTCATCTCGGAAGGCCTGCAGCCGGCCGAGCTCGGCTGGGGCACGCATGAGACCTGGATGCCGAAGAACGGCAAGAAGCACAAGCACGGCTCGCAGGCGGCGATCTACCTGGAGCAGCCGGGCGCCAACACGCGCGTGCGCTCCTGGTGCCCGACGCCCGGCCCGCAATACGGCTTCCTGGTGACCCACAACGAGGCGATCTCGATCGCCGATTTCTTCACCGTGCGCGGCAAGAAGGGCAAGGTTCAGTATCGCCCGACCTGCCATTATGCCTATCACCCCTGCAACGATGCCGTGCTGTCGCTGCACGAGATGTTCGGCGCCGCCGGCAAGGCGCAACCGGTGCATCACGTGCTCGACGAGAACGAGCTGGTCGACGGCGTCGACGAGCTCGGCGTGCTGCTCTACGGCCATGCCAAGAACGCCTATTGGTACGGCTCACAGCTGTCGCTGGCCGAGGCGCGCAAGCTGGCACCTTACCAGAACGCCACCGGCCTGCAGGTCACCTCGGCGGTGCTCGCCGGCATGGTCTGGGCCTTGGAAAATCCGATGGCCGGCATCGTGGAGGCCGACGAGATGGACTACCGGCGCTGCCTGGAAGTGCAGCTTCCCTATCTCGGGCCGGTCAGGGGCTACTACACCGACTGGACGCCGCTTGATAATCGCCCGGGGCTTTTCCCCGAGGATCTGGACAAGGACGATCCGTGGCAGTTCCGCAACATCCTGGTGCGATAGCAGCCAAGCCTACCCGCGTCTCCACCTTGCAATCGCCCGGAAATCGGGCGATTGAAGACGGGCGGCCTAGAGAAACGGGCGTTCCTTCGGACGCACAAAGTACTCTAGCACTTTGAATGCACGCATCGTGCTTTTCCGAAGATCGGAGATCGGTTTTCGGGCCGACGCGAGAGGAGAGGATTCTAAATGACCATTGCGCGCAAATTGCTTTCGGCAGGCGCCGCGGCAAGCCTTCTGGCCGCGGCCGCCTGCACCACCACCGGCCCTTCGCAGCCGATTGCAGCGGCGCCCAAGGGCGTCGAGGGCAACTGGATCGACGCCAAGGGCACCGGCCTCTCGACTTTCGCGGCCGGCAGCTTCACCACCGTCGCGACCGATACCGGCCAGAAGCTGTCCGAGGGCAGCTACACCATGACCGGCGCGACCTCGGTCGAGATCCACGGCACCTCGCTGATCCGCCAGACGCCGGTCAGCTTCAACTGCCTGATGGTCTCTACCAGCCAGCTCAACTGCACCAGCTCCAGTGGTCAGAATTTCGTGCTGACGCGCCGGGCCTGAGCTCAGGCAGAGATCGACTTTGTCGAGGATGGCGGCGCGAGCCGCCGTCCTTTTTTGTGCCGGCAAATCCCCTCCCGATTTCCGCTTGCATCGGCCAAAACGCGATGTGAACATGACCCGAAGCTGACTGTTACCTTCCAGCCAAGCGAGGGCTTTAAGCACTTCAAGTCAGCTCATCCGGGAGACGAGAATGAAGAAATTTGCCGCCATTGCCGCCCTTTCCGCATCAGCACTTGGCCTCTCGGCCGGAGCGTCTTTTGCCGACTACACGCTCAACATCCTGCATTTCAACGATTGGCATAGCCGCATCGAAGGCAACAACAAATACGAGTCGACCTGTTCAGCGGAGGAGGAGACCAAAGGCGAGTGCATTGGCGGCGCCGGCCGGCTGGTCACTGCGATCGCGCAGGAGCGCAAGAAGCTCGAAGGTCAGAACGTGCTGCTGCTCAATGCAGGCGACAGCTTCCAGGGATCGCTGTTCTACATCACCTACAAGGGAGCAGCGGAGGAGGAATTCCTCAATCAGCTCAAGCCCGACGCGGTGACGCTCGGCAACCATGAGTTCGACGACGGCGAAAGCGCGCTTGTGCCTTATCTCGACAAGGCGAAGTTCCCGGTGGTCAGCGCCAACGTCGTGCCCAACGACAAGTCCGGCGCCCACGGCAAGATCAAGCCGTCCATCGTGGTCGAGGTCGGCGGCCAGAAGATCGGCATCATCGGCGCTGTCACCAACGACACTCCGGAACTCGCCTCGCCCGGCCCCAACATTGCCATCGCGGACGACGTCAAGTCGATCACCGCCGAGGTCGAGAAACTGAAGGCGCAGGGCATCAACAAGATCATCGCCGTCACCCATATCGGCTACAACCGCGAGCGCGACGTCATCGCGAAAATCCCCGGCGTCGACGTGGTGGTCGGCGGTCACAGCCACACGCTTTTGTCGAACACTGATCCGAAGGCGGCAGGCCCGTACCCGACGATGGTCGACAACCCCGACGGCTATAAGGTGCCGGTGGTGCAGGCGGCGTCCTATTCGAAATATCTCGGTGAATTCAAGGTCGTGTTCGACGACAACGGCGTCGTCAAGTCGGCCAGCGGCGACCCGATCTTTCTCGACAAGTCGATCACCCCTGATCCGGCGGTGCTCGCCCGCATCAAGGAGCTTGGCGCGCCGATCGAGGCGCTGAAGAACAAGGAGGTGGCGGAGACCACCAAACCGATCGATGGCAGTCGTGAAAGCTGCCGCGCCCGCGAATGCGAAATGGGCAATCTCGTCTCCGACGCTGTCCTCGATCGGGTCAAGGGTCAGGGCGTCGAGATCGTCATCTCGAATGGCGGCGGACTGCGCGCCTCGATCGACCAGGGCACCGTGACCATGGGCGAAGTGCTGACGGTGCTGCCGTTCCAGAACACGCTGGCGACCTTCAAGATCTCCGGCAAGGACCTGGTCGCCGGTCTCGAAAGCGGCGTCAGCCAGGTCGAGGACGGCGCCGGCCGCTTCCCGCAGGTGGCCGGCTTGAAATATGCCTTCGACAAGTCGGTCGCGCCCAATGCCGGCCGCGTCAAATCGGTCGAGGTGATGGAGAACGGCGCCTGGGTGCCGATCAATCCGGACAAGCAGTATCTCGTCGCCACCAACAACTACGTCCGCCAGGGCGGCGACGGCTACAAGGTCTTCGCCGAAAAGGCCACGGACGCCTATGACTACGGCCCGGGCCTGGAGCAGGTGGTGGCCGACTATCTCGGCGCGCACCGCCCCTACACACCGAAGCTCGACGGCCGCATCACCGAGATCGGCGCCACGACAGCGGCCGCGGAGCCGGCAAAACCTGCCGAGACCGCCACGACGCCGCCTGCCGCCCAACCCGCGAAGCCGGCCGAGACGGCGCCGGCGGCCACCGAGCCTGCCATGCCGGCTTTGCCGTCCAATTCCGGCGACATCGCCGGGACGCCGCCGGCCGTTCCGACCGAGACGGCACCGGCAACGTCGGAGACAGCAAAACCTGCCGAGACTGCCCCGGCGACCGCCGCTCCTGCGACCGGATCCGCCAAGCCGGCCGAAACAGCGCCCGCCGAGGCCAAGCCGGCCGCGACCGGTCCGGAGGCCAGCCCAGAGACCAGCCATGTGATCGCCGCCGGCGACACCTATTGGGATCTGGCCAAGAAAAACTATGGCGACGGCAGCAAATGGAAGCTGATCTCCGAGGCCAACAAGGACTACAGGCCGCGCCGTCTGCCGCTCGGAGCAACGCTGACCATTCCGCCGGCCGCAAAGTAATCTTGCGCCGGAAGTTCATGGCGCCCGTCCGGGAGACCGGACGGGTGTTCCGTTTTCAGACGCAAACGCGGTAAGGTGCGTCCAGACGCAGCATTCCAAAACCGGCATGGCATCGCTAGTTTTCGCACCGACAACCGGAGACCGTCGATGACGCTTGCCAATCCTGCCGATGCGAAAGCCGCCAAGACCGCCGGTCCGGCGCCGGCGGGTGCCGCGCTGGTGAAAGCGGGCAAGATCGGCATCATGCTGATCAATCTCGGCACGCCCGACGGCACCGATTTCAAGCCGATGTGGCGCTATCTCAGAGAATTCCTCTCCGATCCGCGCGTCATCGAGCTCAACAAGGCGATCTGGTATCCGATCCTCTATGGGCTGGTTCTCACAACGCGACCGAAAAAGTCCGGCGCCAACTACGCCAGGATCTGGAACCGGGAGAAGAACGAGTCGCCGTTGCGCACCTTCACCCGCTCGCAGGCGGAGAAGCTCGCGGTTGCGCTTGCTGATTTGCCGGACGTCGTGGTCGACTGGGCCATGCGCTACGGCAATCCCTCGACCGGCAGCGTCCTCCGACGGCTGGTCGAGCAGGGCTGCGAGCGCATCCTCACTTTTCCGCTCTATCCGCAATATTCGGCGACGACCACGGCGACCGCGAACGACCAGCTGTTCCGGGCGCTGATGAAGATCAGGCGAGCGCCGGCGATCCGCAGCGTGCCGCCCTATTATGACGAGCCGGTCTATATCGACGCCCTCGCCCGTTCGATCGAGCAAAATCTGGCGACGCTCGATGTCGCGCCGGAGGTAGTGATCACCTCCTACCACGGCATCCCAAAACCCTATTCCGACAAGGGTGACCCTTACCAGGCGCATTGCCTCGAGACGACGCGGCTGCTCAGGGCAAGGCTCGGCTGGGACGAGAAGAAGCTCATCACCACCTTCCAGTCGCGCTTCGGCGCCCAGGAATGGCTCCAGCCCTACACCGACGTCACTGTCGAGAAGCTGGCGAAGGACGGCGTCCAATCGATCGCGGTCGTCAATCCGGGTTTTTCCGTCGACTGTATCGAGACGCTGGACGAGATCGGCCGCGAGGCCGCCGAGACATTCCACCATGCCGGCGGCAAGAACTTCGCCCACATCCCTTGCCTCAACGACAGCGCCGAGGGCATGGCGGTGATCGAGGCGCTGGTGCGGCGGGAACTGTCAGGCTGGGTCTGACGTCCAATAATAGGCGTCGGAACCGGTTCGCAACAGCCTTCGCTAACCAATATTCGCGATCACCTGATTGTAACGCTTCGGAAACACACTTAAGTGATTCCGCGACGTCGCCGCCTTTTGAGGGAGAAACGAAATGGGGTTTAGCGGTTTCGATATTGCCATCATTGTTCTTGTATTCCTCGTCATCATCCTTCTTTTCAAAGGCATCAGAACGGTGCCGCAGGGCTACAACTACACGGTGGAGCGTTTTGGCCGCTACACCAAGACGCTGACGCCCGGCCTGAACATCATCAACCCGATCTTCGAGCGCGTAGGCGCCAAGATGAACATGATGGAGCAGGTGCTCGATGTCCCGACGCAGGAGATCATCACCCGCGACAATGCAATCGTCGGCGTCGACGGCGTCGCCTTCTACCAGGTGCTGAATGCCCCGCAGGCCGCCTATCAGGTCTCCGGGCTGCAGAACGCCATCCTCAACCTCACCATGACCAACATTCGTACCGTCATGGGCTCGATGGATCTCGACGAATTGCTGTCCAACCGCGATGCGATCAACGAACGGCTGCTGCGCGTCGTCGATGAGGCCGCGCACCCGTGGGGCATCAAGATCACCCGCGTCGAGATCAAGGACATCAACCCGCCGGCCAATCTGGTGGATTCGATGAGCCGCCAGATGATCGCCGAGCGCGACAAGCGCGCCCAGATCCTGGCCGCCGAAGGCATGAAGCAGTCGCAGATCCTCGAGGCCGAAGGCCGCAGGGAAGCCGCTTTCCGCGATGCCGAGGCGCGCGAGCGTTCCGCCGAGGCGGAGGCCAAGGCGACCCAGGTGGTGTCGGAAGCCATCGCCAAGGGCGACGTGCAGGCGATCAACTACTTCATCGCGCAGAAATACACCGAGGCGCTGGCCAGGATCGGCTCGTCCAGCAACAACAAGATCGTGCTCATGCCGTTCGAAGCCTCATCGCTGATCGGTTCGCTCGGCGGCATCGGCGAGATCGCCCGCGAAGTGTTCAAGGCCGACGGCCCTTCCGGCCCGCAACGTCAGGGCGCGCGCACGCCGCTCGTGCGACCGTCGGACAATTGAGTCACGCCATCTGGGTGGGAGAACGTCAATGATCGATCGCATCGTCTCGGAACTCGGCCCGTGGAACTGGATGGTCCTCGGCTTCGTGCTGCTGGTGATGGAAATCGTGGCGCCTGGCGTGTTCATGCTGTGGATCGGCATCGCCGCGCTGATCATCGGCGCGGTATCGCTGCTGGTTTGGGACGCTGCCTTCTGGACCTGGCAGCTCCAGGTGCTCGCCTTCCTCGTGCTCTCCCTGGCCTCAGCCTTCGTCGGCAAGAAGCTGGTGGGCGATCGTGCCGTCAATGCGGACCAGCCGCTGCTCAACCGCCGCGGCGCTCAGATGGTCGGCCGCACGGCGACATTGGCCGAGCCCATCAAGAATGGCCGCGGCCGCATCCGCCTCGGCGACACGCTGTGGCGTGTCTCCGGCCCGGACCTGCCCGTCGGCACCCAGGTGCGTGTGACCGGCGCCGCCGACACCGATCTGGAGCTGACGGTGGAGGCCGTCTGACGTTTGGAGCGGGATGCTCCAAAGTATCAGGCATCCCGTGTTTGGCGGCGGTTCTGTGATCAGTTAGCCGGTCAAGCAGCGCCGATGCGCAACAGATCGTGGAAGTGAACCACGCCGATCGGCGTGTCGTTCTTGGTCACCACCAGGGCGCCGATATTGTACTCGTTGAGCATGGCGATCGCCGTGCCGGCGAGCGTTTGCGGATCGATGGTCTTCGGCGTACGCGTCATGACCTCGTCAACGGTGACGTCGGCCAGATTGCGGTGCAGATTGCGCGCAACATCGCCGTCGGTGACGATGCCGACCAGTTTGCCGTCCGCATCGACGATGCAGACGCAACCGACCTTCTTCTGCGACAGCGTCATCACCGCTTCCGGCATCTTGGTGCCGAGAAGGGCAAGCGGAACCTGATCGCCGGTCCGCATTATCTCCGACACTAGGGCCAGGTTGGCGCCGAGCTGACCGCCGGGATGGAAGGTGCGGAAATGGTCCGGCGTGAAGCCGCGCGCCTCGAGCAGCGCGATCGCCAGCGCGTCGCCCATGACCAGCTGCAGCAGCGCCGATGTCGTCGGCGCCAGCCCGTGCGGACAGGCCTCCGGCGCGGCCGGCAGCAACAGCACGACGTCGGCGGCGCGCGCCAGCGCCGAATTCTCGCCCGAGGTGATGGCGATCAGCGGGATCGAAAAGCGTCTGGAATAGGCGACGATGCCCATCAGTTCCTTGCTCTCGCCCGACCACGACATGGCGATGATGGCGTCGTCCCTGGCGATCATGCCGAGATCGCCATGATTGGCCTCGGCCGGATGGACGAAGAAGGCAGGCGTGCCGGTCGAGGCGAGCGTCGCCGCGATCTTTGAGCCGATATGCCCGCTCTTGCCAACGCCGGTGACGATGACACGGCCCTCGATCCGCGCGATGGCATCCACTGCGGCTGCTAATGGTTCGGACAAGCCGTTGCCGAGAGCGGCTGCAAGCGCGGCCATGCCGGCCTGCTCCGTCGCCACCGTTCTCAGCGCCGATTCAATCGCTGCCTGCCTGTCCGGCTGCTTTCTTTCTGAGGACCCCGCGTGCATGGCAGATGCCATTAGCGCCATGTCGCCCGCCTGTCCAACGGAATTCCCGTCTCGCGTGCGTCGCGGACAAGGGGCCTTGGCCTGTTTCAACCCTCCGTTAACCATCCGCATTTACGGTCCGGTAAGTATGGCGCGCCTGCGCCGCGCAAGCAGTGGTGATGATGTTCGGCGGCGAGCCAGATACGAAAAAGGGCCGGAAGTGCATTGCCGTTGCAGCGCTTTTGCTGACGGCAAGCATCGTCGCCTTGCTGCGCACAGTGCCGGCATTTTCGCAGGAAACCGAGTTGCGCGGCGAGGTCTCCGAATCGGCAATCCTGGCCGACCAGCAACGCAAGGCGAGACAATTGCGCGCGCAGGGATCGCTGGATCAAGCGGTTCCAGCGACCCAGACGGCTGAGGACCAGACGCCCGCAAACCCTTATGAGCCGGCAAGCCCAGGCGCGGTGCCCGACGACGACCAGGCGGGGGGCGCGGCGGGCAGCATCTTCGACCAGCCGCAAGCCACCAACGACCCCTTCGCCGACAATCAGACAATTGCCGCGCCACGCCGGCCTTCGACTGCCAGGCAGGGCTCGGCGGGTGCCAACGCGAAAAGCGATGCCAAGGCGGCTGACAAGAAAAACGCCAAGAAGAAGCCTGGCCAGACGACCGACAGCACGGCCAAGGCCGCCACCCGCGATCAGGCCGAAACGGCGGCCACCGAGGATGACGGCGCGAACCGCCGCGCCGTCACTATCGACAGCGTCGACCGGCAGAAGCTCGATCCCGGCGCGGAGCGCACAGGCTCGATTGACGGCCAGAAAGCGAAGCTGGAGGACGATCCCTTCGCCGCGCCCGGCATCAAGCTCGGAACCTTTGTCTTCCGTCCGACACTCGAGCAAGGCCTCACCGCGACTTCCAATGCCGATGCCAGCGCCGGCGGCAGGTCGGCTGTGCTGTCCGAAACCGCGCTGCGTTTCTCCGCCACCTCCGACTGGCGCGAGAATTCGGCCGTCGTCGACGGCTACGGCCTTTTTCGCAACACGCTTTCGGGCCAGAAGATCAACGATGCGCAGGGCCGGATCGAAGGCCAGCTCAATGTCGACCTCGACAATGAACTGCGCGCCATCGCCAAGCTCGGGTATGAAGCGGTGCCGGAATCGGCGTCCTCGCCGGATGCGATTGCCGGCGTCACCTCACAGCCGCTGCGGCAGACGGTCGACGGCAGCCTCGGCATCGAGAAGGATGTCGGCAAGATGCGCTACGCGCTGACCGGCGCGGTCTCGCATGACTTCTACGGCGACGCCAAGCTCTCGGACGGCACCGTCTTGTCGCTGAAGGATCGCGACTCGACACTCTACTCTGCGACCTTGCGTACCGGCTATCAGGTCTCACCGGCCATGACGCCATTCGTTGAGGTGGAAGCCGGCCGGCGGATTTACGATCTGCGCCTCGACAGCAACGATTTCGAGCGCTCCTCGACGCGGCTCAGTGCGCGCGCCGGCCTCGAGCTCGACATGCGCGAGAAGCTCTCCGGCGAGTTCTCCGTCGGCTGGCTGCGCGAAGGCATCGATGACGACCGTCTGCCGGCTATTGCGGGGCCCTATGTCAGCGCCGACCTCAAATGGTCGCCCGAGCGCGGCACCATCATCGGGCTGACCGGAAGAACCACGGTCGAGACCACGACCATCGCTAACGAGAGCGGCGACCTCCTCTATTCGGGCCGGCTCACCGGCGAGCGGCAGGTCCGCGCCAACCTGACGGCGAATACAGCGCTGGGGCTCGATTGGCGCGACTACACCGGCTCCGATGGCCACGATCTGATCCTGAGCGCCGAGGCCGGCCTGACCTGGTGGCTGAACCGCTATGCCGGCCTCACCACAAGAATCAGGACGGAGAAGCTCACCAGCAACCTTCCCGGTCGCGACTATGTCGCCAACAGCGTCTATCTCGGCCTGAAGGTGCAGCGCTGACACTTCGTCATCCTCGCGCCAGCGATGCGGACGCGGAGATCCGAAGGATCCGCTCCGCTTAGCCAGCACCTAGGAAGCGGCGCCGATCCGCTCCGCCGGCCGCACCTCATCCAGCAGCGTGCGGATGACCCCGGCCATGCTCGCATTCATGTCGCTGCGCCAGAGCGCGAAGGCGACATTGGCCTCGACGAAGCCTTCCGGCGAGCCGCAGTCGAAGGTGCGCCCCTTATAGTGATAGCCGTAGAAGGCCTGCTGCTTCTCCAGCTTCAGCATCGCATCCGTCAGCTGGATCTCGTTGCCGGCGCCGCGCTCCTGGCTTTCGAGGATGCCGAAAATCTCCGGTTGCAGGATGTAGCGCCCGTTGATGAAGAGATTGGAGGGCGCCGTGCCCGCCTTCGGCTTCTCCACCATGCCGGTGATGCGAAAACCGTGATGGGTGTCCTCGCCACGGCCGACGATGCCGTATTTATGGGCCTCGGCCGGGTCGCATTCCTGTACGGCGATGATGTTGTTCCCGGTCTCGGCATAGAGTTCGACCATATCCTTCATGCAGCTTTTTTCCGACTGCATGATCATGTCGGGCAAAAGCAGCGCGAACGGTTCGTCACCGACCAGTTCACGCGCGCACCAGACGGCATGGCCAAGGCCCATCGGCACCTGCTGGCGGGTGAAGCTGGTCTGGCCAGGCGCTGGCTGCAGCCGCTGCAGGCGGGCGAGCTGGTCGTCCTTCCCGCGCTGGGCGAGCGTATCGTAGAGCTCGAACTGGACGTCGAAGTGATCCTCGATGACCGCCTTGTTGCGCCCGGTCACGAAAATGAAATGCTCGATGCCGGCGTCGCGCGCCTCGTCGACCACATATTGAATGACCGGACGGTCGACGACTGTCAGCATCTCCTTCGGAATGGCCTTGGTGGCCGGAAGAAACCGTGTGCCGAGACCGGCGACCGGGAAAACTGCCTTGCGAACTCGCTTCATGCTCCACCCATACGTTTAAGCCCATTATCCGCGCGGCCATCCGCTCCGCAATCCCCCCGAACATTTTCGCGCCGGAATGTTGAATTACCCGAGCGGCTGGCCTGAAAATCGAAAGTTAAAGCACCGACCTCTCTTTTCGTTCCTAATGGCACCTATGGTAAACTAAATACTAACCGGGTTCGGCGTTGAATGATCCTTCCTAATTTTGATGAAGGAGGAAAAGGATGTCCGTTCGCAACAGCGCAAGGCGCCTGACGGCATTTGTGACGGCCGCGAGCCTCACGCTTGCCTTGTTGATGCCCGCCGGACCCGCTTTCGCCGATGCGGGTTTCCGCCAGTGGGTCGCGGGCTTTCGTGCCACCGCGGTTTCGGGCGGCGTTTCCGGCGCAGTCTATGACAAGGCCATGAGGGGCATCGAGCCCGACCCGGTCGTGCTGGAAAAGGCCCGCACCCAGCCGGAATTCACCGCCCCCGCCTGGGATTATTTCGACAACCGCGTGCATGACCAGTCGGTGACCAACGGTCAGGCAATGGCGCGCAAATGGAAGCCATGGCTGGATCGGATCGAGGCGCGGTTCGGCGTCGATCGCCATATCCTTCTCGCCATCTGGTCGATGGAATCGAACTATGGCGAGATCCTCAAGCGCGACGACATCATGCGCAATGTCATCCGTTCGCTGGCGACCCTTGCCTATGGCGACCCGAAGCGGTCGAAATATGCCCGAACCCAGCTGATCGCGGCGCTGAAGATCCTGCAGACCGGCGACATCGACGAAAGCCATCTCATGGGTTCCTGGGCGGGCGCGATGGGTCAGACCCAGTTCATCCCGACCAGCTATCAGCACTACGCGGTGGACATGGACGGCAATGGCCGGCGCGACATCTGGAATTCGATACCCGACGCGTTGGCGACTGCCGCCAACCTGCTCAGGAAGAACGGCTGGCAGGCCGGCAAGACCTGGGGCTATGAAGTGACCTTGCCGCCGGGCAAGCTGCCCGCCGGATCGAAGACGCTGGCGCAGTGGCAGGCGCTCGGGGTCGCCAGGGCCAACGGGAAGCCGTTCAGGAACCTGAGCGACAAGGCGACGCTCAAAGTGCCGGACGGCAGGGGCGGACCGGCCTTCCTGATGATCAGGAATTTCTCGGTCATCAAGGCTTACAACAATGCCGACAAATATGCTTTGGCTGTCGGCCTGCTCGCCGACGAAATCGCCGGTGGCACCGGCCTGGTGCAGGACTGGCAGCGGCCTTTCACCAAGCTCAGCTTCGAGCAACGGCAGGAACTGCAGAAGCGGCTTTCCGAGCACGGTTATTATGACGGCAAGTTCGACGGCAAGATCGGCGAGGGTTCGAAGGCCGCCATCATGGCCTACCAGGCGAAGGTAGGCTTGAGCCAGGATGGCTATCCGAGCCTGGAAGTGCTGAAATGGCTCCGGAAGCAATAGAGCCGCCCATGGCGTCAAGCATCCTTTCAAAAGCGGAAAGGATGCTGTAGCGCTGCGGCCTGCGCATGACTTGCCGGCTTTTTACGTTGTCATGCGCCAAGGATGGGAGACTTTCATTGGTTACGGTCGCGCGTGTCTGGCTGATCGTTCGCCGCCTGCCGATTCTCGTCCTGGCCATCGCTGTGCTTGCCGTCGCCGGCTCAAGCGCCTTTCATTCCCCGGCTTTCGCGCAGGAAGACGGAAACCGCGGCTGGTCGCTGCGCGATCTTCTTTTCCCGCGCCGCAGCGAGCGCATTGAACCCCCTGCCAATGTCCAGCCGGTGAGGCCGAAGCCGAAGGCCAGAAAACCCAAGCCGCGCCCGCCGGCCGAGCCGGAGGCGCCGGTCGTCGAAAAGGCGCCGGATGCGCGCGTCGTGCTGGTGGTCGGCGATTTCCTGGCGGGCGGGCTCGCCGAGGGTCTGGAGGTCGCCTTTGCCGACAATCCGGCGGTCAGGATCGTTTCGCGCAGCAACGGCTCGTCGGGCTTCGTGCGTGACGATTTCTACAATTGGCCGGTCGAGATCAAGTCTCTGATCGAGACGGAGAAGCCGTCCGTCGTGGTGGTCATGCTTGGCTCCAACGACCGCCAGCAGATGCGCGTCGGCGACGTGCGCGAGCAGCCGCGCTCCGAGAACTGGACCAAGGAATACGAGCACCGCACCGATGCGCTGGGCAAGGCCATTCAAGATGCAAAGGTGCCGTTCCTGTGGGTCGGCATGCCGGCGTTCGGGGCGGCAAAAATGACCTCGGACATGCTCGCCTTCAACGACATCTATCATTCAGCCGCACAGACCCATGGCGGCGAGTTCGTCGATGTCTGGGACGGCTTCGTCGACGAGAACGGCGCCTTCGTCACCTCCGGTCCGGACATCAACGGCCAGCCGGTGCGCCTGCGCTCCGACGACGGCATCAACGTGACCAAGGCCGGCAAGCGCAAGCTTGCCTTCTACACCGAAAAGCCGCTGGCCAAGATCCTCGGGCTGGCGGCACCCGGAAGCGTCACCACGGTTTCCGCGCCGGCGGGCGCTCCGGTCGAGGCGTCGAAGCCTGCCGCGGCCCCTGTCATCGTCGACCGCACCGCGCCGATGCTGCTCAGCGACCCCGCGCTCGACGGCGGGACCGAGCTGCTGGGTGCCGCACCGCCAGCCAAGGCCGATCCGAATCTTCCAGGCGAAAAGCTGACCGTCGAGGGCAAGGCGCCCGTCGCCTCGCCCGGCCGAGCCGACGATTTTTCCTGGCCGCCGAAGACGCCGACCGCTTCATCGGAGACCTCGACAGCGGTGCGTCGGTAGGGCCGCAACGGAAGAGCACATCGTGGCTGCAGGTAGACTCAGCGGGGGAGTACGCTAGACCCCATCAGCGCCTCGTCGATCGCGCGCGCTGCCTGGCGGCCTTCGCGGATCGCCCACACCACCAGCGACTGGCCGCGACGGACGTCGCCCGCGGCATAGAACCTGTCTATGCTGGTTCTGTAGTCGCGGTCGTCGGCCTCGACGTTGCGCGAGCGGCGGCTGTCGGTGACCATTTTTATCTCGCCGTCCAGCTCCTTCATCACGCTGTCGTTCGCCGGACCGGCAAAGCCGATGGCGATGAAGGCGAGATCGGCGCGGATGACGAACTCGGTGCCGGCGATCGGCTTGCGCTTCTCATCGACCTCGCAGCAGCGGACGCCGGTCAGCTGTCCGTCCTCGCCGATGAATTCGAGGGTCGCCACCTGAAATTCGCGCTCCGCGCCCTCGGCCTGCGAGGAAGACGTGCGCATCTTCGTCGCCCAGTAAGGCCAAACGGCGAGCTTGTCTTCCTTCTCCGGCGGCTGCGGACGGATGTCGAGCTGCGTCACGCGCACCGCGCCTTGCCGGAAGGCGGTGCCGATGCAGTCGGACGCGGTGTCGCCGCCGCCGACGACGACGACATGCTGGCCGCCGGCGATGATCGGATGTGACGGCCAGGCCACCGATTGGATCGGCTCGCCGCCGACGCGGCGGTTCTGCTGCACCAGATACGGCATGGCGTCATAGACGCCGCTGAGATCGTCGCCCGGGATGTTGGCCGGGCGCGGCGTTTCCGAGCCGCCGCAATAGAGCACGGCGTCGTGCTCGGCGAGGAGCTCGGCAACCGGCTTGTCGACGCCGACATTGACGCCGCAATGGAAACTCACGCCCTCGCCCTGCATCTGCTCGATGCGGCGATCGATGTAATGCTTCTCGATCTTGAAGTCGGGAATGCCGTAGCGCATCAGCCCGCCCGGCCGGCTCTCGCGCTCATAGACATGCACATCGTGGCCGGCGCGGCCGAGCTGCTGGGCGGCGGCCATGCCGGCCGGCCCGGAGCCGATGACGGCAACCCGCTTGCCGGTCTTCTTTTCCGGCGGGTAGGGCCGGATGTGGCCGGTCTCATAGGCCTTGTCGGCGATCGCCTGCTCGACCGTCTTGATGGCGACCGGAATGTCCTCGAGGTTCAGCGTGCAGGCTTCCTCGCAGGGCGCCGGGCAGATGCGGCCGGTGAACTCCGGGAAATTGTTGGTCGAATGCAGGTTGCGGATGGCGCTGTCCCAGTCGCCATTGTAGACGAGGTCGTTCCAGTCCGGGATCTGGTTGTGGATCGGGCAGCCGGTCGGTCCATGGCAGAACGGGATGCCGCAATCCATGCAGCGCGCGGCCTGTTTCTCGACCTCCTTGTCCGACATCGCCAGCGTGAATTCGCGGAAATGCCGGATGCGATCCGAGGCAGGCTGGTACTTCTGCACCTGCCGGTCGATTTCGAGAAACCCTGTTACCTTGCCCATAGTCCAGTCCCTGCTGTCCGAAGGCGCGCTCGCAAGCCTAGCTTGTCGGCGCACCCGTTAACCTCATAAGGCCGCCGTGGCAACCTTGGTCCGAGGTCAGGATTGTTGGTGAGGATGCCGGCCCGGCGATTGCCTCCCCGGCCGTGCCCAAAGCCTATTCCGCCGCCACGCTCATGCGCATGCGCTCCATCTCGATCAGCGCGCGGCGATACTCGACCGGCATGATTTTCCGGAATTTCGGCCGGAAGCTTGCCCAATTGTCGAGGATCTCGCGGCCGCGCACCGAGCCCGTGTAATGGACGTGGTTCGAGATCAGCTGATAGAGCCGCTCCTCGTCATGGCTTGTCATGTCACCGGAGACGTCGACGCGGCCCTTATGGTCGAGGTCACCGCCATGATGGAGCAGCTTCTCCATCAGGTCGTCCTCTTCCGGAACGGGCTCCAGCTCGACCATCGCCATGTTGCAGCGTTCGGCGAAATCGCCCTTCTCGTCGAGCACATAGGCGACGCCGCCCGACATGCCGGCGGCGAAGTTGCGGCCCGTTTTGCCGATGACCACTACTATGCCGCCGGTCATGTATTCGCAGCCATGGTCGCCGACGCCTTCGACGACGGCAACGACGCCGGAATTGCGCACCGCGAAGCGCTCGCCGGCGACGCCGGCGAAATAGGCCTCGCCCTCGGTCGCACCGTAGAGCACCGTGTTGCCGACGATGATCGAGTCGGCCGCGACGATCTTGGCCTCTTCCGGCGGCCGGATGACGATGCGGCCGCCCGACAGGCCTTTGCCGACATAATCGTTGCCGGCGCCGACCAGCTCGAAGGAAACGCCGCGCGCGAGAAACGCACCGAAAGACTGGCCAGCCGTGCCGGTGAGCTTGACCTGGATCGTGTCCTCGCGCAGGCCTTTGTGCTTGAAGCGCTTGGCGACTTCGCCCGACAGCATCGCGCCGGCAGAGCGGTCGACATTGCGGATCGGCAGCTCGATGCTGACCGGCTGCTTGGCTTCCAGCGCCGGCTTTGCCAGCTCGATCAGCTTGCGGTCGAGCACGTCGTCGATCGGATGCTTCTGCCGCTCGGTCCAGTGCAGTGCCTCAGCGGGCGCCTCCGGCTTGAAGAACATCTTGGAGAAGTCGAGCCCGCGCGCCTTCCAATGCTGGATCACCTCGCGCTTCTCCAGAAGGTCGGTGTCGCCGATGATCTGGTCGAGATGGGTGAAGCCCATTTCGGCAAGCAGCGCGCGCACCTCCTCCGCCACATAGAAGAAGAAGTTGATGACATGCTCCGGCGTGCCCTTGAAGCGCTTGCGCAGCACCGGGTCCTGCGTCGCCACCCCGACCGGACAGGTGTTCAGGTGGCACTTGCGCATCATGATGCAGCCGGCCGCGATCAGCGGCGCGGTCGAGAAGCCGAACTCGTCGGCGCCAAGCAGCGCGCCGATGATGACGTCACGGCCGGTGCGCAACCCGCCGTCGACCTGCAGCGCCACGCGGGAGCGCAGGCCGTTGAGCACCAGGGTCTGATGCGTCTCGGCGAGGCCCATTTCCCACGGGCTGCCGGCATGCTTGAGCGAGGTCAGCGGCGAAGCGCCGGTGCCGCCGTCGTAGCCGGAGATCGTGATGTGATCGGCACGCGCCTTGGCGACGCCCGCCGCAACCGTGCCGACGCCGACCTCCGACACCAGCTTGACCGACACATCGGCCGCCGGGTTGACGTTCTTCAGGTCGTAGATCAGCTGCGCCAGATCCTCGATCGAATAGATGTCGTGATGCGGCGGCGGCGAGATCAGGCCCACGCCGGGGGTCGAATGCCTGACCTTGGCGATGGTGGCGTCGACCTTGTGTCCGGGCAACTGACCGCCCTCGCCGGGCTTGGCGCCTTGCGCCACCTTGATCTGCATGACGTCGGAATTGACCAGATATTCCGCCGTCACGCCGAACCGCCCCGACGCGACCTGCTTGATCGCCGAGCGTTCCGGATTCTTGCCACCGCCGGGCAGCGGCAGATAGCGGTCGGCCTCTTCGCCGCCCTCGCCGGTGTTCGACTTGCCGCCGATGGCGTTCATCGCGCGCGCCAGCGTGGTGTGCGCTTCCCGGGAGATCGAGCCGAAGGACATCGCCCCGGTCGAGAAGCGCTTGACGATCTCGGCCGCCGGCATGACGTCTTCGATCGCCACCTTGTTGCGGCCGGTCTCTTCCGCCAGCTTGATCTCGAACAGGCCGCGGATGGTCTGGGCGCGCGCCGTCGCGCTGTCGATCTGCGCCGAATACTCCTTGAACGTGTCCCAGGAGCCCTGGCGCACGGCATGCTGCAGGCTGGCGACCGCATCCGGCGACCACATATGCGCCTCGCCGCGCATGCGGAACATGTATTCGCCGCCGACCTCGAGATTGTTGCGCAGCACCGGGTCGTTGCCGAAGGCATCGGTATGGCGGCTGAGAGTCTCGGTCGCGATCTCGTCCAGCCCGACGCCTTCGATCAGCGTCGCGGTGCCGGTGAAGTACTTCTCGACGAAGTCCGACTTGAGCCCGATGGCGTCGAAGATCTGCGCACCGCAATAGGACTGGTAAGTCGAGATGCCCATCTTGGACATCACCTTGAGGATGCCCTTGCCGATCGACTTGATGTAGCGGGAGACGACCTCGTATGCGTCGACCTCCTCCGGCAGCTCGCCGCGCCTGTGCATGTCGAGCAGCGTGTCGAAGGCGAGATAGGGGTTGATCGCCTCGGCGCCATAGCCGGCCAGGCAGCAGAAATGATGCACCTCGCGGGGCTCGCCGGATTCGACGACCAGTCCGACCGCGGTGCGCAGGCCCTTGCGGATCAGGTTATGGTGCACCGCCGCCGTCGCCAGCAAAACCGGAATGGCGATGCGGTCCGGCCCGACCTGGCGGTCGGACAGGATGATGATGTTGTAGCCGCCCGCGACCGCCGCCTCGGCGCGCTCGCAGAGCCGGTCGATGGCGCCTTGCATGCCGGCAGCGCCCTCGTTCGAACCGTAGGTGATGTCGATCGTCTTGGTGTCGAAGCGGTCCTCGGTGTGTCCGATGGAGCGGATCTTCTCGAGATCGCCGTTGGTGAGAATCGGCTGGCGCACTTCAAGCCGCTTGCGGCGCGATGTGCCGATCAGGTCGAAGATGTTCGGCCGCGGCCCGATGAAGGACACCAGGCTCATCACCAGTTCCTCACGGATCGGGTCGATCGGCGGATTGGTGACCTGAGCGAAGTTCTGCTTGAAATAGGTGTAGAGCAGCTTCGACTTGTCCGACATCGCCGAGATCGGCGTGTCGGTGCCCATCGAGCCGACCGCTTCCTGGCCGGTAGTGGCCATCGGCGCCATCAGAAGCTTCGTGTCTTCCTGTGTGTAGCCGAAGGCCTGCTGGCGATCGAGCAGGCTGACATCCTTGCGCAGCGCCCGCGGCTCGACCGGCTTCAGCTCTTCAAGAATCAACTGCGTGTTGGCGAGCCAGGTCTTGTAAGGGTGCCTGGTCGCGATCTCCGACTTGATCTCCTCGTCGGAGATGATGCGGCCCTTGGCCAAATCGATCAAAAGCATGCGGCCGGGCTGCAGCCGCCACTTCTGCACGATCTTTTCCTCCGGCACCGGCAGCACGCCGGCTTCCGAAGCCATGATGACGCGGTCGTCGTCGGTGACGATGTAGCGAGCCGGACGCAGGCCGTTGCGATCGAGCGTCGCGCCGATCTGGCGCCCGTCGGTGAAGACGACCGCCGCCGGCCCGTCCCACGGCTCCATCAGCGCGGCGTGATACTCGTAGAACGCCTTGCGGTCGGAATCCATGAGCTTGTTGCCGGCCCAGGCTTCCGGGATCAGCATCATCATGGCGTGGCTTAGGCTATAGCCGCCCTGAAACAGGAATTCGAGCGCATTGTCGAAGCACGCCGTGTCGGACTGGCCTTCATAGGATATCGGCCACAGCTTCGAGATGTTGTTGCCGAACAGCTCGGAATCGACCGAGGCCTGACGCGCCGCCATCCAGTTGTTGTTGCCGCGCACCGTGTTGATCTCGCCGTTATGCGCGACCATGCGATAGGGATGCGCCAGCTTCCACGACGGGAAGGTGTTGGTCGAGAAGCGCTGGTGGACGAGGATCAGCGCCGTGTCGAAGCGCGGATCCTTGAGGTCCTTGTAATAGGCGCCGACTTGGTAGGCGAGGAACATGCCCTTGTAGACGATGGTGCGCGCCGACAGCGACACGCAATAGGCGCCGACATCCTTGTTGTCGTTCTCGGCATAAATGCGGCCCGAGATCACCTTGCGCAGCAGGTAGAGCCTCGCCTCGTACTCCTCGTCGTCCGGAATCTCGGCCGTGCGGCCGATGAACACCTGGCGATGGAACGGCTCGGAGGCGACAATCTCCGGCGCCTTCGACAGCGACGAATTATCGACCGGCACGTCGCGGAAGCCGATCAGCGGCAGCCCTTCGGACTGGGCCGATTCGGCGATGATGTCCTCGATATGGGCGCGAAGTGCTGCGTCCTGCGGCATGAACCAGTGGCCGACGCCATATTGGCCTGCCGGCGGCAGTTCGACGCCGTTTGCGGCCATCTCATCGCGGAAGAACCGATCCGGAATCTGCACCAGCACGCCGGCGCCGTCGCCGACCAGCGGATCGGCGCCGACAGCGCCGCGATGGGTGAGGTTTTCCAGCATCGCCAGACCGTCCTCGACGATCTGGTGCGACTTTACGCCCTTCATGTTGGCGATGAAGCCGACGCCGCAGGCGTCATGCTCGTTGCGCGGATCGTAGAGGCCCTGCGCGATCAAACCATTGGCGGTGGTACCAGTTTTGACGGCTGCCGCTTTCGTCTGCGCGGCCTGGCCGTTGATCGCAGATGGCGTCAGTTCCGTCATCGTCCTATCCTCCGTTCCGCACCCTTGGCGGTGATTTCCCTCGGGGCGCTGGTTTGCCTTGGGAAGCACGATGCTTCCCTTCGTCCTTGCTGCACGTCTCGCGAAATTCTTGCCGAACTATGCGGCCTTACGCCCGGTTCGCATCCGGTATCGTACAGGCCAGAGCGGAGCCGTCTACCCGCCGCTCGCGACAATGGCCGGAATGGCAGCGATGATATGCCAGTCCAGCCTGTTTTGTGCGACAAAATAAGACAGCACTACTGTCCTAAATTTTTTATGGCAGAAATCCCGCACCTGCACAAGACCGATTCACAAAATTCTTGGGCGTGCCGCGACACAAAATTTCGCGAAGGGATCGGAAAACGCAACCTCTGGTCAGTCGTTACGGCCCGGCTGGCTTCACCGTTTTGCGAAAGATTGGCCCTTGCGCTTCGCGCGCCAAAGCAGTCAAGTCGCGCCGCTTTCTGCCAATCACAATACGGACCTCTCGATGTTCTTTGCATCCGACAACTGGGCGGGCGTTCATCCCGACATTTCGGCGAACCTCTCCCGCCACGCGGCCGGCATCGCGACCGCGTATGGCGACGGCGACCTGGACCGGGCCGTCTACCATCGCTTCAGCGAGATCTTCGAGCGGGAAGTTCAGGTGTTCTTCGTCGCCACCGGCACCGCGGCCAACGCCCTTTCGATGGCGGCGTTGAACCGTATCGGCGGCATCGCCCTTTGTCATTCCGAAGCGCATATGAATGTCGACGAGTTCGGCGCGATGGGCTTCTACACCGGCGGCGCTCGTACGGCGCCGGTTGCGGGCCCCCTGGGGCGCATCAACCCGCAGGCGCTCGACAATGCCATCAAGCGCTATTCGCAGGATCTTGCGCCGGCCGGCCAGCCGATGGCCGTGACGATCACCCAGGCGACCGAGGTGGGCACCGTCTACACCGTCGACGACGTCAAGGCGATCGCCGAGGTCAGCCGTAGGCACAAGCTGCCGCTGCATATGGATGGCGCGCGCTTTGCCAATGCGATTGCCGCGACCGACGTCACGCCGGCGGAAATGACCTGGAGGAGCGGCGTCGACCTTATCTCCTTCGGCGGCACCAAGAACGGTTGCTGGATGGCCGACGCGGTGGTGATCTTCAACCCGGAAGTCGGCCGGGATCTGCGCCTGCTTCGCCAGCGCGCCGGACAGACCTTTTCCAAGGCGCGCTTCATCTCGGCGCAATTCGAAGCCTATTTCACCGACGACCTTTGGCTGAGGATGGCGCGGCATGCCAATGCGATGGCGGCACATCTCGCCGAGACGATCGAGGACGCGCCGGCCGGCAGGCTCGCCTGGCTGCCGCAGGCCAACGAAGTGTTCGCAATCTTCGACCGCGCTCTTGCCGAAAAGCTGCAGACCGCCGGCGCCAAATTCTATGAATGGGGCGTTCCGCAGGGTTTCGATGGCCATCTCGGCGACAAGGAAGCGATCTACCGTTTCGTCGCCAGCTTCGTCACCACCGCACAAGAGATCGACCGTCTCGGCCAACTCCTCTCGCAATGATCAGGTGAGCAAAGGCCCCAGCGACAGTTCGAGGCCAAGCAGGATCAAAAAAGCCAGAAAGCATCGGCGAAATGTCGCCGCGTTGATTTTCTGGCGCAGGATTAATGTCACAAACAAGCGGCGCCCTTCGGCGCCGCTTTCGTCTCGGGAGGGAGACGTTTCTTAACATGGAGCCCGCGGCTTACGCGGCGGCCTTGGCCTCGATCTGCTTGGCCTTGTCCGAAGACGAGGTGATCGCGATCTTGCGCGGCTTCAGCTCTTCCGGAATGTTGCGCTTGAGGTCGACGAAGAGCAGGCCGTTCTTCAGCGTGGCGCCCTCGACCTCAACGTGGTCGGCGAGCTGGAAGCGACGCTCGAAGGCGCGCGAAGCGATGCCGCGATAGAGCAGCTCCGAACCCTCGCCATTGTTCTCTTCCTTGCGCTCACCCTTGACGGTGAGCACATTGCGGTGCGCCTCGATCGAGATCTCGTCTTCCGAGAAGCCGGCAACCGCCATCGAGATGCGATAGGCGTTCTCGCCGGTGCGCTCGATGTTATAGGGCGGATAGGTCTGCGCGCTCTCGGGCTGGCCGAGCGTATCGAGCATGGTGAACAGCCGGTCGAAACCGACGGTCGAACGATAAAGCGGGGAAAAATCAACGTGACGCATGATGTGTTCTCCTGTTGAGCAACATGGTTTGCGTTTGACCCGGTACGAAACCCTCGAAAGGCGTTCCGGATAGGCCAGCGGCCCCGACATCAGCGGCCGCAACCTCCATTTGGGAAGCGGAAAAGCCCATTTCAAGAACTTCGCGCACCAACTTTCCGTTCGATTTTTTCGCTCGATGAACGCCAGATGAACCGAGGCTTCGGCATCCGTTCAGCCTGGGCTCGCTAGGCTGCAGTCGACAATACGGACATGCGGCGCCTCGATCGGTGCGCCGCGACGAGGCCGAACCGGGTGCAACGTCCCTTCCTCCCGGGTCGACAGAGGCCGGAAGCGCGCCGCAGGCGCTTCCGGCCTTCCCTTACAGGGAAGCGCGCCAACCCGGACCCTTTGCTTTTGGCGCATGGCCGTCTATCACCGTGGCGACGCCTGGCCCGCTCGGGCAAGAAGCAATCAACGAAGCGCCGAATGACGGACCTTTTCTATCTGACTGAGGGCAATCCGCCGCCGCAGAACGCTGCCGGCGGCTTCTTCACCACCCGCGACGGCAGGAAGATCCGCTACGGCGTTTTCGCCGCCGTCGCCCGCCCGCTCCAGGGCACGGTGGTGCTGCTGACCGGCCGCAACGAGTGCATCGAGAAATATTTCGAGACCATCCGCGATCTCGCCGACCGCGGATTCGGCGTCGCCACCCTCGACTGGCGCGGCCAGGGCGATTCCAGCCGCCTGCTGCGCGACCGGCAGCGCGGCTATGTCCGCAGCTTCCGCGACTACACCCGTGATCTCGAGCAGTTCTTCGAGGAGATCGTGCTGCCCGATTGCCGCGGCCCCTATTACATCCTCGCCCATTCGACGGGAGCGGTGATCGCGCTGCTTGCCTCGCCGTCGATGGTCAACCGGGTGCGACGCATGGTGCTGATCGCGCCTTTCCTGGCCGTGCCCGACTTGCGGGTTTCGATCGCCACCATAAGGCGCGTCTGCGCGGTGTTCTGCGCGCTGGGCCTCGGCCGCCTCTATGCCGCCTGGGGGCCGCGCCCGAAATTGCCGACGCCCTTCGAAATGAACAAGGTGACGTCCGACCCGGAGCGCTACCGGCGCAATACCGACATTTACAGGGCCTGGCCCCACCTTGGACTCGGTGGTCCGACCATCCGCTGGCTGAAGGCCGCAGCCGCAGCCGCGGAGGCGGTCAGCGACCCCGATTTCATGGCAAGGATCCAGGTACCGACGCTGATCGTCGGCGCCGGCGCCGACCAGGTGGTCTCGACCAAGGCGGTCGAATCCTATGCCAGACGGCTGCGCGTCGGCTCGTTGTTGATGATCGACGGCGCGCATCATGAGATCCTGCAGGAGAGGGATCTCTTTCGCGAGCAGCTCCTGGCGGCCTTCGATGCTTTTGTTCCGGGAACCGGCGACGCTGCCTGATCACGGAACGACGCCGCGGATCAGCCGCTCAGCGCCGCCATTGCCGCGGCGTGCAACTCCGGCGTCGCCGCCGCCAATATGTCGCCGCCGTTTTCCGCCGGCCCGCCTTCGAAGGTGGTGACGACGCCGCCCGCCTTCTCGATGATCGGGATCAGCGCCACGATGTCGTAGGATTTCAAACCCGGATCGGCGACGATATCGACGCTGCCCGCCGCCACCATGGCGAAGGCGTAGCAGTCGGTGCCGTAGCGGGCGAGCTGCACCTGTTTCTCGAACGCGTCATAGCGGTTGCGCGCCGCGCCCTTGAACAGCGCCGGCGTGGTGGTGAACAGGGTCGCCTGCGAAAGCTGCGTCGTCTTGCGCGTCGCGAGCCTGCGCGGGCCACCCGGGCCTTCGTAATGCGAGCCGGAGGCATTGGCATAGAACAGCTCGCCGGTGAAGGGCTGCGACATCAGGCCGGCTACGGCATCGCCGTCGATCGTCAGTCCGACCAGCGTTCCCCAGACCGGCAGGCCGGAAATGAAGGCGCGTGTGCCGTCGATCGGGTCGATGACCCAGACATGCCGGCTCGAAATGTTCTCGCTGCCATGCTCCTCGCCGAGGATGCCGTGATCGGGATATTCCGCCGAGATAAGCGCCCGAATCGCCCGCTCGGCCTCGCGATCGGCCTCCGTCACCGGATCGAAGCTCTCCGCCAGCTTATTGGCGACTGCGGCCTGGCTGCGGAAGCGAGGCAAGGTTTCGGCGGCGGCGGCACGCGCGATGCGCCTCATGAAGTCGATGCTGATATCCAAACCACTCTCCCCGTTGCGGCAACCATCTCGCAGCCGCTGTCTTCTTGTCGGACCGGAGCGTAAAACCGGGTCAGGCGCCCTCGCCTGTTGCCTCAAAGTCACACGTCAGGCGCCGAAACCGGATTTGCACATCATATTGAATTAAAAAAGCCTGAAGTCGATTGACATTTGTGCATCGCACAATACTTTTGTTCTCGGACAGCTTATCCTGTCCATGCCCTCCTTGGGCGTTTCCTCCCTAGACTTCGACCGTGTCGTGAAAACGATGCGGTCTTTTTTTAGCTGCGGTTCCCAGCGCCGCCGTCATTCGGCGGCGAGCGGCAGGTCGAGGAAATGATGGCCGGGCATCGAAATCAGTTCGGCCGAAAACCGCGTCAGGTCGTCGGCTAAAGCGTCGAAGCCGGCCGATTTCTGGAATGTCCGCTCGTTCATGTAGAGCCCGCGATTGACCTCGATCTGCAGCGCGTGGAGATGACGCGCCGGCCGCCCGTAATGCTCGGTTATGAAGCCGCCGGCATAAGGCTTGTTATGCGCGACAGCGTAGCCCATTCCGGTGAGCAGGCCGATCGCCCTCTCGGTTAGAGCCGCGCTGGCGGAAATGCCGAAACGATCGCCGATGATGAAGTCCGGCCGCGCGCCATTGTCGCCGACCCGGACGCTGGCCGGCATCGAATGGCAGTCGATCAGCACGGCATAGCCGAACCTGGCGTGGGTCCTGGTCAATAGCCGCTTCAGCGTCTCGTGATAGGGCTTGTAGACGGCCTCTATGCGTCCCACGGCCTCGGAGAGCGGCAGACGCCCGGGATAGATGTCGAGCCCCTCTCCCACCAGCTTCGGCACGGTGCCCAGCCCGCCCGCGACGCGGGCCGAACGGATATTGCAGAAGGACGGCACCGGCTCCGCGAACATGCGCGGATCGAGTTCCCACGGTTCGCGGTTGACGTCGAGATAGGCGCGCGGGAAATTTGCCGCCAGCATCGGCGCGCCGAGCGCGACGGCGCCGCCGAACAGTTCATCGACATAGCAATCCTCCGAGCGGCGTATGGCGTTGCGATCGAGCCGCACCATGGCCAGGAAGCGCTGGGGATAATGGCGGCCGCTATGCGGCGAGTTGAACAGGAAAGCTACGCGTTGCTCGGCGCCCGATCGGATTTCGAAGGGTGGTGTGACCGAAAAATCCTCGGCTGCCGTCTTCAATTTGAACGAACCAGGACGAAGCACTGCATCATGATGCGAAACTGCCATCTTGCGTCCGGCATGTCCAGCATTTCAGCCCCGCGAAACGCACAGTCGAAGTGGTCGAGACAAGGCCAACGTTCACTTGATGTTTACCGTCTCCTCCTCATATACAGGATGGTTAACGGGCTTGCCCGGCGGCAGGCTTGGGGCGGGTGATTCGGACGGGATACGATGGCACGCATTCTTCTGGCGGAAGACGACGACGATATGCGCCGGTTCCTCGTCAAGGCGCTGGAACGCGCCGGCTACCAGGTGAGCGATTTCGACAACGGCGCCAGCGCCTATGAGCGGCTGCGCGAAGAGCCTTTTTCGCTGCTTCTGACCGACATCGTCATGCCGGAGATGGACGGCATCGAGCTTGCCCGCCGCGCCACCGAGATCGATCCGGATCTGAAGGTCATGTTCATCACCGGCTTCGCCGCCGTCGCACTCAATCCGGATTCCAAGGCGCCCAAGGACGCCAAGGTGCTGTCGAAGCCGTTCCATCTGCGCGATCTCGTCAACGAGGTCGAGAAGATGCTTCAGGCCGCCTAAAGGGTTTTTCCGGCCGACGCATGTCGTCCAAAACGGCGCAGCGGCTGGGAAAACGACATCCACAGAAACAAAGATCTAAGCGCGTCACTCGAACCCGTTTCGACGCGACGCGCTTTAGGCATCGGCGCTTCCGCCGCTGCGGCAAACGGAGCTTTCTTTTCTTGTTCCTGCTATTGACGCGCCGGACCAAAAATGGTGTATGCGCGGCTTCGGATGGGCGTGTAGCTCAGCGGGAGAGCACTGCATTGACATTGCAGGGGTCACAAGTTCAATCCTTGTCACGCCCACCATCCTTTCAACAACTTAGCTAAGCCGTTGTGCCGATTGCACAGAAACTCCGGTCGAAGATTTCCAACCGCGACCCGGAACCAAAGCGGACGCGTTCCGTTGCACCCCAAATGGGGACTGGCTGCAATGGCCGAAGACGACGACCGTTTCTGGAAGGTCTATATAGATTCCATCAAATTGCGCGCCGAGCGGTATCGGCTTCGAGCCGAAGTCGATGCCGAACGGTAACAAGCGCGACGGATCCGCAGCGAACTGCAATCGGCCCGAGAGCGAGCCTGGATATTCCGGCAAGGCCCAGAAGATCTCTAACGCACCGTGCAACTGATCTGACGCTCGCGAGTTCACCTTCATCGTCGGCAACTAGCAAAGGACGCCGGCGGCTGAGAGACAGCGACCGCGCTCCCGTCTGAACCAAGACCGGAGACGCGCCATGCGAGACCGATTTCCCGACAATCCGCGTCCGCGCCCTCTTCAAGCCGAGAGCGACAGGAAACTCCTCGCCCAAACGCGAGATGTGATCAATCGTTCGAGGCAGAAGCTCATCGACACAGAACCGCAGATCGATCCGCACCGGTTGAAGCGGATTTCTCGCAAAGCCACTGGGGTCTAGACCTCGGCCTGCGGGAACATGCCGCTACTGCCGATCGGCCGGCCTAATGATGGTCCACGACCGCGGTGCCAACCTCCTCCAGTTGAAGTTCGACTGCTGCCGGTCCAAGCCCGATATCAGGGTTACAATTTTCGCCAGCGGCAGGGAAGCGAGAGGCGACCCTCTCAGACGCCCGAGACGGCGCAAAGCGCTTTCATCCTGGCGACGGCGAGATCTGGATCGGCCAGCAATCCCGCCTGATCGGCGAGACGGAAGACATCGGCGTAGTGGCAGATGCCGCGCGCCGACTGCATGCCGCCGACCATAGTGAAATGATCCTGGTGGCCATTCAGCCAGGCCATGAAGACGATGCCTGCCTTGTAAAATTCCGTCGGGGCTTCGAAGATCTTGCGCGACAGCGGCACGGTCGGCGCCATCAGCGCGTCATAGCCGGCCCGGTCGCCCTCGGCGAGCCTGGCCAACGCGGCGTTGGCCACCGGGGCGATGGCATCGAAAATGCCGAGCAGCGCATGCGAGTGCCTCTTGCCGTCCCCCGCGATCAGCTCCGGATAGTTGAAATCGTCACCCGTGAACATCACCACGCCTTCAGGCAAGCGGTCGCGCAGCAGCACCTCCTTATGGGCGTCGAGCAGCGATATCTTTATGCCTTCGACCTTGTCGGCGTGCCGCTCGATGATGGCGACCACGGTGTCCAGGGCGGTATCGAAATCATTGCTGCCCCAATAGCCCTTGAGCGCCGGATCGAACATGTCGCCCAGCCAGTGCAGGATCACCTTGCCGGAGGCTTGGCCGAGGATGCGGTCGTAGACGCGGGCATAGTCGTCCGGGCCTTTGGCCACGGCCGCCAACGCGCGGCTTGCCATCATGATCGCCTTGCCGCCCCCGCCTTCGATAAAGGCGAACTGCTCCTCATAGGCTCGGATCACATCGTCCAGCGACTTTGCCGCGGCCGGCGCCAGATGGTCGGTGCCGGCGCCGGAAGCGAGATCGGCGCCTTTCACCGTGCGCGCCTCGGCGATCGAGCGCCGGATCAGTTCTTTCGCGCTCGCCCAGTCGAAACCCATGCCGCGCTGCGAGGTGTCCATCGCCTCGGCGATGCGGAAGCCGAGCCGCCACAGGTGATGACGGAACGCCATGGTCTTGTCCCAGTCGACCGCCGGCCGCGACCAGGGATCGGTCATGGCGAAGGGGTTGGCGACGACATGGGCAGCGGCATAGGCGACGCGCGGGAAATCCGCGCCGATGATGGGCTGCGCCGGTTGGCCGACCAGCCGGTAGCCGACACGATCGCCATTCTTCGCAGGCAGGATGATGTCCATCGAACTCTCCCTTTGCGGCAGCCTATAGATGGAACGTTCCAATAAATCAAGAACCTTTATGATCCCCGCGGCTGAAGCGATCCAACGCAGCATCGCGGTCCTAAGCCCATGCGTTCTCTGGAGGCCGATCAATTTTTCGAAATCAACATGATTCCCAGTTGACTCCGGTTTGACGCAATGTTTAGAACGTTCCAATAAATTCTAACACCGGACACGGGGGAAGCACGGATATGGCCAGCCGGGCCAAGGCGACGATCCTGGATATCGCCCGTGAGGCCGGCGTGTCCAAATCGACGGTATCGCTCGTGCTGCAAGGCAGCGGGCTGATCCGGCCTGAGACCGCGCTCAAGGTCCGCAAGGCGATCGAGGATGTCGGCTATGTCTACAACCGCGGCGCCGCCAACCTGCGCAAGGCGCATTCCAACGTCATCGGCATGGTGATCAACGATCTCACCAATCCCTTCTTCGCCGAGCTGGCTGTCAGCATGGAGCGCGTCTTTCAGGCCGCCGGCATCGTGCCCTTCATCGCCAACACCGCGGAAAATCCGGTCCGCCAGGAAGAAGTGCTGAAGTCGCTGCTGGAACAAGGCGTCGCCGGTCTGATCGTCTCGCCGGCGCGCGGCACCACGCCCGGCGCCTTCCGCCGCATCGAGGCTGCCGGCGTGCCGGTCGTCTTCGCCATGCGCCGCCTGCCCGAGAGCCGCATCCCGGCAATCGCGCCCGACAACCATCGCGGCGCCTATCTCGCCACTCAGCATCTGATCGGCAAGGGCCACCGCCGGCTGGCTTTCTTCGGCGGTTCGTCCGACCTCGTTGTCTATCACGACAGGCTCGGCGGCTTCATCGAGGCCTGCGAGGCGCTTGGCATCCCGACCGCCAACCGAACGATTGTCGAAGGCGAGACCAGCCGCAGAGGCGGCATGGCCTGCCTGGAGACCGCGCTTGCGGCAGCCGAGCCGCCGACAGCCGCGCTTTGCTTCAACGACGCCGTCGCTTTCGGCGTCATGCTCGCGCTGCGCAAGCGCGGCCTGGAGGCCGGGGCCGACTTCGCCGTGGTCGGTTTCGACGACGTGGCCGAAGCCGAGCACTACATGCCGGCGCTGACCAGCGTCGCCGTCGACACCCCAGGCCTTGGCGAGCGCGCCGCGCACGTCATGCTGAAGATGATCCAGTCGCGCACGACGCGCGCCGAGGACCATATCGGCGCGGTCAGCCTCGTCGTCAGGGAAAGCTGCGGCCCGAGCCGCAGCGCGCACGGCACTGGAATGGGAGACGCGGCATGAGCGTGAGATGGGGCCTGATCGGCGCGAGCACGATCGCCAGGCAGTTCATGGTCAACGCCATTCGCGCGCAGGCCGACGGCGCGGTTGCCGCCGTGATGAGCTCCAGCGCAGAGCGGGCTCAAGGCTACGCCAAGGAAAACGGCATTCCTAAAGCCGTCTCGACGCTCGATGCGCTGCTTGGCTCGGACATTGATGCCGTCTACATCTCGACCACCAATGAGCTGCATCTCGAACAGGGGCTGGCCGCCATCAAGGCCGGCAAGCATGTGCTCTGCGAAAAGCCGCTGGCGCTGACCAGCGCCGATGCGCGCAAGATGGTGGCGGCGGCCAGGAAAGCCGGCATCGTGTTCGGCACCAACCATCATCTGCGCAATGCCGGCGCGCACCGGGCGATGCGCGAGGCGATCGCAACCGGCCGTATCGGTAAGCCGATCGCCGCGCGTGTCTTCCATTCCGTCTATCTGCCTGAAAGCCTGCAGGGCTGGCGCATCACCAGGCCCGAAGCCGGGGGCGGCGTGGTGCTCGACATCACGGTGCATGATGCCGACACGCTGCGCTTCGTGCTCGGCGACGATCCGGTCGAGATCTCGGCCTTCACACAGTCGGCCGGCATGGCCGGCGGCGGGCTGGAGGACGGCGCGATGTGCATCTGGCGCTTCAAGTCCGGCGTCATTGCGCAATCGCATGAAGGCTTCACGACCAAATTCGCCGGCATCGGTTTCGAAGTGCATGGGTCGGAGGGCTCGCTGATCGCCACTGATGTGATGACGCAGAAGCCGGTCGGCTCGGTGCTGCTGCGCACTGCAAATGGCGAGGAAGAGCTGAGCTTCGATCGCGAGGACCTCTACACCCGCTCGCTACGCCAGTTCCATGCCGCGATCCGCGGCGAAGGCCAGCCTTCGGCCACCGGCGAGGACGGCATCTGGTCGCTGGCATCCGCCGAAGCAGCGCTGCAATCCTCGAAGACCGGCAAGGCCGTGATCATCGATCCGCAACTCGGGAGCCTCGCGTGAGCAAGCTCGTCACGGCAGCGCATGCCGCCAGCCTGATCAAGGACGGCATGATTGTCTCGGTGTCGTCCTCGAGCGGCCTCGGCTGCCCCGACGCCGTGCTCGCCGCCATCGGCGAGCGCTTCGATGCGGAAGGGCATCCGAGAGCGATCACCACGCTGCACCCGATCGCCGCCGGCGACATGTACGGCATCAAGGGCATCGACCATCTCGCCAAGCCTGGCCTGCTCAAGCGCACGCTCTGCGGCTCGTATCCATCCGGCCCCTCCTCCGCCGAGCCGCCTCGGATCTGGCAGATGATCGGCGACAACTCGGTCGCGGCCTACAACGTGCCCTCCGGCATCCTCTTCGACATGCATCGCGAGGCGGCCGCCAAGCGTCCCGGCGTGCTGACCAAGGTCGGCCTCGACACCTTCGCCGACCCGCGCCACCAGGGCTGCGCCATGAACGCCGCCGCCAGCGAGCCGATCGTCTCGGTGCAGCAGTTCGACGGCGAGGAGTGGCTCTATTTCCGCGCCATCGTCCCCAACGTCTCGATCATCCGCGCCACCTCCGCCGACGAGCGCGGCAATCTCACCTACGAGCATGAGGGCGCCTATCTCGGCGGTCTCGAACAGGCATTGGCTGCGCGCAACAATGGCGGCATCGTCATTGCGCAGGTGAAGCGCATCGTCGAGAACGGCACCCTCAAGCCGCACGATGTGCGCGTGCCCGGCGTCTTGGTCGACCATATCGTGGTCGCGCCCAATCAGCTGCAGACGACGCAGACGGCTTACGACCCGGCGATCTCGGGCGAGATCTTCCGGCCGCTCTCCACCTTCCGCACCCCGGAGATGAACATCCAGAAGGTGATCGCGCGCCGCGTCGCCATGGAGTTGCGCGACGGCATGGCCGTCAATATCGGCTTCGGCATCTCCGCCAACGTGCCGCGCATTCTTCTCGAGGAAGGCCAGCACGGCAAGGTCACCTGGGTGATCGAGCAGGGCGCGGTCGGCGGCGTGCCGCTGCTCGACTTCAAGTTCGGCTGCGCCTCGAATGCCGAGGCGATCATGCCCTCGCCGCACCAGTTCATCTATTTCCAGGCCGGCGGCTTTGACGCCTCGCTCCTGTCCTTCCTGCAGATCGACCGCCACGGCTCGGTCAACGTGTCGAAGCTTTCGGCGCGACCGCATGTGACGGCCGGTGCCGGCGGCTTCGTCGACATCACCGCGCGGGCGAAGAAGATCGTCTTCTCCGGCTTCTTCAACGCCGGCGCCAAGCTTTCGCTGGCGAGCGGCGCCATCCGCATCGACCAGGAAGGCAAGGTGAAAAAGATCGTCGACGAGGTCGAGCACATCTCCTTCTCCGGCAAGCGCGCGGTCGCGCAAGGCCAGGACATCACCTATGTCACCGAACGCTGTGTGATGAAGCTGACCCAGGACGGGCTGATGGTGACCGAGCTGGCGCCCGGCATCGATCTCGAACGCGATGTGCTGGCGCAGGCCGACACTCCGCTCGCCGTCGCAAACGACCTCAAGATCACGCCGGCGTCGCTCTATCAGGACCGGCCGATCGGCCTGTCGCTCAACGGCGGCGCTTCGCTTGGAGGAGCGCATGGCTGAGCGCCTCGTCACCTTCGAGCAGGATGGCGTGATCGGTACCGTGACGCTCAGGCGGCCGGAAAAGTTCAACGCGCTCGACATTCCGATGCTGCGCGCGCTCGAAGCCGCACTCGACAAGGCCGAACTGGCCGAGGGTGTCCGTGTCGTGCTCATCAGCGGCGAAGGCAAGGGTTTCTGCGCCGGCGGCGACGTCGAGGCCTGGGCACAATTAAGCGCCGCCGATTTCCAGGTTCAATGGGTGCGCTACGGCCATCGTGTCTTCGACCGGCTGGCGCGGCTTCGGCAACCGACAATCGCCGTGCTGTCCGGCCATGCGCTGGGCGGCGGCTTGGAATTGGCCGCCGCCTGCGATTTTCGCGTCGCCGAAACCCAGATCAAGCTCGGCTTTCCCGAGACCTCGATCGGCGTCGTGCCCGGCTGGTCTGGTACGCAGCGCGCTGTGCGCCGCTTCGGTGCACAGATCGTGCGGCGCATGGCGCTTGGCGGCGAGATTTTTCTGGCGAACGAGGCGCTCGCCCTCGGCGTCGTCGACCGCGTCGTCGAAACCGGCAAGGCCTTGGATGAAGCAAAAGCCTGGGGAGAAAAGATCGCCGAGCGTGGTCCGCTCGCAACCGAGGCCGCCAAGCTGATGATCGGCATTGCCGAAGGCGAGGAAGACGCCGCCGCCACGGAAGCGCTGGCCAGCGGCTTCATTGCGCTCACCGGCGATCTCAAGGCCGGTGTCGGCGCCTTCAAGGCCAGGCACAAGCCGGACTTTTCGAGATCCTAGAGAAGATACGATGAACGCACCGCTTAACATTTCCATGCCGGTCGAAGCGTCTCAGGCGCCGAAGAGCTACAAGCTTCTGATCGACGGCAAACATGTCGATGCCCGGGACGGCCGCACGATCGAACGCAACAGTCCCGGCCACGGTTTTGCGGTTTCACGCTATGCGCAGGCGGGTGCTGCGGAAGTCGACGCTGCGGTGCAGGCAGCTCACAAGGCCTTCGAGGCCGGCGCATGGCCGCGCATGAAGGCGTCGGAACGCGCCGCGGTGCTGCTCAAAGCGGCCGATCTGATCGAGGGCCGACTGGAAGAGATTGCCAGGCTCGACGCGTTGGAATCCGGCAAGCCGATCGCGCAGGCGCGCGGCGAGATCGGCGGCGCCGTCGACATCTGGCGCTATGCCGCTTCGCTTGCTCGCACGCTCCATGGCGAGAGCTATGCCAATCTCGGCGATGACATGCTGGGCGTGGTGCTGCGCGAGCCGATCGGCGTCGTCTCGATCATCACGCCGTGGAATTTTCCCTTCCTGATCGTCAGCCAGAAACTGCCCTTCGCGCTCGCCGCCGGCTGCACTGCCGTGGTCAAGCCGAGCGAGATGACCTCGGCGTCGACCTTCGTGCTCGGCGATATCCTGCTGCAGGCCGGCCTGCCGACGGGTGTCGTCAACATCCTCGCTGGCCTGGGTAGCGATGTCGGCGCGCCAATGGTCAGCCATCCGCTGGTTGAGATGGTGTCCTTCACCGGCTCGACCCGCGTCGGCAAGATGACCATGGCGGCGGCGTCCAGTTCGCTGAAGAAGGTGTCGATGGAGCTCGGCGGCAAGAACGGCCAGATCGTCTTTCCCGACGCCGATCTCGAAGCAGCGGCGGATGCCGCAGTCTTCGGCGGCTTCTTCAACGCCGGCGAATGCTGCAATGCCGGCAGTCGGCTGATCGTGCATGAGGCGATCGCGGACGACTTTCTCGGCGCAGTCAAGGCGCTGGCCGAGAGGGTGAAAGTCGGCGATCCGCTTGACGACCGCACCAAGGTCGGCGCGATGATCTCGGCCGACCACATGGCGAAGGTAGCCGGCTATGTGAAGGCGGCCAAAACCGGCGGCGGCAGCGTCTTCAGCGGCGGCGGACAGCTCGCCTCCAACGCCGGCCAGTATCTCGATCCGACCATTGTCCGCAACGTTACCGAGGACATGGAAATCGCGCGCGAGGAAGTCTTCGGGCCGGTGCTGTCCGTGCTCACTTTTGAAACGATTGAAAGGGCATTGCACATCGCCAACAACACGCCCTATGGTCTGTCTGCGGGAGTGTGGAGCGCGAGCATCGACACATGCATGTCGGTGGCGCGCGGTGTGCGTTCGGGGACGGTTTGGGTGAATACGTTCATGGAGGGTTATCCCGAACTGCCCTTCGGCGGCTACAAGCAATCCGGTCTCGGACGCGAACTCGGCAAACGCGCCGTCGAGGACTATACCGAGGAAAAGACAATCCAGTTTCATCGCGGCCAGCGCACCGGATGGTGGCTCGGCTGAGTTGGGAGACCCCGGCGGTCACCCCGCCGGTTATGTGAATGCAACAAGGGAGGTAGTACATGTTGCGCAAACTGCTTATCGGAACGGCTCTTGCGACGAGCTTTGCGTTCTCGGCGCATGCCGCGGACGTCAAGGAAGTGCAGATGCTGCATTGGTGGACGTCGGGCGGCGAAGCGGCTGCTCTGAACGTGCTGAAGCAGGATCTGGCCAAGGAAGGCTATGCCTGGAAGGACGTGCCGGTGGCCGGCGGCGGCGGCGACGCCGCCATGACCGCTCTGAAGGCGATGGTCGCGGCCGGCAACTATCCGACTGCCTCGCAGATGCTGGGCTACACCGTGCTCGACTATGCCGCTGCTGGCGTCATGGGCGACCTCACCGAGACCGCCAAGAAGGAAGGCTGGGACAAGAGCGTTCCGGCCGCCCTGCAGAAGTTCTCCGTCTATGACGGCAAGTGGGTCGCGGCTCCGGTCAACGTCCACTCGGTTAACTGGCTGTGGATCAACAAGGCCGTGATGGACAAGATCGGCGGCACCGAGCCAAAGACCTTCGACGACTTCATCGCCCTGCTCGACAAGGCCAAGGCTGCTGGCGTCATCCCGCTGGCGCTTGGCGGCCAGAACTGGCAGGAAGCGACCATGTTCGACTCCGTCGTGCTGTCGACCGGCGGACCGGAATTCTACAAGAAGGCGATGAACGACCTCGATGAGGAGTCGCTCAAGTCCGACACGATGAAGAAGTCGTTCGACAACCTCGCCAAGCTCGTCACCTATGTCGACCCGAACTTCTCGGGCCGCGACTGGAACCTCGCCACCGCCATGGTCATCAAAGGCGATGCGCTGGTTCAGGTCATGGGCGACTGGGCCAAGGGCGAGTTCCACGCCGCCAACAAGACCCCGGGCACGGACTTCCTCTGCTACCGCTTCCCGGGCACCGACGGCTCGGTGATCTACAACTCCGACATGTTCGGCATGTTCAACGTTCCGGACGACCGCAAGGCCGCCCAGGTCGCTCTGGCCACCGCCACCCTGTCGAAGAGCTTCCAGTCGGCTTTCAACGTCGTGAAGGGCTCGGTCCCCGCTCGTACCGACGTGCCGGACACCGACTTCGATGCTTGCGGCAAGAAGGGCATCGCCGACCTTAAGGCTGCTAACGAAGGCGGCAAGCTGTTCGGCTCGTTGGCCCAGGGCTATGGCGCGCCCCCGGCTGTCGCCAACGCCTACAAGGACGTCATCTCGAAGTTCGTCCATGGCCAGATCAAGACCTCGGACGAAGCCGTGACCGAATTGGTCAAGGCGATCGACGACGCCAAGTAAGGCGTTTTTGCTGGAGCAATTCCAGGAAAAGTGCATAGCGGTTTTCCGTTCGGAATTGCATAAACAAAACCACTCGAGTCTCCCCCGCTCCGGCGGGGGAGGTCTCCTGTCGAGACGATATACGGGATTGCTGCCTGGTGTGCGCCGCACGCTGGCTGGTCCCCAATAACCGGTACTGGATGAGCCGATGAGCACAGTCGCCGAAACCCAAATCAAGCTGACGCCGGAACATGACGCCCGTCCCGGCGCCTCCGTCCGCTCGCGATTGCAGGACCTGTTGCCGAAGATCGTCCTGGCGCCGAGCTTCGCGGCGACGATCGTCTTCGTCTATGGCTTCATCCTGTGGACGATCTATCTGTCGTTCACCAATTCCAAGACCTTCCCATCCTACGACATCACCGGCGCCCGCGCCTATCAGCGGCTGTGGCGCTGGACCTTCGAGAGCGACCCGCCGTCGAGCTGGTACACCTCGATCACCAACATGGGGATTTTCGGCTTCCTCTACATCCTGATCTGCCTGGCGCTCGGCCTGTTCCTGGCCATCCTGCTCGACCAGAAGATCCGCGGCGAAGGCATGCTGCGGCCGATCTATCTCTATCCGATGGCGCTCTCCTTCATCGTCACCGGCGTCGCCTGGAAATGGTTCCTCGACCCCGGCCTCGGTCTCGAGCAGACGCTACACCAATGGGGCTGGACGAGCTTCCATTTCGACTGGATCAAGAACAAGGATTTCGTCATCTACACAGTGGTGATCGCCGGCGTCTGGCAGGCTTCCGGCTTCATCATGGCGATGTTCCTGGCCGGGCTTCGCGGCATCGACGGTGAGATCATGAAAGCCGCGCAGATCGACGGCGCCACCACCTTCCAGCTCTACCGCCGCATCGTCATTCCGCTGCTCAGGCCGGTGTTCCTGTCGGCCTTCATCGTGCTCGCGCATCTGGCCATCAAGTCCTATGACCTTGTCGTGGCGCTGACCAGCGGCGGACCGGGCGGCTCGGCCTGGCTTCCCTCCAACTTCATGTATGAGTTCACCTTCAAGCGCAACGAGATGGCGGTCGGCTCGGCGAGCGCGGTGATCATGCTGATGACGCTGACCGCGATCATCGTGCCTTATCTCTATTCCGAGCTCAGGGAGAAGCCGCGATGAGTGCCGTCACCTCACCGGCCCGCCAGGCATCGAGCGGCGTCAGCGCCAGGACGATCAACCGCATCGTCATCTACGGACTGCTTGCGCTGTTCGCGCTGTTCTACCTGATGCCGCTCTTCGTCATGCTGGTCACCTCGTTCAAGACCATGGACGAGATCCAGAACGGCAACATGCTGGCGCTGCCGCAGTCGCCGACCATCGCGCCATGGTTCAAGGCCTGGGGCGAAACCTGCGTCGGCCTGACTTGTGCCGGCATCAAGGGCTACTTCTGGAACTCCATCAAGATGGTGGTGCCGGCGGTGCTGATCTCGACGCTGCTCGGCGCTCTCAACGGGTATGTGCTGACCAAATGGCGCTTCCGCGGCCACACGCTGGTCTTCGCGATGATGCTGTTTGCCTGCTTCATTCCGTTCCAGTCGGTGCTCTTGCCAATGGCGACCATCCTCGGCAGCATCGGCCGCTTCGGCGCCAGCCTGCAGAACGCGACGGGGTTCAACTTCGGCCTCGGCAACTCGACGGTCAACCTGGCCTTCGTCCATGTGGTCTACGGCCTCGGCTTCACCACGCTGTTCTTCCGCAACTATTACGAGGCCTTTCCGACCGAACTGGTGAAGGCGGCGCAGGTCGACGGCGCCTCGTTCTTCCAGATCTTCCGCCGCATCATGCTGCCCAACTCGATGCCGATCTTCGTCGTCACCGTTATCTACCAGTTCACCAACATCTGGAACGACTTCCTGTTCGCTTCCGCTTACGCCGGCACCGGCGACGTGATGCCGATGACGGTGGCGCTCAACAATGTCGTCAACACCTCGACCGGCGTCGTCGAATACAACGTCAACATGGCCGCGGCGATGATTGCCGCGCTCCCCACCCTGATCGTCTATGTCGTCGCCGGCCGCTATTTCGTGCGCGGGCTGATGGCCGGCGCGGTCAAGGGCTGACCCTATCTCTGAAGGAACGACCATGGCTTTTCTGGAAATTGATGGGCTGAAGAAGCGCTTCGGGAATGTCGAGATCCTGAAGGGCATCGATGTCGAGCTCGAAAAGGGCGGCTTCCTGGTGCTGGTCGGCCCGTCCGGCTGCGGCAAGTCCACGCTGCTCAACACCATTGCCGGGCTGGAAACCATCACCGAGGGCCAGATCCGCGTCGACGGCCGCGCGATCAACGATTTGCATCCCTCGAAGCGCGACATCGCCATGGTTTTCCAGAGCTACGCGCTCTATCCGAACATGACGGTTGCCGGAAACATCGCCTTCGGCATGGAGATGCGCGGCGTGCCGGCGGCGGAGCGCCAGGCGGCGATCGACAAGGTGGCAAAGATCCTGCAGATCGGTCACCTGCTCAACCGCAAGCCCAGCCAGCTTTCCGGCGGCCAGCGCCAGCGCGTCGCCATGGGCCGGGCGCTGGTGCGCGACCCGAAACTCTTCCTGTTTGACGAGCCGCTTTCCAACCTCGACGCCAAGCTGCGCGTCGACATGCGCATCGAGATCAAGCGCCTGCACGCCACGACCGGCACCACGATCGTCTATGTCACCCACGACCAGATCGAGGCGATGACGCTGGCGACCAAGATCGCCGTGATGCGCGACGGCGAGGTACAGCAGTTCGGCACGCCGGCCGAAGTCTACAACAACCCCACCAATATCTTCGTCGCCGACTTCATGGGCTCGCCGGCGATGAACCTGATCCCGGCCAAGATTGGCGCCAATGGCAGCGGGCTCTCGGTCGTTCTCGATCGTGAGGCGCGCCAGCCGATCACGCTGTCGCTGCCCGGCGCGCCGACCGGCCTTGCGGCCTTCAAGGACAAGCCGGTCATCTTCGGCGTGCGGCCGGAAGCGCTGACCGATCCAGAAGGCGCCGAACGCAACGGATCCGAAATCGCCACCGCCGACTGCCACATCGAAGTGGTCGAGCCGGCGGGATCGGACACCTTCGCGGTCACCAATCTCGGCGGCAAGGGCGTGGTGGCGCGGCTGCGCGCCGACGCCAGGATCCAGCCCGGCACCAGCACGCCGCTGGCCTTCAATCTCAGCAAGGCGGTGTTCTTCGATCCGGCGACCGAGAAGCGCATTCTCTGATGCATGTCGCCCAAAAGTGGATCCGGTTTTGGGGCAGCGACATGCGTCAAGACAAAGATCTAAAGCGCGTGGTCCCCGTCAGTTCAAACACGACGCGCTTTAGCAGGCTGTTGAAGAAGTTCTGGCGCGGTTGTTTGGAGCGTGATTCACTGGTTGCCCTGATGATTTGGGGACCGTGGA